>JAQBVJ010000209.1 GCA_027623235.1 Planctomycetota bacterium
ACCCATGACACGAGCGAGCGCACGTTAACCCATCTTCCGCAAACTACCCTGAGTGCGCGCCCCGTCTGCGAAGATGGGCATCAACGTAAAGTTCGTGAACCAGGACGACCCGGAAGCTTTCCGCTCGGCGATCGACGACAAGACGAAATGCGTCTACCTGGAAACGATCGGGAACCCGCGCTGTGACGTGCCCGACTTCGAGGCCATCTCGGCGATCGCTCACGAAGCCGGCGTGCCGGTCATGGTCGACAACACGCTGGCCTCGCCGTTCCTGTGCCGTCCGTTCGAACACGGAGCGGACATCATCGTTCACTCGACCACGAAGTTCGTCGGCGGTCACGGAACGAGCATCGGTGGAGCCATCATTGAGAAGGGCGACTTTCCCTGGGACAACGGCCGGTTCCCGGAAATGACCGAGGCTGACCCCAGCTACCACGGTCTGAAGTTCTACGAAGCCCTCGGCCCGATGAAACTGGCCTACATCCTGAAGGCACGCGTCCAGGGACTGCGCGACCTCGGAGCGGCGATGAGCCCGTTCAACGCCTGGATGTTCCTGCAGGGCCTGGAGACTCTGCACCTGCGCATGGAACGCCACACGTCGAATGCGATGGCTGTTGCTCAATACCTTGAGTCGCACGAAAAGGTCTCGTGGGTCAACTATGCCGGCCTGGAGTCCCACCCTTCGTACGCACTCGCGAAGAAGTATCTGTCAGCCGGTAGCGGAGCAGTCTTCGGTTTCGGCATCAAGGGTGACACACTGGAAGTCCAGCAGGCCAACGGCATCAAGCTGATCAACTCCGTGAAACTGTTCTCGCACCTGGCCAACGTCGGAGACAGCAAGTCGCTGATCATTCACCCGTCCAGCACAACTCATCAGCAGCTCGCGCCAGCAGAGCAGGCCGCAACGGGAGTCACACCCGACTTCGTCCGGCTGTCGATCGGAACCGAAGACGTCAACGACATCATCGGCGACCTGGCACAGGCGCTGGATGTTGTTTGAATGCAACGTGAATGAGCCAGAAAGTTGACGGGACGTGGCCACCGGTGCCGCGTCCCGTTTTCTTTTGCGCGCGTATTTCTCTGCACTTCGTCCTCCCACGATGCCGATAATCCCTGACGGTGAAATTCGATCTTCTGTCACAGGATCCGCAGTTATGAGCGAAGAAATCCCCCAGGACATTCTCGACGAACTCAGTGATGAGGAAGTCGCCACACTGCTTGAGTTTGTGGAGCGTGTGGGCAGTTTTGAAGACGCCCAGGCGGCGATTGACATGCTCTCAAAGTTGCGTGATGCCGCGTGACTTTCCCGACAATCACACTGCGCCCGCCCGCGGAATCTTTTCCGCGGGCGGGTTTTCTTTTGGACTCAGCGTTTCTTCATGCGTATCAATGAGGTGGTTCGGATTGGTATTTACTCGTTTCGGCAGGGGGTCGTAGAATCGCCGCTGCGCGTTTGTGAATGACTTTTTGAGCTGTTTCCAATCGTGCATCTCAGAGATCGACCTCGCCGAAAAGTGGACACCCCCCGGGAAAGGATCCCAAGGCCGCTGAGTCGACTGTGCTCGATGGGCACAGTTGTCAGAAAGGCCGGGCCACGAGTCTTCTGGCTCTTTCTGGCGACAGTTCATCAATCCGGGCAGCCGGCCCAGCGATCACTCACCGCCGCTACGGTTCTTTGAGTACGACTCAGCCGTGCGGCACGAGCACAGCACTTCCGCAAGGGAAGGATGGAGTGCCATGAACAACGGTCGTTCATTACTCGACGCTATCGCCAGCCGGCAGAATCTGGATGCCTACCAGGCAGAGAACTGGGAAGGTTCCTTCGAGGACTACCTCGACATCGTCCGGAAAAATCCCAAAGTCAGTCGGACTGCTCACCAGCGCATGTACGACATGGTGATCGGTTATGGGACCTACACCGTAGAGGACGGCAAGTCCGACCTGACGCGGTATCGTTTTTTCGACGATCCGGTCGAAGATGGCAACGACGCGATTTTTGGGCTCACGCGCCCGCTGATGGCACTCGTCAATACGTTCAAAAGTGCCGCACTGAATTACGGTGCCGAGAAACGAGTCCTGCTGCTGCACGGACCGGTCGGCAGCTCCAAGAGCACCATTGCCAGGCTGCTCAAGAAAGGCCTCGAACGTTACAGCCGTACCGACGAAGGAGCGATGTACGCGTTCGGCTGGAAAGAAGAGGACGGCTCAATCACGTGGGACCCGATGAATGGTGAGCCGTTGCTGCTGATCCCCGCCGACAATCGCGAGGAAATCTGCGCATGGATGAACGAGGGCCGGCCTGAAGACGACCATCAGGTCAGTATCAGCGGAGACATCTGCCCGCTCAGCCGATTCGTCTTCCGCGAACGGCTCGAAAAGTACAACGGCGACTGGACGCGAGTTTTGAAGGATGTTGCGGTGCGAAGACTCGTCCTGTCTGAGCAGGATCGAATCGGCATCGGCACGTTTCAGCCGAAAGACGAAAAGAATCAGGACTCCACGGAACTCACCGGCGACATCAACTACCGGAAGATCGCCGAGTACGGTTCCGACTCCGACCCGCGAGCGTTCAACTTCGATGGCGAATTCAACGTCGCCAACCGAGGTATGATTGAGTTCATTGAGGTGCTCAAGCTCGATGTGGCGTTCCTCTACGACCTGCTCGGCGCGTCGCAGGAACACAAGATCAAGCCAAAGAAATTCGCTCAGACGGACATCGACACGGTCATCATCGGGCACACGAACGAGCCTGAATACCGCAAGCTGCAGTCCAACGAATTCATGGAAGCACTCCGCGATCGAACGATCAAAATCGACGTGCCTTACGTCGTAAAACTCGATCAGGAGATTCGGATTTACGAAAAGGACTACAACGAAAAACGCGTCCGCGGCAAACACATTGCCCCACACACGCTCGAAGTCGCGGCGATGTGGGCGCTGCTCACCCGGCTTGAGGAACCCAACCATCACGGCCTGTCGCTGCTCCAGAAAATGAGGCTGTACAACGGCAAGAGTCTGCCGGGCTTTACAACCGAGAATGTCACCAGCCTCCGCAAGGAAGCCAAACGCGAGGGCATGCAGGGCATTTCGCCGCGATATGTTCAGGACAAGATTTCCAACGCTCTTGTCGTGAACCCGGCTGCAACGAGCCTCAATCCGTTCATGGTGCTCAAAGAGCTCGAATCCGGTCTCCGGCATCACTCGCTGGTTGGCGACGAGGCGATCCGCGACCGCTATCGGGAACTGATCTCCATCGTGAAGGATGAGTACACCGACGTCGTCAAGAACGAGGTGCAACGGGCGATCGCAGCCGACGAGGAAGCGCTCACCCGCCTCTGTGCCAACTACATCGACAACGTCAAGGCTTACACCCAGCACGAGAGGGTCAAGAACAAGTTCACCGGTGAGCATGAGGAGCCCGACGAACGACTCATGAGGTCGATCGAGGAACGAATCGACATCCCGGAAACTCGAAAGGACGACTTCCGCCGGGAGATCATGAATTACATCGGTGCCTTGTCGCTTGACGGCAAGAAATTCGATTTCCGAACGAACGAACGGCTTCAGAAGGCGCTGGAGATGAAGCTGTTCGAGGACCAGAAGGACACGATCAAACTGACCAGTCTCGTCTCCAACGTGGTAGACGCGGACACGCAGGAGAAGATCGACATCGTCAAGAGCCGGCTCATCCGGGACTTTGGCTACAACGATGAATCGGCAACCGATGTCCTGCAGTACGTGGCCAGCATCTTTGCGCGAGGCGACAGTAGAGGAGATTCTTAACCATTAAATTCGGGTGCCACGGGCGGCCTCAGCCGCCCGTTCTTTATAGAGCGACGGTAGAGGCCGGCGGCACCCCGCCTGCAGGAATGGAAGCCTGTCACAGGGGGGATCAGTCATGTCGAGAAATATCGATCGCGATCTGACGCGTTTCAAACAGATTGTCCGGGGAAAAGTCCGGCAGAATCTGCGCAAGTACGTCAACCACGGCGAGATGATCGGCCGCAAAGGCAAGAACGTCGTCAGCATTCCCGTCCCGAGTATCAACATCCCCCGCTTCCAACACGGTCCAAAGGGGTCCGGCGGAGTCGGTCAGGGAGACGGCGAGGAAGGCCAGCCGATCGGCAAAGGCGGCCAGCAGCCCGGCGACGGCATGGGTCCTGCCGGCAGCGAGCCCGGCGATCAGCACTATCGCGAGGTCGAGGTCACACTCGATGAGCTTGCCGAAATGCTCGGCGACGAACTCCAGCTGCCTCGCATCGAGCCAAAAGGCAACGACGCGATCGTCTCAAAAAAAGACCGCTACACGACAATCTCCGACAACGGCCCCGACTCGCTGCGTCATCACAAACGCACATTCAAAAAGGCACTCAAACGGTCCATTGCCTCCGCCAGTTACCGGCCCGAGCGGCCGATGATCATTCCGACCAGGCCCGATTTTCAGTATCGATCCTGGAAGTCGGTGCCGCTGCCACAATCCAACGCCGCGCTCATCTACATCATGGACGTGTCTGGCTCAATGATGGACGAACAGAAGGAGATCGTTCGAACGGAGGCGTTCTGGATCGATACCTGGCTGCGGAATCAGTACGACGGTGTTGAGTGTCGTTACATCATCCACGATGCGGCTGCAAAAGAAGTCGACGAGGACACATTTTATCACACTAGAGAAAGCGGCGGCACTCGCATCAGCTCCGCGTATAAAGTCTGCCGCGATTTAATACGGCGGGACTTCCCACCTTCAGAATGGAATATCTATTGCTTTCAGTTCTCCGACGGAGACAACTGGGGGGAAGATAATAAGGACTGCCTGCAGATGCTCATTGAAGACATCATGGTGCATTGCAATCTTTATTGTTACGGCCAGGTGGAAAGCCCGTACGGGTCCGGCGATTTCATTCGGGAACTTCGAAACTTGACCGAGGAGCACGAAAACCTCGTCCTGTCAGAGATTCCTGGCAAAGACGCAATTTACGACTCAATCAAGACGTTTCTGGGCAAAGGCAAGTAGATTCGCAATGCGGCCAATTGACAGGGGAGCGCCCGATGGCGATCAGCACTCACAGAACTCTGCCGGAAGATCTCGTCTCGATTCAGGCAGAAATGCAGGCCCGAGCGAAGGAAGAAGGACTCGACTTTTTCGATACGAACTTCGAGTTCGTAGACTATGAAGAGTTGAGCATGTTCGCCGCCTACACTGGCTTTCCACAACGCTACCCGCACTGGCGTTTTGGAGCGCAGTACGATGAATTGATGAAAGGGTACTCGTACGGTCTGCAGAAGATTTACGAGATGGTTATTAACACGAACCCGTGCCATGCCTATTTATTAAACACCAATTCGAAAGCCGATCAGAAACTCGTGATTGCTCATGTTTACGGGCATTGCGACTTTTTCAAGAACAATGCCTGGTTCGCGCCGACGAATCGCAAGATGCTCGATCAGGTCGCCAACCACGCGGCCAGAGTGAATCGCTATATCGATCGACACGGGCACGAAGCCGTCGAGGAGTTTATCGATGCCTGCCTGTCGCTTGAGGATCTGATCGACCCTCACCTGCCGCACGTGAAACGGCACGACGATCACGTGCCGAAAAAGAATTCGCTGGCAACTGACAATGAGCAGAAGACGGACGAAACGAATGATGGTCGCTTCCCGTCTGAGAAGCAGTATATGGACGCGTTCATCAATCCCCCGGACGTCCTGCAGGCTCAGGCTGAAGAAAAGCAGAAAGTTCAGGAAGCCAAAGAGGCGGCCCGGTCCTTTCCAACTCGCCCCGAGCGGGATGTGCTCCTGTTCCTGCTCGAACATGCAGACCTGCGTCCCTGGCAACACGACGTCCTTTCGATTGTCAGAGACGAGGCATACTACTTCGCTCCGCAGGGGCAGACGAAGATCATGAATGAGGGCTGGGCCAGTTACTGGCACTCAACAATCATGACGAAATATGGCCTTACCGATGCCGAAGTCGTTGAGTACGCCGATCATCACTCAGGCACGATGGCGATGAGTCCGCAGCGGCTGAACCCGTACAAAATCGGAATCGAGTTGTTCCGAGACGTCGAGGAGCGATGGAACAAAGGTCAATTCGGTTCCGAGTGGGAATCCTGCGACGACCAGCGCGAACGCGAGCACTGGAATCGAGACACAGGACTCGGGCGAGAAAAGATCTTTGAGGCCCGCCGGATTCACAACGACGTGACGTTCCTGGACACGTTCCTCACGCCTGAGTTTTGCCAGAAGAACAAGTTCTTCATGTTTGCTTACAACGAGGCTAATGAGCACTACGAAATTGCCTCGCGCGAGTTCTACAAAGTCAAGGAGCAGTTGCTCGACAGCCTCACCAATCACGGCCGGCCGGTGATTCGCGTCACTGATGGCAATTACAAAAACCGCGGCGAGCTGTACTTGATTCATCAGTTCCAGGGAATGCCCTTGAAACTGGACTACGCGAGAGACACGCTGACAAATCTGCATCGATTGTGGCGGCGGCCCGTTCACATCGAAACAGTTTGTGAAGAGAAGTCGACGGTTCTGTCGTACGACGGCACCAGTCACGAGATGAAGTCAAATTAGTAACCCGAGCCTCACCACGTTCGGGAGATGCATCATGGACCTGACAGAACAGATCGAGAATGAGATCAAGCAGCTGGCCGGCTTTTCCAGTTCCACGCCGCGACGGGTTGAGGTGACGGACTCGGACCACCGTGTGCTTGGAATCGGCTTCGTCGCCGTCGACACGATGAGCGTCGCGTTCGAGTCGATGACACTGCACGTGCCGGAGCTGGTTGGTCACGAAACAGGGGTCCTGCGCGAATGGGCGGACGCTCTGTCAAACAAAGTGACTTATCTGCTTGAGAATATCGGCCCGATTGAAATTGATGAGAGAGCGAAAGAAATCCTCATCCGCTCCACACCGCCAGTGAAGTTGGCCGGGGCCACGCAGTTCTACGAAGTGTTGCTCGGTGCCCAGGCAAACGGTACGTTCCTTCTCAGGCGTTACCGATCCGAAACCGGCCAGCCAGGGCGGCAGTCCGTCGACATTCAGCTCACACACGAGACCCTGCGAAAACTCGTTGGCGATCTTGTGGAGACGATCCCCGACGTGAGCTGAACGCGAAGTCCGAAAACCGGACAGATCCTGGTTCGGCAGCAGCACCAGGAAACTCACCGTGTCCGATTTTGATTTTGAGTCCATTCGCACCGTCCATCTTGTCCCGCTTACGGCGTACCACGAGGACGGCAGCCTGAACTTCGAACTGCAGGCCGCCCATACTCGGCGGATGTACGCCTCTGGGATTCGCTGTTTCCTGCCTGCCGCCGGAACGAGCGAGTTTCATTCGCTCTCCGCCGATGAAGTGGTCGAGATCGTTCGAATCACCGTCGAATCCTCCGGCCCGGAAGCCGTCGTATTTGCTCCCGTTGGTCTGCAGGTTGGCCACGCGATTGAAATTGCGAAACGGTCGCTCGAGGTCGGCGCCACCGGGACGATGTTCATGCCGTTCGGGCATCCCTACATGAGTGATGCCGGGGCGAAGGATTACTACGACGCGGTCATTGACGCGGCACCGTGCCCGACTCTCATTTATAAGAAGGCCCCGCTGCCGAGCAACGGACTGCTGCTGGAAATGGCGAAGAATCGGTTCTTCGCGAAAAGCTGGGGGTAATTGTGTAGTGTATTCTATCCGGTGAGTTTGATTCGTGTGT
>JAQBVJ010000210.1 GCA_027623235.1 Planctomycetota bacterium
ACCTGGTACCGCCGCCCCGATTCGGGGTGATCAAAAATCGCATCGCCAGGTTCTTCACCAGGTGCAAGAGCGCCGAATGATCTTCCCATCCCAGTCTGCCGGTAGGTTTCCGCCGCTGCAGGATGGCATTCGGTGCAGCGGGAACTTCCCACATACTCGACATCATGCCGGGCATTCAGATACGGACTCTCAGGCAAGGACGGGGTCGTGATTGCCGCTGCCGAAACATGGTTTTCCGGCGTATCCACCTGCTGTCGCTGATCGGTCGTTTCTTCGGCAGGATTGAAAAACACAACCCAGCAACTGGCGACACCCGCAATCACCACTCCAATGATGAGACTCACGACGAGACGATGACTGTCACGATTATTCATCGAGCATCACCCCCGGGGCGGAACCAGTCCCCTGCCCTTCTCTGATCGATTGCTTCATTTCAAAGAAATCCCGGACGCAGGCACAAACCTGCAGTTTCCGACAGCCCCCGTCTGTCTCTGTGGCATGACGTGAGCGTCGCTCCACCGACCGGGCAGTGTCAACAGAGTCGCCAGGCGATCGCTGGCACTGGGACCGAAACCCTGGAGTTGCCATCGATCATCGTCGCATGCGCGGTTTATTTTGACCGGCTGAGCTTCGTCAGGATTCCGATCTTTCCGTCATCGGCAATTTCATGGAGCCCGTCCGACGAAGCACAATCTCGTGATTCACCCGTGTCAAACCGGCCGACGAAGTACACGTCGGTCCTGTCGAGTGGAACATTCCTTGCCACGCCGGCACGGACCTTTTCGAGGTCCCAGATCAGGGTTGTCGTGTCCTGGCTGGCCGAAAACAGCCGGCTGCCATCGGGAGAAAAAGTCAGCTGCCGAATCCTGTCAACGTGGCCGTCAAATTGAGCGAGGAGTTTTCCAGTGGCGGTCGAATAAACGCGGACGCAGTGCTTCCTCGGACTGACCGTCTCATCTGCAACCGCGATGACATCGCCCTGCGGAGGACAGGCAATCGCTGATGGATACTGAAACGCTCCCTGCAGACGTCGCTGTAAAACGCCACTGGATAGGTCCTGTAGATCGATGTGGTACAGAACACGGGTCTCGTCTTCTGGATCAGGCGAAACGGCGAGCAATGCCAGCTCTTTGTTGTCCGGAAGAAAACACACGGGCAGAAAGAGCGAGATCAGCGCTTCGTGAATCTGGATCTTCCGGACTCGCTTCCGAGTTGCAGCGTCCACGAGGTCGACGGTCGACTTATCTGGTGAGACCAGTGCCAGCATGCGACCGTCCCTCGAAAATACGGAGTAGCCCATGTGAATCGGGCTCATCCCCAGATCCATCGTCGCCTCAAGTGCTCTGCTTTGAGAATTCCGAAACTGTGCCTTGCCGTCAGACGAACGTGAAACCAGCAGATCGCGGGTCGGTGAAAACGCGACGGAACTGACGAGCTGCTCATGCCGGTAAGGTTCTCCAGCAGCGCGACCTGTCCTCGAATCAAAAAGATGGACGTTATTTTTCTGAGCGACCGCTACCGTCCTGCCGTCTCGAGACACGGCGACGGACCGCGCGGAGCCAGTCGGAAGCGTCAACTCGCCGGTCACAACCAGCGACTGATCGTCAGGAGCAAAGCGCACGTAAAACGTCGTCTTGTGTTTCACTTTGAATTTCTGAAGCTGTTTTCCGGTCTGTAAATCCCAGATCCAGAAGCGGCGTCCGCTGCCGGCGACAATCCGCTTCGAGTCCCTCGAAAAGTCGAGACAGTTGGCGGCAAACCTGAATGACCGCTCCTTCGCCCCGGACGAAGCATCGAAAATGGTCACCGCCTCGTCCTTGTCAGCGACGGCGATCCGTTTGCCGTCAGGCGACCAGCACAGACCCTCGAAGGACGCACCCACTCCGGAAATCGTACGGACGCACTCGCGTCTGGCGACATCCCAGAATTCGACGTCACCGGACTCTGGACTGATCGCAAGTAACCGGCTGTCAGGCGACCAGGCCATCGCATGGATCTTTCGGTGGACGAGACTGGCCGGTCCCGCGTCGCGACCGGTCTTGACGCCCAGATCCGCAGTCCAGGATCCACCGCTCCGATGAACACAGTGGCGAGCGAAGCCAGGTGCCGGCCATCCGGCGACCAGGCGACCAGGCGAGATTGCTGACCGTTGCCTCCTGAGTCAAAAAACGAACAGTTCCCAGGCGGCCGATCGCGTGTTTCGGAAGCGGATCGCCGTGCAGATCCGTCAATGACGCATCGGGTGTGTCGTCAGCGGATGTCGGACAACTGAATGCCACAAAAATCAGGATGGGGACTATCGTGGATTTCACGACACGCTCCTCATTGTGGCTGATGTCCGATCACGGTTTTCCGTTTGGAAAGTGAGCTCGCAGCAGCCCCTGAGCATTCGCTTCAAGATGCCGCCATCCGAGTGCCTCGTAGAACTTCCGGCGTTTTTCCAGATGCCAGTAGTTGGAACTCGGACCACCGGCGTACTTGTTGAGCCACTTCAGCGACTCGCCGAGCTGCTTTTTCTTCGCGGCCCGGCGGATGTGCAGCAGAAAATGCTTCTCACTCGTCGCGTCGTCCCAGCGGACGAGCTCTTTGTAGTTCGCCTCGAAGACTTCATCGTGAGCTTTCTGATCTTTAATCGGCCACCGCTCAAGAACCTCAGGCAGTTCCATGTAGCCCAACGCCCTGCCCTTTCGGTACAGCGTGTCGACGAGCAGCCCTTTCAGTTTCTCTGCATCCTTCTTTTGCTTCGAAGCCCCGCCGTCTCCGTCGGCGGGTCGCAGGCCGAGGCCCGCTTCGATTGACGCCGTGTCGATTTGAGTCAGCACGGCATCCGCCGCCGAAACGACAGAACTCAGTCGAGTCTTCCGCTTCTCCTCATCGTCGAGCTTCTCAAGTGTGAGGACGAGGACCGGCAGTTCGGCACCATCCTTCTTGAGTTCCTCGGCCAGTTTGTAGAACGCGCTTCGGTTGGAGTCGATCGACAGGTCCTTTAGATAATCGAGCTTCGCCTTGCGAACGGCCTTGGCGAGCTTCTCGTCGTCAGTCTTTGCCGGAGCCGGATCGGTCCATGACCAGCCGCCGTCAGCACTCGCGTCTGCCTTCGACTCAGCGGCCTGCGTCGTTGCGACGACGGCACTCAGGGGGAAGCCGCCCGGAAGCTGGCCGGATCCGTTATGCGTTCCCGCTTTGCCGTACGTCACCGAACCGAGCAGCACATCGCCGGCCAGCGTGCCGCCAGGAGCCGAACTGATGTTGCCAATAAAGAGTCGCTGCTTCTCATCCGGGTTCAACCAGTGTCCGCTGAACTGCGGTCCGCCATTCTGAGCGGCGATCAGTGTCGGATAAATCGACAGCGTCACGGGTGATCCCAGCGACCGCTCAAGAGCCATCGGCATCTCCTTCAGCGCGTCGAGCTTCGACCGATCGTCGTGCCTCACCCACAACTTCAATGTGTGCTCGCCCTTGCCAACTCCGATCGGGTGCGGCCAGATGTCGTCCGTCCCGATCCGTTTCCCGTTCGGGTCGAAGACGGCGATCAGAAACCCGCCGTACTCCGAGTCGTAAAGCAGGTCGTCCACCTGCGGAAAGTACGGCGTCACTGCACCCGCTCCGTTGATCCTGTAGGTCAGCACGAGTTCGTGGAACCGGCGGTTGCCGCTGAATCCATCCCGGTCGGCGGCGAGCAGATTGACGCTCGCCGAGTCCGGTTTCACCAGTCGACGATACTTCGTGAGCTTCGCTTCCGGGGCGAGGTTTTCAAACTGCAGCGTCGTCGCGACCTCAACCTGCGAGGCAATGACACCTGGCTGCAGATTGACCGCCCGCTGGTCCGGCACGATGCCGTGAAACGTCAGGTCGTAGTGCAGACTGCACGAACCGAGACTGCTCCAGAATTGAGCAAACGCGATCTCCATCCCGCGGCCGGGCTGAACCGGGAAGCTGATGACTTTCTCAACGCCCGGTTCGAGTGCCAGGAAGTTGTTGGACTCGCCATCGCGATTCGTCCAGCCGGGCACTGACTGCACAGCGTGAACCATGAACATTCGCGAGCGACCGCCGTCGTCGCCGGATTCGACATGAAAGCGAACGTCCGCCCAGGTCGCTCCGTGCGGCACCGGGTAGAAGCGTCGCTGAATGTCGCCCGGAGTCGATTCGAATTCCTCTTCGACCCAGCCGTTCTTGATTGTCAGCTCGTCCGTTTCTTCATCGTCGCCTTCCGGAATGAGCTTCAAGACGGTGACCGGAAGTCGAAACAGCGGGCCTCGCTCCGGATGGTCCGGGTCGGTCCCGCGAACTTCCGCGAAGTGAGCTCCCGGTGGAACAGCGCGAGGATCGACAAGCACCGAGAACCGTTCGGCAGCCGATGTGATCGTGATCTGCTCGCCGCACTTCACCCAGTCC
The DNA here is from genome assembly GCA_027623235.1 of Planctomycetota bacterium. GTDB lineage: Bacteria > Planctomycetota > Planctomycetia > Planctomycetales > Planctomycetaceae > JAQBVJ01. The sequence continues at coordinate 4,399 of JAQBVJ010000210.1, forward strand.
GCTGTCGATTCCAGATTCAGCCGGATTCGATACCCGACTTTCTCGCGGCTGGTCGCGTCCGGATGAAACTGCGGGCCGACCGTGCAGCGAAACTCACGCGGCTCGGCATGCTGGCCGGCGTCGGCGGCGTCTCGCAGATAGATGCCTCGCTTGCCTCCGGAAACCGCTGGCTCAAGCCGAACTCGTTCCGAGTTCCGGTCTTTGTCCCGCACGAGAGCCCGGAACGCGGCGGGAGTCTGAATCAGTCCCGCTCCCTGAGCCCACGGTGAGGCATCGTCAATCCACTTCGCCGTGTTCTCGCACGCCCGCTTCACGCTTTCCGGGTTGTACGGAATCTTCTTTGCCTTCAGACCGGACAGAATCAACGCGATGTTCCCGCAACAGTTGGGCGAGGCCATCGAGGTCCCGTTCATCTGCATGCTCTTTTCGAGCGTCCACTGCGGGACCGGAGCAATCGCTCCGCCCGGAGCAAACAGGTTCACGCCGATGTCGCCGTCGAACGTGGGGCCTCGCGAGGTCCACGTGTAAGGCAGATTGCGGCCGCCTTCGCGCAGTGCGTACTGAGCCTTCGCCATCTCGGGCGACACGTAAGCTCCGATTCCGATCAGCGATGTCGACGTTCCACCGGGAGCACCGACGGTCGACAGAGCGGGTCCGGCGTTGCCGGCACTCGCACAGAAAATGACGCATTCCTTCTCAACGACTTCCTGGAAGTAGCGAATGATGAGTCCGTGATTGGGATTCTTGGTCGGCTCACCGAAGCTCATGTTGATGAGGTCGCACTTGTTCTCGACGACCGTCTTGACGGCCCGGATCAGAGCCCGGCCGGTTTCCATTCCGTCGATGTAAGTGTCGCCGATTTTGCACGAGACGATCTGAGCTCCCGGCGCGACGCCGTTCCACTCGGGCTGATCCGGGTAGTAGCCGGCCGTGATTCCCGCCACGTGAGTCGCGTGCGGATGAGCGTCCGCGACGATCGACAGCACTTTGCCATTCTCGTAAATGTTGATCCCGAAATTCAGCAGCGAGACTTCATCAAACGTGTCCCATTCCTGAGCGACCCGGAAATTGGTCATCGCTTTTTCATCGTTGAAGTCGCCGTCCTCGTCGGTGTCTACGGCCCCTCGCCAGGCCTTGCCGTCGTGAAACACGACGCAGTCGTAGATCGGTCCGCCATCGCTGTACTTCTTGCCGGCCTCGATCGCCGCGTCGAGCCGCTTCTGATACTCGGCCTTGTCGTCACCCTTCCGGACATCGACCTGAGCCCGCAGATCGTTTTCCAGCTTCCGCTGCTGCTCTGTGAACAGTTTCTTTCGATGAGCCTCGATCCGCGGCACGAGTCCCTGCGGGTACAGCTCGTAGGCGAGCTTCACGCCGATGCGGAGAGCCCCTTTGACATTCCAGCGGGCGGGAATCTTCAGCTCGCGCCCGGTGAGACCAGTCACCTTTCCGTCCTTCACGAGAACAGCCTTCGACATATCGACGTCGCCCGACCCGGTCGCGTCCACAATGTCGATGATCTTCGGCCGCCCGTCCGGAGTTTTCTGCAGCCCGATCGCACCCGGATCGACGCCGGTATCAAAAATCGCCACGACCGTCCCGCGACCGTCGTACTCAGGATTCTCTTCGATGAATTCGAGGGCTCCCGTCTCCGCCCGAGGCATCAGCCCGAGCTTCGGATCCAGCCGCTCCTCCTCGCCGGAGCCTTCACGTCCTGCGTCCTCAACAACCCGCTCGGCCATTGAAGGCGCGGCAATCGCGAGGGCCAGCAAAGCAGCCGGAACCCAGAAGCGGCAGAACGAGAACAACGAAAACGTGTGGGAAGTACTCTTGCAAAGCGTCATGTTCAGGTCTCTCGGCAAAGTGGCGTCCGATGACAGTCCAGCCATCTCACGCAAAAAAGGCAGACTGGGGTGCTTCGGCAATCATAGCGCCGCAAGGCCCGGCCCCGCAAACACCGAGTCCCCCCGCACCCGCAACCGCCCGCTTTCCACCGCAGATGTATCGGCCGGGCAAAGTTTGAGGTCGCGCCCGTGGCACAGCCTTCCAGGCCGTGTTTCCACCGGCGCTCTTCATGGGCAGGATGCCCATGCCACTTTTTTAATTCCTGTGTTCCCAAACGGAGTTTGGGAACAAGAGGGACGAGTCCGCCTGCCGGGACTACGGCCGCGTGACTGTCGCGGTGTTGCTTCCGGCGGGGCCTCCTGGTCCGCCAGGAACTGCACGCGAGTGAAACCACCCTGCAGGGTGATCTCCGGCAGGGTATTGGTCACCCGATCGACATCCACGTCGGTCCAGTGAGCGTCAAATTCATTCCCCGCCCCGTGACGATGTACGAGCCAATGGACGTGATAGGCATTCCCGAGTCCTCCCGAAATCGGACCGGATGCGAGACCTCGGCCCTCCAGGCAGCGACCACGCTGCGCCTGCCGGGTCCCATGAGGTCCTGATGCTGTAACGCGGTCGTCCTGGGAGCAATCCCGGTCTCCTGGGAGCAATCCCGGTCTCCGGGGAAAGGATGAACTCTTCCTGGGAGGGAAAAACCTTCCAGATTCCTCTCGACAGAGCATCGTCAGACGATCCAGGAGAAGCGATGGAGCCCAGAAGTCGACCGGGAGGACACAACCTCTGCACTTGTTCCCAGGCTCTGCCTGGGAACGAGAGAGGAAGCGACTGCTGCACGATCGGATTCCAGGAGAGCGGGATCATTCTGTGATGATGGACGTCCTGGTGAGCCCCGGAGGGAGGGCGTCGGATTCTCGACGACTGCTCTTTTCCGCCCTTCATCGCCAGCAGGCTCAGCAGATTTTCAGTCACGTCCAGCACGACCGTGACTCTGCTGAGGAAGCGGCCTGCTTTGAAACCAGTCAGTCCTCGGAGTCAGCTCCTGCCGGCATGGCACGACATGTATGAAGGTGTCGGTTTTTCATGAGAGTCATGAATGTCAGGAAATGCCGGTCAGCGCTCGCCTGTCAGCTTCTGCAACGCGGCATAATTCGCCGCGACCGTCTGCGTGCTCGGGTGGTCGTCGCCCAGGCTGCTGCGCAAGATCTCCACCGCGCGGCGCATCAGCGGCTCCGCCTCGGACAGACGGTTCGTCGCCTGAAGCAACTGAGCCAGGTTGTTGAGGGCGGTCGCAACTTCCGGGTGTTCGGTTCCGAAGGACTGCTCGTCGATCGCCAGCGCGCG
>JAQBVJ010000211.1 GCA_027623235.1 Planctomycetota bacterium
AAGCCAGGTCAATGTCCACTGATTCTCAAACCCTTCCAAATCTGCCGGAGGAATGGCGGTCACGCCCAGCGGCCAGTCACCGCAGAAGGTGTACAGCGGCAGATAACAATAACGTTTGTAATAACCGTGGAAGAACTTCCCGAGCTGATCGCCGTGCACCGGATCGTCCGTCGCGTCCAGGTCGAGCGTCAGTTCTGTCGGCACACCCTGCTTCGCTCTCAGGCGGATGAACACGTCGACCAGCGCGTCCTGCAGTCCGGCAATGCTCGCCACGATCTTCTTGTACCGACTGTCTTCAGACGCTCCGACCGGCGTGAGTTCCAGCCGGTTCAGCGTGCTCTTCCCGGCCAGAGGCACGCCCTTGTCTTTCGGATCGCGGCGATATCGCGTCGTCCGGCAAGCAATGCAAACAGCGGATCATGCCGCAGCCGCTCATGATCGTTGAGCTCTTCATACCCCAGAGCGATTCCCGTCACCCGCTGCGTCAGCAGTTCCAGCGTGGAGAACTCGACGAGCTCCGGATCACGATAATCAGTGAACGCCCCGACGAACGACTTGAGAATGCCGAACCGCTCATCGACTTCCCGCAGCAGCAACCCGCCCGCGTCCGAAGTGATCGCTCCCCCATCAAACGCCGCCACAACTTCGCGAGCCCCATGCCCCTGAAACAGCAACCGCTGACTGTTACACTTACACTCCGTTTTCACAAAACCGCCTCCTGTGCTGAAACAAAGTCGAGTGTTCAAAACGACTTACGCACAGAACGGCGGTTTTGTGTCAAACATTCAGTGAGAAATCCGGTCTAATCGTTGCATCGCGCTGACATGTTGGCTGAGATGCTCGACGCAGCGTTTGCGTAATGCTATCCGATGAAGGACTGAATCGGACCTGTCTGGTCAATTTTCAAGCCGACATCCGGGCTGCCGTAGTGATTGATCGGGTTGCCGTAGGCGTTGAGGATGGTGGTGTACCAGTTACCCAGTGTTTTGTGACCCTCTTTGCCGTAGGCGGGCAGGCGGATGTAACGGCGGCTGATATCAAGACTGGAGTTGGAGCCCGCAAGCACGAGGAATGGCCACTCGCTGCCATTGCTGTGATGCGTCTCGCCGTTGTCCGGAAAGTAGAACAGCATCGTGTTGTCGAACATCGTGCCGTCCCGTTCAGGCACGCTTTTGAGTCGAGTGACGATCGTGTCGACCAACATCATGTGCTGATGCAGAATCTTCTCGCGAACTTCGATCGCCTCAAATCTGCCAACGGATTTACCGTGCCCCACGTCGTGCTGATTGACGTTCTCGCCTTCAATTCCCGGCAGACCTGAGTACAGAGTCCCCAACTCGTCGACCGTAAATGTGACCACGTTGGTCATGCCCGAGATCAACGTGGAAAGAAGAACTTCCGTGAGGCCCTTCTGACGATCCACTGTCGAAAGATTCTCGGCAAAGTATTTTGCATCGAGTTGCGGAAGGTGCTTACGAAGCACGTCTCCCATGGCTTCGACTCGGCCGTTGCGTGCGCGAATCTCCTGAAGTGCATCCGCGTAGTTCGCGACCTTCACTCGCTCTGATCCCTGAAGGTGCCCGGCAAGATTGAGTTCGCCGGTCGCCACAAACTCAAGCATCCGTCGTTCCAGCTCATACTGCGTCTGAGCCGTCTGCTCCGCAGAAACGGACTTGAACAACTCCTGCATCGCAACCTTCGGAGAACCGAACGCGTAATTGGGCTGCTGTGGACCGCGAGCGGAAAAACCTTTCTCGATGCCATTAATGTTCCCACGGGAATTTCCACCACCGCTCGGGAAACAGGCGAATTCGATATGACCAAACGGTGACGGGAAGAGCTTCGCCAGTTCAAAGTCGACGGTCGCCCACTTGATCGAACTCAGCCGCTCATTGGCTTTGAAGACGCCGAGCGAAGAACACCATGTGTGATGTCCCGTGGTACACATCTTGCCCGACAGGCCCTGGAGGATCGTCAGATCCTTCTTGTGTTCCGCGATCGGGTTCATCCATTCCAGCAGGTCGTGCTCGTCGAGGTCGGCAACGAACGGATCCTTCCTTTGCTCGACTTCCCGCTGCTCCCTGGTGAACGTCGGTGGAACCACGGACTGAGGCAGAATCCCGTTTCCTTTGTGGATGAAGATGAATCGCGTCGGCGGTTTGTCCTTCGTCACCTCCCCAAAGAGACATCGCGATGAAAGACCGAGCGCCGCAGCGCCAGCGATCGACTGTGTCAGAAATTCTCTTCGGTTGTTCATGGTGCTCCAATTTTCAAAACGGCGATGCGTGTTCAATACAATTCAGGAATTCATCGGCCACGAATAGCTCATCTAATTTACCTCACGGACAACTTTGCGGTACATGAAAGAATCGGACGTCAGCAGGGAAACCACAACGGCTTTGAAGCTGCCGCCGTTGGTCACGTAGGCTTTATCAGCATCGATCAACGTTTTCGAGTCGGAAAGCATTTCGTTTCGGCCCATGAAGAAGCGAAAGGCATGGCGAATGATCGATTGTCGGACTCGCGTTGACCGGGAGAGGCGATCGATCAAGTCAAACGCATCAGACACCTGTCCGTCGAGACTCGCATCGCCGGTTCCGTCCAGATGACCGGTCACTGCAACCGGCTTTGTCTTGTAGATGTCCGCGACATTTCCCTGGTTTGTCTTGATGACGTTGTCCGGGTGCTCCAGGCTTTCTTCGATTCGGAAATGCCCAAAGTCATCGAAACTCTCGAACGGAAGCCCCAGCGGGTTCATGTGCTGATGGCACTTCCAGCACTCGGACTTGCCGGTCACCATCTCGACACGTTCCCGGAAAGTTCTGTGAGGATCATCCGGCACCTGAGCATCCACCGTGATGGGCACATCGGGGACTCGGCCAGCGAGCAGTTTCTCGCGAATCCACCGACCACGGCGGATCGGATCGGTTTGAAAGTTCCCCGAGTGTGCGATCAACCACGCCGGATGCGACAGCAAGCCTTTGCGATTGGCAATCCTGAACGGCTGATCGACGGGGTAATCCCAGAACTCCACGTCGTCCAACCCTTTGAAATTCTTTTGTTCCACGGCACCGTAGCGAAAAATATGTGGCGTGGGCGGCAGGTTGTAGAACGGCGAATGGTTGTAGGTGTAACCATGCGCGAACGATACGGTGGTGAAAGGAGTTCTTCCCTTTCCGATCGTTTCGCCCCAGAAGTACATGTACCGCAGGAACTCGCGTTTCTGGTTGCCGCCGAGAATGCGCACAGACGGATTGGACTTGATGAACTCAAGGTTCTCTTCGATGACTTTTTCCGGATTCGCCTTCCAGTCGGTGTCTTTCAGTTTTTCGTAAGCCTCTGTCCATTCGGCGATGATCTTTCGACCGGTTTCGTTGTCCTTGTCGTGATAGACAAAGAATTCGTCGGTGGTCAGCAGATTGCGAAATACGTCTTTGTCACTCTGCAAGTACCGATCCACAACGCGGTCGGCCTCTTTGACCAGGAAGCCGGGTGTGCCGGCGGTGCCTCGGGACGGATTCTGGTAATAACCGTCGCTCCGTTTTTCGTCTTTGAACACCTTCAAAGCACCGGTGTAGCCGAAGAACTCGCGGAAGAAGCGAACAAGCTTCGGATGTGTGGCGACGTGCGACTGCATGTTCTTGCCGCTGAGAGTCGGGTCGACCGGCCCGTTGAACCAGGCGTTGTCGGCAAGCAGACGCCGCACTTCTCGCTCGAAATCTTCCTTTTTGTTCAAACGCCCCTCGGCGGCCGCCCGCTGAAGTTTCTCATCCGGGCCGCGATCACCGAGAGCATAGGCGATTGCTTGAGCCGCTTCGGTGGAAGCCAGCTTGCTGCGACCGTATTTGTCCGGTTCACCGTCACCGAACTCCTGACGATACAGAAACTCCGATTCCAACAGCACGCTGACAAGCATCTGTCGCAGACCTTCGGTGTTGCCTCCCAGTTCAATCGTCGATCGCAGCAGCGTCAGGTATCGCGTTAATTCGGCATCGCTGGCTTTTCGTTTCAGTACACAATCGAACTGTGCCTGAATCGCATCGATCAGCTCCTGTTCTGTTGGTGCGAATCCCTTCGCGACAATCGCCACGAAGGCCGGCGAGGCGGTCGGCGGATACCAGCGATCCTGAGCATTCGAGAACTCCAGCTTGCGACGGTCTTTCCCTGAGTGAACCGCTCCGAAAACTTGCTTTTGAGAAATCCACTGAGCGTTGTTGAGCATCACCAGCAGATGACCGCCATCCAGAGTCGCAATGTCGTAGTCGCGAACGCCGGAATGATCGGGCAGCACGAAGGGATTGGTGACGCCGTAGAACGTCTGCTGTCTCGCCCGATCCGTCAGTCCAAAAACATCACTAACGCGTTCATGAAAGATCTGCGGACTCACCAACCAGCGACGAGCGGGTGTAAACGGCTTGTCCTTGATTTCACCACTGAAGAGCATTTCGTGATCGACGTAGTTGCCGAAGTCCGGGTATCGCAGCTTCTTGTCGAGATTGGAAGCATTGTGCCGCCGCAATTCGTCTCGCACCCATTTCGCGACGCGAGTTCTCTCTTCGGTCGTCGGTTGAGTCTCATCGGCGGGAGGCATCGTGCGAAAAAAGAGCTGGTCCTGCACCTTGTTGAGCAACTCCAAACGCGCGTCCAGATTCAGCGTCCCAAGGATGTCCAGCCGCACGTCCGCCTCGGCCGTGTCAGTTCCGTGGCAATCGACACAACGACTCGTAATGACCGATTGCACGTCCGCTGGCAGAATGAAAGCCGCGTCTCCTTGTGCAAATCCTGCGGACGCAATGACGAACACGCAGCACATCGTCGTCGCGGCACTTCGGATGTTGGACAAGAGTGTCCGTTCTGCGTGAGTCGTCATTCTTGTCTTTCGCATCTTTGTGGAAGGCATTCACGGGTGATGATTTCGTGGCTCTGAAACACTGACCGTGTTTGCGTTGCTGTTTCGTCGCCTTTAACGCGGTCCGGGCGGCAGATGTTCCACGAGATATCTGAGAATCAACATTCTGACATGCACCTCGGTCCCTCGTCCTTCACGCAGGCCGTGGTCTCGATTCGGATAAACCATGTAATCAAACGGCTTGCCAAGTTCGACCAGTCGATCGACGAGCCCCTCGATTATCTGAATGTGTGTGTTCGTTTCACCCGAACCTGTGATGATCAGCAACTTACCTTTCAGGCCGTCAGCATAGTTGATCGCCGCCGCTCGTTCATATCCGTCGGGATTGACTTCGCGCGTTCGCATGTAGATTTCCTGGAACCATGCGTTGTACAGATGCGGCTGCGGCTTGGGGACAACCGCGATGCCGACATGATACGTATCAGGCTTGCGGAACATGGCGTTCAAAGTGTTGGAACCACCGCCGCTCCACCCCCAGATTCCAACTCGAGCAAGATCAACGTACGGCCGCGTCCGCCCCAACTGCTTGAGTCCCGCCTCTTGCTCCTCTGTGGAGAGCGGTCCCAAACTTCCGAAGATCGCTCGCCGCCAGGCCGCTCCCTTTGGCGCGGGCGTACCCCGGTTGTCGATCGACACGACTAGATATCCGAGGTCGGCAACGACGCGATGAAAGTCGATCTGGGCAGCTCCCCATTGATCCAGCACCGTCTGCGCATGAGGTTCGCCGTAAACATAAACGAGGACCGGATATTTCTTCGCCGGATCAAAGTCCTTCGGCTTGATCATCCATGCGTCCATGGAGACACCGTTGCCAATGTCCAGCTGAAGAAATTCCGTCGGATGCGAAACAAGCTCCTTCATCGTCTCGCGGAGTTTGCTGTTTTCTTCCAGCACGCGAACGAGCCGATGTCCTGACAGTTCGACAAGCTCAACGAGAGGCGGCGTGTCGATGGTCGAGTAGGTATGGATCGCCCACTTGGCATTGGGCGAAAAATCGTAGTCGTGAGTGCCGTGCTGACCTTCGGGTGTGACTCGTTCCCGCGTCCCGGAACCGTCCAGAGGCACGTGGTAAAGATACCTCCGCGTTCCATTTTCCGGTGACGCATAGAAGTAGAACCAGCCACCGTCTTCATCCATCGCCGCGCGGTCAATGATGTCGTACTCGCCGGGTGTCAGCAGCGATTGTTCCTTGCCGTCGCGTGAGCAAAGGAACGCATGTCGCCAGCCATCTTTTTCGCTCACCACAACGAACGCTTTGCCGCCTTGAATCCAGGCGAGCCCTGAGTTCTTCGCCTGACTACTCACCGCCCAAGCCTCGTTGGATTCGTGGTAAATTTGCTTCACGTCGGCATCAACGTTCGCGAGCAGAAACTCACGTTTATCGCGGAAGCGGCTGAGCTTTTCGACAAGCACTTCGTTCGAGTTACCTGCCCAGTCCACCTGTCCCAGATAGAAGCCTTCCTTCGGCGATTCGATCGGCAACCACTGCATGTTCTTTCCGTCGGCGTCCACCACGCCGACACGCAGCTTTGCGATCTCTTCACCAACTCTCGCAAACCGGTGGTTCCGAACACCCGGATACGACGGATCATCGGGAACCAAAATCGGTCGCAGCCTCACGTTGGTTGCATCAGACTCGATAAACGCGACGCGTGTCCCGTCCGGACTCCAGACAGGATCGCGATATGAAATGTCTCGCTCAGGCGAACGTATCGTCAGTTGAGTTCGCTTACCGCTTTTCAGATCGCTTACGAAGAGATTGCGATCTTGAAACTCCAGAAGGCGGTGACCGTCTGGCGAGAGAAGCCGTCCATGATCGGCTCGGGTTCCCTCTGGTGATTTCGCTTCGGTGCGTTTGCCTGTGCGGACATCGTAAGTCGCAAGGACCGACTTCTCTGTCTTCGGATCACGTTCTTGAATCGTGTATCCGGAACTGTCCGGAAGCCACTCCGCTCCAAATCTCCTGACACGAAACTCGCCCCGTTCGTAAATCGCCCGCAGCCTGGAATTCGCTTCCTGCTGCCAACCAGAATCGGGGGATGTCTGGGCATGAACATCACAAATCTCCATCGCGACGCAAACAGCCAACGCCATCAAAGCGAATGCTGAACTTGATCTGTTTCTCATGCTGTTTCCTGAGCGGTTCGTAATTGAGTCCAGAATATCGCTCGATTCCGTCAGCGTTCAATCCACCCTTGGCTTTCAATGTGCCCGAGACACTCCGAGATTCACCAGCCGCGGTCGTTCATCCGGCTTGGTGTGGATCTGACCGGCAACACGAGCCCGCAACATCTTGTTCGCCGAAATTGATCAGCGGATCCCGTGTTTCTGTTGCCTTGAAGTCCTTCAGGGCAAAGTTTGTGACAGCGATTGGATTTGTGGTTCCGGCAATGCGCGACGATAGAGCCGCACTTCACGAATCTTGCCGGTGAACAAGTCTTGCTCGCCGGAGCCAATTCGGGGTGACTGGTTGGTCGGAAGATCGTAATCGCCGGAGCGGAACGGTGCGGACTTCGCCACCAGTCGGCCACAGACATAGAGTCGAAGTCCTCCGCCGCGACGTTGAGCCGCCCTGCTGTCCATCACAACATTCTGGACTTTTCTGCGCGAGTTCTCGCCATTTTCCCATGCGGGAA
>JAQBVJ010000061.1 GCA_027623235.1 Planctomycetota bacterium
CGAATCACCCGAGAACAAAACCGACTCTACCCCACCACCACCACATAGAGGAGTCCCGGTTGCGCCCCTCCGGGAGCATCTGATGAAGACCGTTTTCTCGCTCGCTGTCGCATTTCTGATTTCACCGCTGGCGCTTCAGGCGGCGGATCCGGTCAAGCTGGAACTCGCGATTCACCGGGTCGCTCGATCGGCTGGCCGGGTGCAGGCCGATCCGATTCTGATTCTGGTCCGCGAAGATGCGAAATCCACCAAGAGCCTCGACACCGCCGAAACCTTGAAGGCGCTTGAGAAACAACTGCAGCGCATGCTCGGTCGCGAATCGGGTGTGAGCGGTCTCGTCGATGAGAAAGCCAGCGAGGCCGCAACGAAGACGCGAGCCCGCCAGAGCCTTCGTCCCGAAGAGGCGGCCGCAATCCTCAAAGACGTGGAAGCGAAAGCGGTTTTGACGGCGGACTTTCGTGAAGACCGAGGTCAACTGTCCGTTCGACTGGCACTTGTGGACGCGGTGAGAACTCTCTTTACGGAAACCGTCAGCCTCGATTCCCGTCCGAAGGCGGAAGCCGATCAGCCGGAAGAAACAAAAGACAAACCAAAAAGCCAATCAAAAAAGTCGACCGCAATTGACGGAGAGACGGGACCACCACCACCGTCGAACGGGCCGAGCGGGTATGTCGTGCGACGTTCGAAGGAGAATCCCGGGATCGCGAGAACTCGTGGCGGCACGGGCAGTGTGGGCATCCCGGTAAAGGGATTCGGTCTGGGTGATCCGCTTCAGGAGAAAGCCGACGGCAAGAAAAAGGACGGCGGGGATTCAGAGCGGGTTGACGGGAATCAGGGCGAAGCGACAAAGCCAAACGGAAAGACATCTCCAAAAGGAAAAGATGGCGACGGAGACACTCCTGAAAAGTCAGAGAACACAGCGCGACGTGTTCCGCCACCCAACTCGGAGATTGCAAAAGACATCGTCCGCTTTGCGACATCGCAGATCGGGAAACAGGTGGGCAATGGTCAGTGCTGGACGCTGGCCGCGGACGCATTGCGTGCTGCCGGGGCCGAGCCTCCAAAGGGGTACACTTTTGGTACGGAGATCCCTCTGCAGAGTATCCAGCCGGGAGACATTCTTCAGTTTACAACCGCGCGATTTGACGAGCCTGGCTACTGGGCGATCATGGGCACGCCGAATCACACGGCTGTCGTTTACTCACTCGGCGATCGGACATTCGTTCTGCATCAGAATGTTGGCGGGAAGAAGTTCGTGCAGACCTTCGACCTCGATTTCGACAATCTGACGTCGGGTCGAGTTCAGGCATTCCGGCCTGTCCCGAGAACCCGCTGAGGCTGGTCGAGACTCTCGGATCGCGTGATGTTTCTATCTGGCTCACGCCCGGCTGTGTAGAATCGACGTCGATTTGTCGTCGTTTCGTTTCGAAATCTCAGCCGGGATGCGCATGACAGAAGAGAACGCGAAACTCTGCCACTTCGTGTCCGATCTGCACCTGCTGGCCAGCCGGTCCTACGGAGACGGTCTTCTTGAACCGATCCGTGAAGCGGCGGCGCAGTCAAGCGATTTTGTGCTGGGTGGCGACATCTTTGATTTTCGCTGGAGCACGCTTGGCTCCTCGCGTGACTCAGTGGACACGGCGTCTCGGTGGCTGAGAAGTCTTGTCGAAGATTTTCCCGGCTGTCGGTTCCACTACGTCCTCGGCAATCACGATCACCACAGTGCGTTTCTGACGAGCCTTGATGTACTGTCGGGCGAGGTTCCGAATTTCGAGTGGGATCCGATGTGCCTGCGAATTCAGGACACGGTTTTTCTGCACGGCGACGTGGCCGACGGATACAAGAACGCGTCGCGTCTGAAGCTGGCCCGCGAGAAACACCTGGACGAGGAACCGAAGCATCCTCACTGGCACCTCGCTTATGACGCGGTTGTTCGAACGGGAATTCACAAGCCTGCGCCGCGGCTGGTGCATCCTCACCGGCGAGTGGTCCGACGCCTCATGACGTGGCTGGAAGCGGAAGGGTACGGGCCGTCCGCGGGAGTCAGGTCCGTTTATTTCGGACACACCCACCACCCGATGGAACTCGAATATCGCGGCGTGTGGTTTCACAACGGTGGCGGGGCGATTCGCGGTCAGAAGTGTCAGATTCTGCGAGTCCACCACCGCAGCGGAGGCTCGTAATGATCTCAGTCCGTCCCCAGGAAAAAGAAGAAAGCCCGAAAGCCGACTGCTACTCAGGTGGCGAACGCGCGGCGATGGAATGGACTCAGCGAGCTCGCGGGCGACTGCTCGGCCCGTTGCTGCGACTCCTGGCGGCGTTGCGGGTGACGCCGGATCATCTCACGCTGGCATCGCTGCTTGTCGGACTTCTGTTCTGTGTTCTCTGGTTCTGGTCACCGGCGGCGGCGCTCGCCGCGCTGCTGATTCACGTGCTGCTCGACGGACTGGACGGGCCCCTGGCGAGACATCTGGGGCTTGCGTCACGGCGAGGATCTTTTACGGACACGGTTGCCGACCAGACCGTCATCTCGGCGACGGCGATCACGCTGATGGCTGATCGAGTCATCGACGTCGCGGCGGGCGGAGTTTACCTCAGCGCTTACACGGCCGTTGTGGCCATCGCGATGGTTCGAAACGCGATGGAGATTCCCTACTCATGGCTGCTTCGGCCACGGTTTCTGGTTTATGGCTGGATTCTGGTGGAGGCGTTTTTCTGGCCCGACTCAATCAATCAGGTGCTGTGGCTGATCAATGCCGTGCTGATCTGGAAGCTGCTCACCGGATTTTTCCATCTGCGCGAGCGACTGTGAGCGGACGCGATTCACTTCTTCAGATCCGGAAGAGTTTCATTCAGCTCGGTCGGCTGCACGGGGATCAGAATTCGGACGAAGGTCTCGTGCCGTTCGGCTTCGATGGGTTTCCCGTCGATCTCCAGGATTGTTGCCGGCACGCTGACACGGCCGATCAGGACGGCTCGATTGAGCGGCAGGTGACGACTCAGTTCCATCTTACGCAGGGCGAAGTTCCTCAGGCTTGTGTAGCCGAAACCGCCACCATGCTCGTGGAGGCTGATCATCGCCAGGATACCCTTGACGTTCCGACTTTGAGAATCGTAGTCGGTCAGTGTTGTAGAGATGCGTGTGTGTTTTGACGAGCGGCCGTCGACATAAGAACGGTACGCCGTGCCGTTGAGGTAACCTGCGAGATCCTGACTGGTTCCGGACGCGTCGAGTGGCGCCCAGACTTCTCCCGGCCGAATGCCCGCGTTTTCTGATCCGGCGTCCTCTGGAAAGTAGGCTCGGTTTCCGTAGACGATCAGCCAGTCCTCAATTGGTGTCGGAAAGTGGTGCGTAAGGCGGCTCGCCGGAGCAAGCTGCCCTCCAGTTCCGCTCTGAATGAGCTCCGCGTCGAGTAGCCCGTCCGGCGAACTCCGCTGCATCTCCGCCGTCAGCGACCGGTTGGACCAGATGGGAATGGGAAGGTTATCGATTCCGTTCTGGCGTTCAGACAGGTTGTACCCTGGCCTGCCAATCTCCAATCCACCGGCCCGGTACATGCCGCCGTAATTCTCTTCCGGCATTCCGAACCAGCCGAGCTTCGGCGTTCCGTTGGCCGCGTCATTTTCCAGTGGCAGCAGTTTGCCGCTGGACTGAGCGGCGACGCGATAACGCGCATTCTGCGGACTGTAGATTGAGCACCACGCAGACTCGCGAACGAAGCCCGTCGATGAGTCGATATCGACGAGGTCCACCTGGGTGACCCGGAGCTCGGTCCCGTTGGAAGACAGTGCTGCGGATCGGGCGAGCAAAGCTCCCACCACGACAATCGCAGGAAACGTCAGCCAGGTCAGTTGCGGCCGTTTCAGAACGCGGTGCACGAGGAAGTAGTCGGCCGGCCCGATGATCAGCAGATAAAGCAGGACCAGACCGAGCACCGACAGTGTTGATCGATCGCCGAGGCCCGGCAGATATTCGACCGCCTCGCGAAACTGCGTCGCGAGATCGGTGATGCCGCTTTTCGAGACACGCCCGGACCGCTGCGTTGTCATCTCCTCACTCAAGGCCACACCAGCCAGCTTGAGAAGAAACTGTCCGCTGCCTCGCTCGCCCCACAACGACAGCGGCTTACGATCCATGTCGAAGCCGACGAATGTGACTCGGCCGAATCCGCGCGCGGTTTCGGTGAGCACTGATCCGCTCAGCCCGCCCCGGTCGAGACTCACGCTGTCCGCCAGTTTCACGCTGGCAACGGCGACGCGACGCGCTCCGATGAGAAGTGGTTCGCTGTCTCCTCCATCCATGCCACCCTGCACGAAGGCCTCAACGCCGCCGAGGTCGCTGACCCGTTTCGTTTGAATTTCCATGTCGAACCAGTTTGCAATCCTGCTCGACCGAAACTGTTCGACACGATCCTCAGCCCCCAGAAAGCAGATGAGCTGCCCGCCGCTCTTCACCCAGGTGTCGAGGCATTCCGCCTGGTCCGCTGACAGCGAGAATTCTCCCGAGAGCAGGACGGTGTCATAGCTCGTCAGGCTCAGCGAGTCAGTCGGGAATGCGTCCGTCGGAAGTCGAACGATGTGGATTTTCGAGAGCGTGCTCTCCGCGTCACGCGCTTTCGACATTTCGTCCACCGCAGGAAACTTACCAGCGACGAGCCAGCGCGGAGTCGCGTGTCGCAGGACCGTGAAGTCACGCTCACCGTTTTCGTCGGGCTCGGTCGAGAGACGTTTCTTGTCGACGACCTTGCCGTCCGAGATCAGCCGCACTTCGAGCCAGGTTTCGATCCGGCCGAATTGAACGAACTGCGGTTCGCGAAGCAGTGCGGCTTTCGAGACGGTGACCGGGTGCCCTTGCGGGTCGGGAGTCACAACCTCGATGGTCGCATTCTCCAGACTCGGTCCGGTGACGCTGACGCTCACCGAAGTCCACGCACCAACCCGAGCTGTCCCGTCCTCGCCGACGAGAATTGCGCCGATCGTCGGCGACGTTTGATCGGGAGTCGTGCTGAAAGCCGCCGCTGGAAAAACCGCCAGAAGGCCGGCCACAAAGCAGAAAATTGAAAGGACTCGGTGCATCTTCAACTTCGAACATTGCGGGCAGGATGAGCGGAACGACCGCTGCCATTCCGGTTCGGCAGAGTAGCAGGTTGTTCGTCAATTCGCATGGTTGCGTATTGGGGATGTCTGATGGGCAATGCGTCACCCAAACTCTCCCGAAGTTACATACCGTTCCGGGAAATCTGGATCACCTCTAGCGCCCTGTCAGTACCGAATTGACGGGTCGCAGTTTCAGTGGCGTAAGCTTCCAGCCAATAGTGTTCGGCACGGCTTCTGCGTCGGTCGTTTAACGTTGAGCCGGAGGCGAGAACTTCGGTGGCGGAGCTCGCGAAGAACCACCGCGACATCGCCGCCACCCTCGGATTTGTTTCCACAGCGCCGCGATGCCCCCATTTTCGCCTGCGGCTCAACGTTAAACGACACTGTGTCAAACGACTCTGTGTCATCAAACTCGTATCGCATCGTCAGGCAGGAACCGTGCAGAACACTATTGGCTTCCAGCTTGCGATGCTCGCTCACAGAACGTCGGCAAGCAGGATGCTGGCCCCACTTTTCCGTTCTGACAAAGCACCAGGTATTTGCTCTCAGCTTCCGCGGGAGGTAAAGAGACCTTCTACTAGGCAAGAGACTTTTCACTTTCATTCGGACGACGTCTGTGGCGAACCTCAACGTAACGCTCAACCGGCTTTCTCTACAGAATCCGATCCTCGTCGCCTCGGGCACGTTCGGCTACGCGAGAGAAACGGCCGCCTTTATCGACTTTTCTAAACTCGGCGGCATCATTCCGAAAACGGTGACTCCACAACCTCGCGCGGGGAACCCGCCGCCGCGGACGATTGAGACCAGTTGCGGGATGCTCAATTCGATCGGGCTCGACAATGACGGCATCGATTATTTCATTGAGAAGCACCTCGACTATCTGCTGAGCCTCGACTGTCCGATCATCGCCAACGTCGCGGGCCACAACGCGGAAGAATTCAAGCAGCTGGCCGAAAAGCTGAACGCGTTCCCGCAACTGGCGGCCGTTGAGCTGAACATCTCCTGCCCGAACGTCAGCGGCGGCGTCGACTTTGCCACAAATCCCGAGCTGACTCAGCAGGTCGTCTCGACCTTTCGCAACGCCTGCGATCTGCCGGTCATCGCGAAGTTGACTCCCAACGTGACAAACGTTGTTGAGATCGCCCAGGCCGCGGCCGACGCGGGAGCCGACGCGGTCACGCTGATCAACACGCTGCTTGGAATGGCGATCGACTGGAAAAAACGAAAGCCGATTCTGGGCAACGTCGTCGGTGGACTGAGCGGCCCGGCAATCAAACCGGTCGCACTGCGGATTGTGTGGCAGGTTGCCTCGACGGTCGACATTCCCGTCATCGGGGTTGGCGGAATCCAGTCGCTCGACGACGTGCTGGAGTTTCTGGTCGCCGGCGCATCGGCCGTTCAAATCGGCACAGCCAGCTTTTACAATCCCGGCCTCGCCGCCAGACTTGCGGATGAACTGAGCACGGTTCTCGACGAACAGAACTGCGAAAGTGTGTCCGACATCGTCGGGACGCTCGTGCTGCCTGAAAAGTGACCCGAAGAAGTTGTGAGTTTTTCAGTACGACTGCCGGAGCGGCGCTGCGCTTGATCCGGCCTACTCAACAAATCACAGCCTCGAAACGTGAACGAGGGTTACTACCAGGACGAACTGAAACGCACGGAAGACGCGGAACCGACGGAAACACATGCTGATTTCCGTGCCTTCCGCCTCTTCCGTGGTTCACTTTTGAAAGCGAATCGCGATGAAAGTTCTTAGCGGCATTCAGCCGACCGGTCGGTTTCACTGGGGTAACTACTTTGGAGCCATCCGCCAGTACATCGATCTGCAGTCGAACGAGCAGGCGTTTTATTTCATCGCCGATTACCACGCCCTCACAACAGTGAGGAAGCCTGATGAGTTGAAAGGTTACGTCAAAGACGCGGCCCTCGATCTGCTCGCGCTGGGGCTTGATCCGGCTCAGGCCTCGCTCTTTCGCCAGTCGGACGTGCCGGAAATTCCCGAGCTGACCTGGCTGCTGATGACCGTGACTCAAATGCACCTGCTGGAAAAATGCGTCTCGTACAAAGACAAGAAAGAACGCGGCATCGCGGCGGACGCCGGGCTGTTTACGTATCCGGTTTTGATGGCCGCCGACATTCTGCTTTACGACAGCGACGTTGTGCCGGTCGGAGTCGATCAGGTCCAACACATCGAAGTCACACGCGACATCGCGCAGCGGTTTAACCGCACGTACGAAGTGGAAGCGCTCAAGCTGCCCACGGCGAAAGTGGTGGAGTCCAGCGCGAAGGTTCCGGGACTCGACGGCGAGAAAATGTCAAAAAGCTACGACAACACCATCGAGCTGTTCGACACGCCGAAGCGAACGAAGAAACGAATCAACTCGATAAAAACGGACTCGACTGCGGTGGAAGATTCGAAAGACCCGGAATCGTGTTCGGTGTTCGATCTTTACAAACTCTTCGCGACGCAGGATCAGCAGAACGAGCTCGCTGCGAAATATCGAGCCGGCGGAATGGGCTACGGCGAGGCGAAGAAGACCCTTTACGAGGCGGCCATGGACTACTTCGGTGAAGCCCGTCAGCGCCGTGAACAGCTCGAAAAGGATCCCGACACTGTCGAAGACATCCTCCGTCAGGGAGCCCGCCAGGCACGAGACGTCGGTCGAGTCGTGCTCGATCGAGTCCGTTCGGCATGCGGTCTCACGGCTGCGAACTGACACACAGAAATCGAGGGTCGGTATGAGTTTAAGCGGAAATCTTTTTGGTCAGATTCTCTTCATTTCGGGTGTCGTTCTGATGATTTTCGGCCTCGACCGGTCAGACCATGCGATTTACACACTCGCGGGCGCGGTTTTGACCGGCACGTCCTATCTGGGGCTTGCACTTGGTGAGGCAGTGAGCCAGCTCGGCAGGAAAAACGATTGAACGGGAGGCGACAATGTACATGCTCGGCCAGCTGCTTCCGGTGGGAATGGTGATCAGCGGAGTCATTCTGATTCTGCTCAGCGAGGGCTCCGCCGGAAAATCGGGCTTCGCAATTGCAGGAGCACTTTTGATTGGCTTCGCTTATCTCGGTCTGATCAATGCCTCGAAGAATGACCGGAAGCCGGAGTGACACCAGCAACGGCGGACGGTCCGCTCGGCGACTGTCACAACACTCTCACTCAGCTGGCTGAGGTTGTGAAAACCGACCGAGAAACAGCATCTGGCCGCTCTCTCGGTGGCGGATCGCGAAGGCGAACGGGCGGTCTGCGATGAACATCGCCGGAGCCGGGTCGACTCCTCGGAGGCCGACGACGACGGCCGTCGCGGCCGCGGCTTCAGAGCCCTCTTCATTCACTTCGACGAAGGCTTTGTGCTCGACGGCCGAGATGTAAAGGCTGCTGGCTTCCGGTGAGTCGGTGAGGCCGGTCAGGTTGGCCGCCGCGGGATTAAAAGCTGTCGGCATACCCATTTCTGAGAGGGCATCTTTCAGCGAGTAATTCGTCTCCAGCTTGAACTTCGGCAATGCGACCTGGACGGCCCGCTTCCTCAGGCTCGCGACGCCTTTGGCGAGCCACTCAAGATTCAGTTTCTGTTCGAGGGCGGGCAGACCGTCGGCTTCATCCGGCAGGATGACCAGCAGCGAAAGTTTTCCGCCGGCGTACGGCAGGTCGAGGATCGAGTAGCCGTCGAGTTCCGCGTAACCCGCGCCGACAGTGCCCGTCATTAAAGGTGTCTTGATTTTTTTGCCGTCGGCCAGCGTGAAGTCGGCATCCTGAGTCGAGCTGGAGTCAAACTTCTCAGCCCAGTCGCCTTTGAAGTAGACGGCGTTTGTCAGAACCAGCCGCGTCAATTCGTTAAGCGTGCCCGGAGCGAGTAGATCTTTGATCCGCCCGGCCGTGTTCGTCTCGGTCCAGTCGTTGATCTTGGCCCGACCCGCTTCGAAGTCGTTTCGAAAATCGACATTCTCAAACGCCGCCTTCGGATCCGCCGCCAGGACACCGTCAACAAACAGCTTTCGCAATGGCATGCCAGCATCGACCCACAAAGCATTCGCGACGGCCAGTTTTGTCGTGTCGTTTCTCGCCGAGAGCTGTTTGTAGAGTTCGGCAATGGCTGCCTGGACTTCCCGCAGCTCGGGAGCCCCCGTTCCGTCGAGCTCCGCCGCAAGCTGCAAGACCGCAAGCATCTCCTTCGCAGTCTGCCCGCGAGCTCCATCGGCGGTCAGCATGAGGATCGTGCCGATTGAATGCGGAGAGAAAAACAGGTTGCCGCCATTCGCCTTGCTCGACAGCTGCCGGTACAGATCGGCAGCAAAATCCGTCTGAGCCTGAACAGCCTTTGCGACCATCGTCTGCTCCTTCGTATCGATCAGGACGTCCGTCACAGACGTGCTGTCGAGCGAAAACTGATCTTGGATTTCCGGTGGAGGAGCCTGGCACACAACCAGGTCCGGTCCATGTCCCTCTTCATTTTCGGACGGCCCCATTCCCTGCTGGGTGGCTTGGGGAGTCGGCTCCGTCTCGACAGATTTCTCCGGGTCGGACGAAGGCAGCGGGCCGTCGGCAACGAAAAATGACGCACCAACAACGGCAACAATCATCACAGCAAACAGAGCTCGAGCGTAGAGCATAGCTGGTCTCCCCCGGACGGACATAAACTGCACTGCCCCTTAAACGAGCCGGATGGCCAAACCCTGGATGGCTCTGGAGTTTTTCATGCGAATCCTGACGAGTGCTTTGCTGGTGGCGGTTTCTCTCGCCACCGTCCCGGAATCCCGCGGCGAAAACGGCAACTGGCCGCAGTGGCGAGGTCCCATGGGGACGGGCGTTTCTCCCGACGGCGAGCCGCCTGTTGAGTGGAGCGAAGAGAAAAACGTCCGCTGGAAAGTCGAGTTGCCCGGTCGCGGTCACGGCACGCCGATCGTCTGGGGAGACCGCATTTTTTTGACGTCGGCGATTCCGTTCGGGCCGAAGCAGCCACCCCGGATGAGCGGCCGGCCGGGGGAGCACGACAACCTGGCGGTCTCGCAGCGGCATCGGTTTGTCGCTCTGGCTGTCGACCGCGCGACCGGCAAGACAAGCTGGCAAAAGACACTTCATGAAGCACTGCCTGAAGAAGGGGCTCACTACACGGCCAGTCTGGCGAGTGCCTCACCGGTCGCTGACGCCGAGCACGTCTTCGTCTTTTTTGGTTCGCACGGACTGTTCTGCCTCGATCATTCCGGGGAGCTCATCTGGAAGAAACAGCTTGGCCAAATGCAGACAAAACACGGACATGGCGAAGGTGCCTCACCCGTGCTGCACGGCAGGTCGCTGATCATCAACTGGGATCACGAAGGCAAGTCATTCATCGTGGCCCTCGACAAGTCGACCGGCGATGAGCTGTGGAGAAAGGACCGCGCTGAGGTCACATCATGGTCGACTCCGATCATCGTTGAGCAAAACGGCAAGGCGCAGGTCATCGTCTGCGGCACTGATCGAGTCCGCGGCTACGACCTGTCAAACGGAAACGTCCTGTGGGAGTGCGGCGGCCTCTCAGCGAACATCGTCGCCTCGCCAGTTTATTCGGACGGCGTTGTCATCGTCGGCAGCAGCTACGAAAAGCGAGCCATGCTGGCCATCGACCTCGCCAAAGCCAAAGGCGACATCACGGACAGCGCGACCGTCCTGTGGTCGCGTCGCCGAGGCACTCCGTACGTGCCCTCGCCGCTGCTCTACGGGAACGCGTTGTATTTTCACGCTCACTACCAGAGCGTTCTGACTCGGCTGAACGCGAAAACCGGCGAGGAAGAGCCGGGGCCGTTCCGCCTGCCGGGCATTGGCAATGTTTACGCCTCGGCAGTGGGAGCGGCCGGCCGCGTTTACGTCACCGATCTGGAAGGCTCGACACTCGTCTTTACCAACGAGTCCTCGCCGAGAATCCTCGCCCGCAACATCCTGGATGACCGATTTAACGCCTCCGCGGCGATCTGTGGGAAAGAGCTGTTTCTGCGTGGAGAAAAGAATCTTTACTGCATCGCCACCACCCGGTAGGTCAGGCTCCGCCTGACGAAGTCAATGTCGTAGCGGAACGGCGCAAGCCGCCCGGTTTTGCCTGGAAGAACACACTCTGACCGGACGGCTCGCGCCTTCCGCTACCTGGCCACTCGATCGCAAGTTCGGATTCGAAATTGCCAGCCAGGTCTAACTGTTGTGGGCATTTGCCCGCAGAATCTGGTAGTCTGACGGGTCCCACCCAATCTCTTTCCGAGTGTTCTGATGAAATCCCGCCCGTCCGTACCGAGCGATCTCAGCCGCAGGCAGTTCCTTGGCCACAGCGCCAGAAACGCCGCCGGAGCTGCTGCTGGCATGGTCGTTCTTTCGACCACGGCGGCACTCGCGGATCGCTCGAATCAGGTTCGCGTCGGTGTGATTGGAGTCAGGAATCAGGGAAAGAATCTCGCGGAACGACTCGCGCGATTTCCAGATGTCGAAGTGGCCGCGCTGTGCGACGTCGACAGCTCGCTTCAACCGGCTGCCATGAAGGCCGTTGCCGAGCATCAGGAATCAACGCCAACCTGGCACGGTGATTTCCGACGCATTCTGGACGACCCGTCGATCGATGCGGTTGTGATCGCGACTCCCGACCACTGGCACGCGGTGATGGGAATCCTGGCGTGTCAGGCCGGCAAAGATGTTTATCTCGAAAAGCCCGTGTCGCACACGGTCGACGAAGGCACTCGGCTCGTCGCAGCGGCTCGCAAGTACGACTGCGTCATGCAGACCGGACTGCAGCAGCGCAGTGGAGCTCATTTTCAGTCGGCCATCGAGACAGTTCGCAGCGGCAAACTTGGCCGAGTGAATCTTGCTCGCGCGTGGATCGCGAATTTACGACAGCCGATGAAACCGAAACGGGACGAACCCGTTCCCGCCGGGGTCGATTACGACATGTGGCTCGGCCCGGCTCAGGATCGGCCGTTCAACGTCAACCGGTTTCACCATCAGTGGCACTGGTTTCAGGACTACGGAACTGGCGAGCTCGGGAACTGGGGCGTCCATCTACTGGACGTGGCGCGCTGGGGACTCGACGTCGGCCTGCCGGAACGAGTCAGTGCGTCGGGTGGCAACTACGTTTTCCAGGGTGACCTGGAAATGCCGGATACGATGCTCGCCACGTTTTCCTACCCCGAACACACGATTACCTGGGAGCACCGTCTGTGGAGCAACCACGGCGTCGAAGGTCGAGGATCGGGCGTCGCGTTTCATGGCGAAAAGGGAACGCTGGTCGTCGATCGAAGCGGCTGGAAAGTTTACGATTCGAAAGAGCGGCTGACGGCTGATGCCAGTGAGCTGCCCAACTCGCACCTGCGAAACTTCATCGACAGCATCCGCACTCGCCAGCGTCCGAACGCGGACATCGAAGTCGGCCATGCCAGCACGACGCTGTGTCATCTCGGAAACATTGCCTGGCGACTCGGCCGCGAAGTTCGGTTCGACGAACAGTCGCAGTCGTTTGTCCAGGACGAAGACGCGAACGCTCTTCTGACGAAGAATTACCGTGGCGAGTGGGCTCTGCCGACGGTCTGAGCGAGCTGCTGCGGGTACCGAAGGATTCCTGAATGCCCCGCGATTTCGTTACCGAAAGTCTCAGCCACGACCCGATTCACGGGTACATCCCGTTCATCTCAGGAGACTCGCTGCCGGAATGCGAAGTCTCTGAGCAGCAGATCATCGACCATCCGTGGGTCCAGAGACTGCGGCACATTCACCAGCTTCAAACCGCGTGGTGGGTCTTTCCCTCGGCCGAGCACATGCGGTTTCAGCACGTCCTGGGAGCGATGCATCTCGGCTCGCGCGTGCTCGAGTACTGGTACGATTCTCTCGCGACGGTCTGCTCGAACGTCCCGTCGCGAGCGTACGTTGAGAGCCTCGTCCGAATGGCCGCGCTGCTGCACGACGTCGGTCACGGCCCGTTCGGACACTTCTTCGACGATCAGTACCTCGACCAGTACGGAGTGACGCACGAGGACATCGGCTCGAAGATTATTGAGGAAGAGCTGGGTGAGGATCTCCGCCGGATTCGTCGCAACCCGAATGGCAAGCTCGGTCCGCTCGAAGAACTGGATCCGAAACAGATCGGCTGGCTGATCCGCCGTCCGAAACCTGGCGACGAAACGGAGGGCCATCCCGACTGGCTTCGCAAACTGCGATCCCTCTTCAGCGGGATTTACACGGTCGACAACATGGACTTCGTCCTGCGCGACGCGTACATGTCGGGCTACAACATTCGCGCTTTCGACGTTTCCCGCATGCTGCACTACAGTTTTTTTTCTGAGGCTGGCCTGACGATCCACGCTCGCGGCCTGCCAACGCTCATCAATTTCATCGAGACTCGCGCTAATCTGTTCCGCACGATCTATTTTCACCGGACCGTGCGGGCTCTGGACCTCGCGCTGGAAGACCTCTTCGGCGAGACGATGAAGCACCTCTTTCAGGGCAACCCGCTCGACAACCTGAAAGCGTACTGCGGCTTTAACGAGTCCACTTTCCTCGTCGATGTCTCGCGCTGGGCAGACAGTTCTGATGAAAAGATCGCCGCCCTCGGACAGCAATGGGAGCAGATCCTGAACCGCAACGTCGCGTGGAAGATGGCCTGCGAAAAGACGATCAATTTCCACTCGGCCATGTCCGAACAGACGACGATCTTTTCAGAACCGAATCTCGTTGAGAAACGGCTTCGCGCGAACCTGCCCGCAAAGATCCGCGACATGCCGCTGCGGATCGACGTGGCAAAGCACTACCACCGTCCGAGTGCCCGACTCCCGGCCGGCGGCCAGAACTTTCTGCTGGAGCCGGCCAGCCCGACGCCGGTTGAACTGAACGACGACGACCTGTTTCGGTCTCTTCCCGTGAGCTTCCTCATCTTCCGCGTTTACGCCCAGGACCACGCCAGCGACACGCAGTTGAACGAGGCTTTGAACAAGGTCCTCGGAGCGACGGCCGACATGAAAACAAACATGTAGCAGCACTTCAGGTGGAGTTCAGTTTTTCGGGCCCGTATCAGTCTCAGATTTTTTACGGCGGGCTCGTAAAACGATCATCACGGCGAGGAGTGCGTACGTCTGATACGACATCGCCGTCAACGCCTGCCAGGGGACCACTGTGACAGACTCACTCCCTGCGTAGTCGAAGACTTGTCGCCAGACCAGACGCGGAGAGAGTGTCAATGCGGTCAGAGCAAGATAAAGCGTGATGCGTGGCACCGGTCTCCCCGCCGTTTCGCGGAGCGCGACGAATACGACCGGCGGAAGAATGATGAAGTAATGGCTCCAGGTCGTCGGGGACGCCAGCAGCATGGCCGTCATCGTCAGACAGAACGCGACATCCCGGTCGTCGCGGGTTCTGGCCCTCCGAATGACCACGATCAGGGCAACGAGAAGGACGCCAATTGAGGCCACCACGCAGCCACGGAGCAAAACCGGGCTGGGATAAAGCGTCGTGATGACGGATGTTGGCGTCCCGAAAAGGCGTTCCCAGAACGCAAGCACGGAAGTGTTTCCCCAGTTGTTCGTTACCCCTCGCAGCGCTGGCAATGCGGTGACAAAATAATCTCGATAACACTGAATCCCGAAGATCGCGACAGTTGCTGCGGATATGATCGCCGCCCCGCAAAGCCCACCGGCGAAAGCCCACCAGCGTCGTCGAACAAGGAAGTAGAGAAAAATGAAGGCCGGGTAAATCTTGATCGCACTCGCGATGGCCAGCAACGCTCCGGCCAGTCCCGACCTGTCACGTCGATCAGCGACCCAGGCGCCGCTGATCAAAAGCCCCAGTAGTAAATTGGGCTGACCCTGAAAAAGAGATTGCCGAAGCGGATCGCAGACCAGCAGCACGGACATTGCGACCAGATAGCCAGCAGGCCCGTTTGGCGTCTCGACCTGCCTGCCGATTAGCCAGATCGTGGCGGCAAGAAAAATCAGCGACAGCAGATTCCACGCCCGGTGAGCATCCCGGTAAGACATGGACGCGAACGGAACAGCGATGAGATTTGCGGAGGGCGGGTGAGTGTTGTATTCGTCGAAGAACCCTGGATCGTCCGCAAGCGTGATTCCAAGGTGGCGTTCGACAGCGATCCGCTGGTTGCTGTAGACCGGAATTTCAGCCTGCCGATTTCTGACGGCGGCCCACTCCTTGAAGAAGTCAAATATCTGCCCGCCTGCCGGCGTGATCGCGCTGACGAATCCCGGCCCGATCAACACGCACGCCAGCAGAAAGACTCCCAGTGAGCGCATCGGAATGAGGCGCGACAGAGGAGGCGGATCAGTACCAGGCAAGCTCACGGCGAGGTTCCATACGGGAGGCTGAGGTTATTCTGTCTCAGTTCGGAAGTGACGATACCAGCTTGTCGTGTGGAGGCTCGTGCGAAGCGAAATCGTAACCGTGGCTTCGTCGGGATCGATGTCCATTCAGTCCGCCCTACCTGCCAAACGCGATCTTCATTCGCGGGTGGTATGGTCCAGATCGAGCTTCGATGAGGATCGAGTGACTCTCAGGCGATAACGCACCAAAAAAAACGGCCGGGAGAAGAATCTCCCGGCCGCAGGCGTTTTCAGGTTTTCAGTGAGACAGGTCAGTCTCAGTCGATGCTCCAGCCTTCACGGTAGTTGCGGCCGAGCAGCTTGTCGGTTTCGGCATCGCCGGTCGTGAACTTTTTGGCGTCCCAGTTGACCTTCTTGCCGGCTCGCAGCGCAACGTTGCCGAGCAGGATGGTTCCGGTCAGACGGCCAGCGTAGTCGAAGTTCGACATGGCCGGCTCGCCGCCGGCACACGCGATCGCGTATTCCTTGAAGTGGCCTGGCGATCGCGGCAGCGAGGGTTCCGGCTTTTC
The DNA here is from genome assembly GCA_027623235.1 of Planctomycetota bacterium. GTDB lineage: Bacteria > Planctomycetota > Planctomycetia > Planctomycetales > Planctomycetaceae > JAQBVJ01. The sequence continues at coordinate 15,949 of JAQBVJ010000061.1, forward strand.
GTACTCAAACTTGTCCTTCGTCCCGGTTTTGTAGATCGAGAACGCGGCGCCGTAATCGTTCGGCGAGTACAGCGTTGCTTTGCTGCCCTCGATGATCGTCCCGGAGCTGCTGTACTTCTCGCCGGGAACGAGTTCGGCAGCCGGCAGGTTTCCACCGTCGTACCACGTGAGATTGCAGGCACCCCATTTGCCGTTGTCATCGCCACGGTCACGCTCGCCGAATTCGAATTTGATCGTCGACCGGCTTGGGTACATGGCGTTTTCAACAACGCCGGAATGATCGGCTTCGATCGTATTCGGGTCGAACAGGTCGAGCGCCATGCAGGCCATGTTGAACGTATGGCAGGCCATGTCGCCCAGGGCCCCCGTGCCGAAATCAATCCAGCCACGCCATTTGAACGGCTGATAAGACGAGTGGTACGGACGATCGGCGGCCGGCCCGAGGAACAGGTCCCAGTGCAGTCCCTTTGGAATCTCTTCCGTCTCTTTGGGAACTCCACCCCCCTGCGGCCAGATCGGTCGATTCGTCCAGACGTGGACGTTTTTGACTTCGCCGATGACACCAGCTCGAACCAGTTCGACGGCTTCACGAAGACCGGTGTTCGACGTCCCCTGGTTACCCATCTGAGTTGCCAGGCCTTTTTCCTTGGCAAGCTCCATCATGCGGCGAGCTTCGGAAACCGACCAGGTCAGCGGCTTCTGGCAGAAGCAATGCTTGCCCATTTTCATCGCCATGACGCTTGCCGGAGCGTGGCTGTGGTCAGGCGTCGAAACGGTGACGGCGTCAAATCCGTCGCCCATTTCGGTGTACATCTCGCGGTAGTCGACGAACTTCTTGGCTTTCGGAAATCGAGCGGCCGCCTTTTCGAGACGTCGTTCATCGATGTCGCAGATCGCGACAACGTTCCCGTGCCCGCCGGCGTCTTTGGAATCGCTCGACCCTTTGCCTTCGACTCCGACACAGGCGTAGTTGATCTGTTCGACGCTCGATCGGCTTTGTGCGAAAACGGGGCTGATGCTGTGCCCTGCGAAGAGGCCGGCGCCGATTGCGGCGGACGACTTCATAAAGTCGCGACGGTTGTTCTGGTGGCTCATGGGTTGCTCCTGATCCGGTTTTGTGAGACGCGAGTCAATTCGAATCGAGTCTGTGATCTGCTTTTCAGTCCCAGCGAATGCTGTCACGCCGGGCGAATTGCGAACGGGGCATGATAAACGGCAGGAATCCCGGCGCCCAATCAATCGGTCGATGGTGATGAGTCTGCGATCGAGCGGCGTCGACTTCCGCCTGGTTTGGGAATGGCGAGCCCGGAACTGTTTTTTGAGGCCGTGATACGGTTATCCTGTGTCGCCCGCCGGATTGGCGGATCAACGTTCTTTCCGGAAGTCGTGCTGGCTGCCCGTGCGGCCGCGACCGTTACTCACAGAGACTCACTATGTCGTCTGAAAACCGCACTTCTTCGCTGATCAATCCACGCTTCCTCGTTCTAACGGGACTCGTCATTCTGGCAGCGCTGGCGCGGACGATCGATCACGGGATTCCGAATTTCGCTCCGATCGGCGCGATCGCTCTGTTTGGGGGAGCGTGTTTCGGGTCGAAGAAGATGGCGTTCCTGGTACCGGTTTTTGCACTGCTGTTGAGCGACCTCGTTCTGAACGCAGGCCGGCATCAGAATCTGGCGACGGAGGCCTGGATGCTGACAGCGTTCACGTATGGCGCGTTTGCTTTGGTCGTGTGCCTGGGCTTCGGATTTCGAGATCGAAACCGCACGGTGGCCGGCGTCTTCGTCGGGTCGCTCGCTGCGTCTTGCGTGTTCTTCGTGATTTCGAATCTCGGTTTCTGGTTCGTCTTCGCAAAACCGCTGACGTTTTCAACGCTCGGTGCCAGTTACGTCGCAGCGATTCCCTTCTTCCACCACACGATGCTGGGCGACATTTTCTTTAACGCCGTGCTGTTTGGATCGCTCGCTCTTGCCGAGAGTCGCTTTGCTGTTCTGCGACCCGTGCCTGCTCAGGTGGCGTAAGAGCCTCGCCCTCCCTTTTCGACTTACGAGACGCGACCTCGTAAATCTGCGAGAAACGGCCGCGTCGAGTCACTCGGCGAGCAGTTCGTTCCCAACGGGCACTTCGAAATCCACTTTGTGGATCTCTTTTTCCATTTCGCCGAAAAACAACCGCACGGTGAGCTTCTCGAATTCGTCCATTTCGACGTGCTCGCGAGCCAGTTCGACGACGCGATCGACGACGCGCTGAGACTTCTCCGCATTGTCCTTCGGATTGAAGTCGACCCGCATGATGATCCACAGCAGTCCGGCAGTGTCTTTGTGGATTCGCCGCTGACCCCCGTCGACGCGCGGGGCCGAACCAGGGAACTCATCCGCGATCGCCACCTGCAGCGGTATGAAGGGAGCCGTGTGGTAGTACCAGTAGCCCCACAGTGTTCCGCTGGCGAGGATGCCGAACGTCAGCATCGCTGCGACCAGTTTCCAGCCGTCGATTTCGGGACCGGGCTTCGCGCTGTTTTCCGGCGGAGTTGTCTCGGGAGTTGCCATGAATCCGTTTTAGACACGACCGGTCGATGACGCCAGCGTTGGCCTCTGCGGATTCCGGAATTTCGTTGGGCGCTGACTCAAATCGCGCGACTGGTCGACGACTCGACCACGGCCGCGGTTTCGTCGATGGCCGGACGCTGGCGACCGGCAGCGCGACGTGCGTTGCGGATTTTCGGATCGCCTTCGGCGTCACGCAGTTCCCGGCGGAATTCGTCAGGAGTCATCATCAGATCCTGCTCGTACTTCCAGCGGCGGTAACCGTAGTCGGCCGCACCCAGGACAACGCAGCTCAGCGCGAGGATCAGACTCAACGAGGCAATCAGACTTCCCATCGTCAACGCCGCCTGACCGAGCGGAACTCGAACGAGCGAGACGACGACCTCCAACTGCGAGTAAAGAAACAGACCGGTCGTCGTGAGCAGCACAAACAGTCTCACCAGATTCAGCCCGGCGCCGGCCGCGTTCTCAACAGAGAAAACCCGCCGTAGCCCGCCGAGCGGACTGACTCGGCCGAGTGTCGGAGACAGCTTGCCTGGCAGTAACAGAAACCCGGTCTGACTCAACCCGGCGAGAATTGCCACAGCGAGCGGAACCAGCAGCCAGGGCAGGACACTGGTACTGCTCCATGCGGCGAGTTGACCCGCCTGCGTCCCGACATCACCGGGCGTCAGCGGCGTCTGCAAAGTCGAGGACTCGCCCGCCGATCGAAGCTGACTGGCCAGCATCCCGGCCAGTGACTCAACCAGCGACCGGCCGAGCAGAAACAGCAACCCGGCTCCGACAAGCAACTGCAGCGCGACCGAGAATTCGCGGCTGCGCGCGACAACTCCCTCCGCCCGCGCCTCACTTCGGCGGCGGTTACTGGCTCGGATCGTGCGATCGCCGGAATCGTCTGACATGTGCTCGTACTAGAATGTTGCCTGAACCTGAAGTAACCCGAATCGTGAGTTTTGAAGTTGCACACTTCAGCCGCGAAGCGGCGACAGCACGTAGCCGTGGGCGTCAGCCCACGAATCCGGGCAGGTCTCTCCCTGTGAGCCGCGAAGCGGCGGCAGCGGACACGTTTGCTGTCGCCGCTTCGCGGCTTGGGCGTTTTTCCTTTCTGTTCTGCGGGCTGACGCCCGCAGCTACGTGCTGCCGTCGCTTCGCGACTCAAAAGTGTGCAACTTCAAAGAGCAAGGGCGAACGTCGATCGACTCCCGCCCTCGCTCACGCGTCGGGTTACGACGCGGAGAATTATCAAAACAGTTTCTGAACCTCGCCAAGCGCCTCGGGAACAGCATCGACGACGACCTCAAGAATTCCCGAGAGGCTCAGTCCGAGCACAAACAGACCCGTGCAGAATCGAAGCGGAAACCCCAGCGTGAGCTGATTGACCTGCGGCATCGATCGCCCGACATAACCCAGCGTCAGCGTGATCAGCGACAGCGCGGCGAGGACCGGCGCGGCGACTCGGACGGCCAGGACGAGACTCTTGTGAACGAGACCGGTCAGTACGAACGCCGTGTCGCGCGGGATGACTGCCTCGCCAATCGGCATCGCCTGAAACGTCTCGACAAGGGCCGACAGCAAAAGCAGATCGCCATTGATTGGCTCCATGACGAGCAGCGCGGCTCCAGCAAGGACGAAGAACATCTGCCCGGTGACCGAGATGTTCGCTCCCAGGTCCGGATTGATCGTCGTCGCGAAAGCCGTTCCGAGCTGCTGATCGATGAGCTGTCCGGCGAGCTGCAGACCGCTCAGCACGATCATCACGCCGAGGCCCAGGACAAAGCCGAGTCCGAATTCCAGCGCGATCGGCACGACGATCTGCAGCGGAGCCTCCGGCACGACGAGCGTCGCGGAGGCGGACGAGATTGGAGTCAACACGAACGCCAGCGCGACAATCAGAATGACCCTCACGTTGTGCGGCACGACTGACTGCCCGAAAACGGGTCCGGTCGCGAACAGCCCGGCGAGTCGTGCGGCAGTCAATGCGAACGCCCAGAACATCTGCAGGACCGGGTCGAGGAGCACTCGCCCGGCCGGTGTGAGCAGTTGATCAAAGAGGTGGAGCATCGAAACTGGTTGTCCTGGTCACGTCCCCTCACCCCTCGGGGTGCTCGACTGACGATTGAGGAGAGAACGAATGAAAATTGAAAAGTGAAAAGTGAAAAATGCAAATTGTCAGACTCGTCGAGATGCGCCATCACTTTTCATTTTGCAATTTTCACTTTTCACTCATCCTTAGTTGGCCAGCGGTGACCGCGATGGCAAATCGTGGGCTACAGGAAGCTCGTCGGAATGCTCTCGTAAAGCTGCGTCGAGTAATCGGCCAATCGTCCGAGAGCCCACGGCAGAACGAACAGCGCCGTCACGAGAACCGCGATAATTTTCGGCACGAGGCTGATGGTCTGATCCTGAATCTGAGTCACCGTCTGCAGCACACTCATCGCCAGCCCGACGACAACCGCAACAAGCAGAACGGGGGCGCTGATGACGAGAGCCGTCACCAAAGCGCCGCGCAGCAGTTCGGTCACCGAGTCGATCGTCATCAGCCACTCACACTCAAAAGCAGCATGTGGGTTACCAGCGTCCAGCCGTCAATCAGGACAAACAGCAGCAGTTTGAACGGCAGCGACACCAGTGTCGGCGGCATCATCATCATGCCCATGCTGGTCAGCAGGGTGGACACGACGAAGTCGATCACCAGAAACGGCAGGAAGATTTTGAAGCCGATCAGAAACGCCGTTTTGAGTTCGCTCAACATGAACGCCGTCACGATGACGGACGGTTCGACATCATCGAAGTTTTCCGGTTCGACGTACTGCTGCCCGGCGAGCGATTCTGGATCAGGCCGTCGAAAATCGAGCAGCATGAAGACGATGTCCTCGCCCTGAGACCGGTGAATCTGCTCGCCCATGAATCGTTTGATCGGGCGGAACGTGTTGAGGAAGACTCGCTTCAGGCGATCCTCATTCGGCTGCAGATTCGGGATTGGCTGCTCGTTGACGTACGGAGAAACGCCCTCGTCCCACGCCAGTTGCCAGACCGGAGTCATGACGAACAGTGTGAGAAACACAGACAGCGAAGTGAGAACCTGAGTCGGCGGTAACTGCTGCGTGCCGAGTGCCTGACGAAGCAGGCCGAACACGATGACGAAGCGGACGAAGCTGGTGGTCATGATGAGGACTGCCGGAGCCACGCTCAGCAGAGACAGCAGCATCATGACCTTTAAGGTCGGTGTGAGGCCGGTCGGCGAGAGCAGTTGTTCGAGGCCGCCGCCGGGTACGGCAGCCTGCTCACCCTCGAGCGGCAATCGATTCGCGACGACGTCGAGCACCTCTCGAACTGGCGCGACAGGCGGTTTCGGAAGTGGCACCTGCGCGGCGACAGGTCCGCCGAGGTTCGATGTCGCGGCTCCGCGTTCCTGTGCCGCAAGCGGTGTCGCGATGAGACACAGCAGGCACACAAGCACGGTCCGGATGAAGCCAGACGCCGTAGGACGGATTGTGTTTTTAACCGGCACGGCGACCCTCCTCGACTTCGCGGACCGTCAGACCGGCGACGGAGCCGTGAGGAGATGGGGTCTGTGGTGGTCGGGTCGCGGCAGGAGTCGCGGTTGGACGCGGGCTGGATCGGTCGAGCCACTTCGCGACGAAGCCCAGCGCTCCGTCAGAGGACTCGCGCAGTGCGCGGAGCTCGATCGAAAGCGCTTCGACTTCAATCGGGTCAGAGATCTCGGACAGAGGGGCGAGTCCGTTTGCCGACGAGCTCAGCACGAGCAGCTTCGGCCCGACGCGGACGATGCAAATCGCATTTTTCGGATCGACGTTCTGGCGGAACAGCACATCGACCGGCGAGAAAGTTCGACCGCAAATCGCAGCCGGCGTTTTCCCAATCAGTTTGGCGAGGCCTAGAGCCAGCAGCAGCACGAACGCCAGCGCGGTGAGGACGACTCCGAACGAAGACAAGCCTCCGTTTGAGGGCTTGTCCTTGCGGGCGTCGTTCAGTGCCGGGTTTCGGCTGAGCGGAATTGGTTGCTCGCCACGCTCTGTCGAAGCGGCTTCCGGTTGGGTCGGCTGCGGGCCAAAGTCGAACGCCTGACCGGGACGCGGATCCTCACCAAAGACCGGAACGGTCACGGCGAGAACGGCGACGGCAGCGAGCAACAGCCAGAGGCGCGGCATGACGTCCTGTCAGAATCGAGCTGCGTCACGCGGACTGGATGAATCGGCGCGACATTGAACTCGCCGCATTCCATTGCGGCGAACCCGCAGAATGTCCCGCAAATGGTCGGTTTGGGTCAATGTCAGACCGGAGCGGCGAAAGGGCGCACAACAACAAGGCGGCTTGCGCCCAATTGGCATCAGAATTGTGTTGGCTGAATTTGATTTTCGCACCCGCCGCTTTGAGTGTTCCCGCCACCGCCTTCTGACGCGCGACGTTCGCTCGCTGCACGACGTACGCCCCGAGCGAGACGGCGATCACCAGGATGACTCCCACCTCCAGCAGCGTGAGGCTGGATCGTCTTGCGGTTTTTTCTTTCATGCCGACCTCGGTATTTCGGAGACCTCAGAGTAGCAGCCAGGTCACCGCGAAGCAGTCGCACGAAGACGTTTCAGGCCGTACACGCACTCGGAACGGCACGAAACAAGCCGTCCCTCAGACGATTCGGAATCAGAAATTCACTTTGAGCCGTGACTGAAAAAAGGTCTTGCGGCAAATCGACAAACTCGCCTAATCTCCGCGCCCCTTGGATCAGGTGTCCGACAATCCAGACGTTTTCGTCTTCAAAACACCCTTCCTCTGTTTCCTGTCAGCGACTTCTCTGCTGAACCTGATGAGGCCTTCGGCTTCGGCAGGACCCACCGGGAAACGACCGTCGGACGCTTCGACTTCTGAACCTTCCCTCCCAACTCACAATCTCAACCATTCGCAAAAGAGGCAGCGCTATGCGCATGCACGGGCCCATCCTGTCCATTCTTTGTTTGTGTGTACTCGCCACAGGGTGCAGCCGGTCGAACGGGTTTGTGCACAACGACCTCGGCCAGCGGGCCTTCAAAAACGGCAACCACGCCGAGGCCGCACGCCATTTCCGCATGGCGGCGATGGACGCGCCTGACAACGCGAACTACTCGCACAACCTGGGCGTGGCGATGTTGAAACAGGGGCAGGCAGGCGAGGCCGAGCAATTGTTCCGGCACGCGCTGGAAATTGACCCGATGCACCAGCCGTCGTACCACTCGCTGGCGAGCCTGCTGAAGGAGCAGAATCGTCATGGCGAAGCGCAGGAGATGCTCATCACCTGGGCCGACACGCAGCCGTACCTGGCTGAGCCGCACATCGAACTGGCCTGGATGAATCGCGAAACCGGCAATCACGCCCAGGCCGAAGAGAATCTTCGCCAGGCACTTCAAGTGGAACCGTCCAACGCGACGGCCCTCGCTCACCTCGGACAGGTGTATGACGACCAGGGACGGTCGGGCGAGGCGGTCGCGATGTATCGTCGATCTCTTTACCAGAACTGGAATCAGCACGACGTGAAAGGTCGAGTTTCGACTTTGACCGGGCAGCGAACGCGGCATCCGTACCCGAGCGGAGCTCAGTTTGCGGCGCCGCAGTTTGCGGCTGGTTCGGCTTACGGCGTGCCTCAGTTCGCGGCTGCGCCGCCGGCTCCGCAGTTCGCTCAACCACAGTTCGCTCAACCACAGTTTGCCAACACCTGGACCGCAACACAGCCGACGATCGCTCAACAACAAATCCAGCAGGCACCGATGATCGCATCGGCCCCGCAGCAGCCGGGTCAGGCAGTCACACTTCTGCCACCCGTGCCGAATCCCGAACAGCCTCAGTGGAATCAACCTCAGTGGAATGAACCAGGGCGGAATGAACCTCAGTGGAGCGAGCCTCAAAGCCCGCCGCCCATGATGGTCACGCCGGAATGGACCCACGCCGACCAGGCACATGCGACTCACCCCGATCAGCGACTTTCATTCGCGACCCCTCTTGTGGAAGCTCACTGAGCTGAAAGGACGATTCTGAATCCCCAAACCCACTCTTGAACCTCGTTACCCGCCACCGATCGAACGCCCGTGAGACGGCGGCGGCAATTGACTCAGGACCAATCATCAGGACAGGCCATGAGCAGCTACTCGACAGCAACCGATGCGAAAGCGACCTCCGCACCGGCAAAAAAGAAGACGGTGAAGCACAAAGTCGGAGCGCACATCCGCGTACACGACTCGGTGAATTCGCCGGACTTTCCGGACATTTCCTTCGCCGGCTGGACCGCGAAAGTGGTCGAGGTGTCCGGCAAGAAGGCACCCTTCAAATACTTCGTCGAATGGGATGAGGACATCGTCTCGGCGATCCCAAAGTCCTACATCGACCGGTGTGAAGCTCAGCAGATTTATTACCGCTGGGCATGCCTCACCGCCGAAGAGTTTTCCTCAGCGAAGTAGTCGAGCGATCCGGTCCTGACCGGATCGACAATCGACACCGGCCCGGTGCGCAGACGAGGGAACGGGCACACGCCCCTCGTCCGCGCAGCGGGCTTTCGCATGCGCGGTGGATCGCGCCACTTCAAAACGCGTCCGCCCCTCTCCCCCGGAACAGCGGTGTGATTGACTGACGATTCGAAAAACACCTACTTCGCCGATGTTCCGAGGGAGAGGGGGCCAGTACTGTGCACAGCACTGGAGAGGGGGCTCCTTGACAACTCACGCTTCCGGCTGATTTGCCGGCCGTTCAAGTTCACCCAAGGCCTGAGCCTCGCCGGCCCGAAAAAGAACGACCAGACACAGTCTGGCCCGCGCTTGCAGTAGAATCCCCGGGGCACTGCAACTCCCTGGGTGGGTTCTTTTGAAAGACGCAGCTCGAACAACTCGACGCGGAATTCCTCTGCTGGAGGTGACCGTTCTGCTGGTCGTCGCCGTGGTCATCGCGGTTGTGCTGGTTCGTCACGCGCGGTTTGCCAGGCAGATCGCCATTGCCGGTTCGATGAAGGCGAACGCGGCGCTCATCACGTTCCACGAGGACGGCACTGTTCGCAGCCTCGACACGACGAAGATGCTGACCGATGAGATTCAGTCGGACTCCATCTCGAAGCTGAGTGATCTTCGGCCGCTCAATGTCAACCACACGGACTTTTCCGACACCGACATCCAGACGCTTTGCAGCTCGCTCGACCTTCACGAATTGAGTCTGGTCGGAACCAGCGCAGGCGATGATTCGGCCGCCGCCCTCGCGTCGCAGTCGCACCTGCGGGTTCTCGACGCACGGGCGACGTTTCTTTCCGACGCGTCGATGCCGGAGATTTCGAAGCTGCGGAATCTTCACCAGCTTCGACTGGCTCAAACCTGGATCACCGATGCCGGCGTGAAGGCTCTCGCCGGACTGCCGCAGTTGCGGTTTCTCGACCTTCGTTACACACAGGTGACCGACGAATGCCTGGCCGCGCTCGCAAAGCAGGCGTCGCTGCGGTCGGTCTACCTCACCGGGTCGCAGGGCAGTGAAAGTGGCCTCGCGCAGTTTCGACAGTCGCGTCCGGACGTTGAGCTGCGATTCCGGTCGCGCGACGTTCCGCAGGCAGAGATCGCCTGGCCGAAGGCGAGGCAGTATCGAAATGGCAACTCGCCGCGACTCGTGAGCGCCGAACGGGAGATTGGCGAGGCACTCGAAGAGGCCGGTGCACGGATTCGCGTCGAAGGGGGATTCGTCCGCCGAGTGGACCTCGTCGAGAAACCGTTGCCGCCGGAGCTGTTTACGAAGCTGAAACGTCTGCGATTCTTAAGGCAGGTCGACTTTCGCGGTTCGAACGTGGATGACCGCGCGCTGTCCGAGTTGCGATTCTGCCCGTGTCTGCAGTTCGTCGACCTGCAGGGCACAGCGGTGACCGATGCCGGCATGAATTTCGTCGGTCGAATGCGCAGCCTGTGGAACTTGAATCTTCGCGGAACGGCGATCACCGATGAGGGCGTGTCCCGGCTGTCGCGGCTGAACATGCTGGGCGAGCTCGTACTGGCAGACACAGAAATCACCGGCGAGGCATTGCGGCTGATCCCGGACGATCCGTTTCTCAGTTCGCTGAATGTCTCCGGAACGAAGTTTCGTGGCGAGGATCTGGCGATTATCTCCGAGCGGTTTTCACGCCACTTGACCGACCTCAACATTGCCGGGCTCAACGTTACGGATGCGGATCTGCAGAGTCTGTCGACACTGCAGTACCTTTACCGACTCGACATTTCCGGAACACGCGTCACAAATGAGGGCATCGCGTGGCTCAAGCCTCTGCGCCGATTAAGAAGCCTCATCGCGCTGCGGACGGAGGTCACGGCCAGCGGCGCCCGCAGTCAGTTGGGTGGCAGGCGAATCAGTTACACCGTTCAGGTTGAATAGCAGCGTGCGGAATCTCAAAGTGGCATGCCAACCGGAGCAAAGCGACATGAACGATCGACGATTTTCACCGCAGCCAGAGTTGTTCGGGCAGAGCCGCCGCGAATTTTTCCGGAACGCGGGTGCGGGATTCGCCGGGCTCGGCCTGATCGATCTACTGTCGCGCGACGGGTTCTTTGCCAGTTCGGCCCAGGCGGCGACGGCTGAAAATCCACTGCTCACGCCGAAACCGAAGATGCACGCGGCGAAGGCGAAGCACTGCGTCTTCCTCTTTATGAACGGGGCACCCAGCCAGGTGGACACGTTCGATCCAAAACCGGCACTCACGAAATACGACGGAAAACAGTACGAGGGTGAAGTCAAAGTCGGCTCGAACGGACGACCGATCGGATACCTCACGCAGTCGGCGTTCAAGTTCAGGAAACACGGTCGAAGCGGTTTGCCGATCAGCGACATTTTTCCGTTTACCGCTCAGCATGCCGACGATCTGTGCGTGCTCCGCTCGATGCAGGCCGACACGGCAGCTCACGCGTCGGGCTGTCTGCAGACGAACACGGGCGACGTCCAGATCGGACGGCCGGCGATCGGATCGTGGCTCAGCTACGGCCTCGGCAGCGAGAACGACAGTCTGCCTTCCTTTGTCGTGATGACGGATCCTCGTGGAGGTCCGATCGGCAGTGCTTCGAACTGGTCGTCCGGGTTCATGCCGGCCGCGTTTCAAGGAACGCAGTTTCGCAGCAGCGGCTCGCCACTGCTCGACATCAGCAACCCGCCGGGAGTCGATCGCGCCAGGCAGCGACGGTCGCTCGACATGCTGAGAACGCTGAACGAGCAGCATCTCGAACGGCACAAAGGCGAGGCGCAACTGCTCGGGCGGATTCACACGTACGAGCTCGCCTGGCGGATGCAGAATCGAGCTCTCGACGCGGTCGACATCGAACAGGAAGACAAGCAGACCCGCGAGATGTACGGGCTCAACGATAAACTGACCGCCGATTTCGGCCGCAAGTGCCTCATCACGCGGCGGCTGATCGAACGTGGCGTGCGGTTCATCCAGCTGTACTCGGGTGGCGGCCACATCGAAGACACGTGGGACGGCCACAACGATTGCGTCTCGAACCACCGTCTGCACGGCGGCGAGACGGATCGACCAATCGGTGCCCTGATGACGGACCTCAAACGGCGAGGCTTGTGGGACGAAACGCTGCTTGTGTGGGGCGGCGAGTTCGGACGCACTCCGACCAGCGAGGGAGTCGGCAAGCCGGGTCGCGATCACAACTGGCTCGGCTATTCAATGTGGCTGGCCGGAGCCGGCGTCAAAGGCGGCCAGGCGATCGGAGCGACCGACGAACTCGGCTTCCACGCCGTCGAGCGACCGGTGCACGTCTCGGATCTGCACGCGACGATCCTGCATCTGATGGGCCTCGACCATCGTGCGCTGAGCTACTTTCACAACGGCCTGGACCAGCGTCTGACCGGACCGGACGACAACCGGCATGTCGTCCACGAGGCGCTGGCGTGACGAACGACGATTCCCGGTCGCGAGTTGTCATCGTCGGTGGAGGACTTGCGGGTCTCGCCGCCGCTTCGGTGCTCGCGCCGCGCGGGTTTGATGTCACGCTGTTCGAATCGCGACCGAGGCTTGGTGGTCGAGCCAGCTCGATCGTCGATCGAGAGACCGGGCGGACGATCGACAACTGCCAGCACGTCACGATGGGCTGCTGCACGAGCTTTCGACACTTCTGCGAGACGACCGGATGTGCGGATCTGTTCGAGACGCAACAGACGCTGCATTTCGTTGAGCCGCCGTCAGACCGCGCACCGCGGATCGTTCCGTTTCGAAGTGTCGCGCTGCCGGCGCCGGCGCACCTGTCGCTCACGCTGGCGAGGATGCCGTGGTTCAGCCTGCGTGAAAAGTCGGCCATCGCTCGCGGCTTGCGAGCGCTCTCCCGGGACCGGCAGTCGGAAACCGACGACTCGGCCGAATCGTTTGCCGAGTGGCTCACCCGGCACCGTCAACCAGAGGCCGTTCAAAGCCGGTTCTGGCACACGGTCCTGGTGAGTGCCCTCAGCGAGACACTCGACCGGGTCAGCGTGCGGCATGCTCGAAAAGTTTTCGTCGACGGGTTCCTTTCAAATCGGCACGGCTGGGAAGTCTCGATCCCGACCGCACCGCTCGGAGAAATCTACGATGACCGAATCGCCCGTTCGCTGTCCGAAAGCGGGGTCACTCTGAAAACGGGAACCGGCGTCAAGCGGCTGCTCATGGAAGACGGACGGGCCGCGGCCGCCGAGTTGCGGGACGGTTTGCATCTGAGTGCGGATGAGTTTGTCCTTGCCGTCCCGCACTGGCTTTGCGGCTCACTGCTGCCCGACGAGCTGCTCGCAAGTAATTTTGAAAGTCGAGCGCAGCCGGGAGGGCGAGGCTCCTGCCGAACCGCAAGCTCAAATTCAGACGCGCAGACCGGCTCGGCGGGAGCCTCGCCCTCCCGAGCTGTTTCGCTTCGCGACGCCGTGGGGCAGATTGAGACCGCGCCGATTGCCAGCGCTCATTTGTGGTTTGACCGGCCGCTCACGGAACTACCTCATGCCACGCTGCTGGATCGAACGAGCCAGTGGTTTTTCAATCGAGGCCGCGAAAGCGGGCAGGACGGTCATTACTGCCAGGTCGTGATCAGTGCCGCCGGTGAGCTGTCGTCGCGCAGCGAGGCGGCGATTCTCGACGAGGTCGAAACCGAACTGAAATCTGTCTGGCCGAATGCGGGCAACGCGAAACGGCTGCACGGGCGAGTCATTACGGAACACCGCGCGGTCTTCTCGCCGCTTCCCGGTGTCGACCAATTCCGACCGGATCAGCAGTCACCGATCGATAATCTGCAACTGGCCGGCGACTGGACGCAAACCGACTGGCCCTCAACGATGGAGGGAGCCGTTCGGTCCGGCTACCTCGCGGCGCAAAACATTCTCGCCAGGCGAGGAGAATCGTTTGAACTTCCCGGCGAGCTGCCGCGGTCTCTTCTGTTTCGAACTCTGTTTTCGTGATCAGGCCTGCAAGATTTTCGGATTCAGGCGGGCTTGTCTGGAACAGAAGGAACGAGGGAAACGAAGCCACGCGCAATCTTCTGCTCCCTTCGTTTCTTCAGTTTGGATCATTGCACCTCAATTGATTGCCCTGTGACGGCGGGAAAGGATCAATCGTTGCTGATGGAACGTCGGGTAGGAGATCTGCTAAAAGACTTTTTTGAGCATGCTGATCCGCGCTCGGGCTGACCCACGCTCGGGCTGACTCACGCTCGAATTGTGCAGCAGAGAGCTGAATCCGCGTTGGAGTTCTTTTCCCGGCGCTGGTGAATATCGACGAAGAAACTCAAAACAGAAGGACAGAACGATGAGCACAATCACTGACATCCGAGCCCGGCAGATTCTCGACAGCCGAGGAAACCCGACCGTCGAAGTCGACGTGACTCTCGATGAAGGTCAGTTCGGCCGCGCTTCGGTTCCGAGCGGAGCCAGCACGGGCAAGCACGAAGCCCGCGAGCTTCGCGATACGAAAAGCACGGACTACCTGGGCAAAGGCGTGCTCCAGGCGGTCAAGAACGTCAATGAGGAGATCGCTCCGCGGCTGATCGATGTCGACGTTTTTGACCAGGCATTCATCGATGCCACGATGATCGACCTCGACGGAACCGAAAACAAATCGCGGCTCGGTGCGAACGCGATCCTCGCGGTGTCGCTCGCGTCAGCTCACGCGGCCGCTCAGTGCAGTCTGCTGCCGCTGTTCCGTTATCTCGGCGGCGTCGGGGCGAACTGTCTGCCGGCTCCCATGATGAACATCATTAATGGCGGCGAGCATGCCAACAATTCCATCGACATCCAGGAATTCATGGTCATGCCGCTCGGCTTTGACCGGTTCAGCGACGCGCTTCGCTGCGGGTGCGAGATTTTTCACGCACTGAAGAAAGTGCTCCATGAGAAAGGTTTGAGCACGGCCGTCGGCGATGAAGGCGGATTCGCTCCGAATATTGAGTCGAGCGAAGCGGCGATGGACATGATCGCTCAGGCGACGGAAAACGCCGGCTACACGTTCGGCGATCAGGTGAAGATCGCTCTGGATGCGGCCGCGACCGAGTTCTACAACGAGTCGACAAAGACGTACAAACTGGAAGGCAAGGAATTCGACTCGGACGGCATGTGCGAAATCCTCGCCGGCTGGGCAGAGAAGTATCCGATCTGCTCGATCGAAGACGGCCTCGCCGAAGACGACTGGGATGGCTGGAAAAAACTCACTGCGGCGCTCGGCGGAAAATGCCAGCTGGTCGGCGACGATCTGTTCGTTACGAATCCGAAGCGACTGGCCCGCGGAATCGAAGAAGGCATCGCAAACAGCATCCTCGTTAAAGTGAACCAGATCGGCACGCTCACCGAGACTGTTGAGGCGGTCGCGATGGCTCACCGGGCCGGGTACACGTCCGTCATGAGTCACCGATCGGGCGAGACCGAAGACAGCACGATCGCGGACCTCGCCGTCGCGCTCAGCACGGGTCAGATTAAGACCGGTTCGGCGAGTCGTACCGACCGCATCTGCAAGTACAACCAGCTTCTTCGCATTGAGGAGATTCTGGGTGGCTCCGCGACGTTCGGCGGGACGATCAGTTAAGCAGAGTGGCCGGGAGTCACTCTCGTGATGCCACGCCTGATGCTCCCTCGTGAGATTCCCAGCCCGGTTGCCAGGTGGCACCGGGCTGTTTTTGTTTGCTCTTCCCCGGCGATCGTTCGTAGTCACCTCAGCCAGACCTTATGAAGATTTCCCAGCCACCTCGCCGCGCTGCCCGAAGCGACGACCATTCGGCTCTCGAATGGGTCGTGTCGCTGCTGTTCTGGGGTCAGATGATTGCGGCGGCGAGCCTCTACGGAGTGGTCGCTCTCGCACCGAAACTGACGGTGTTCGTCGAGCTTCAGAACGATCACCTGAGAACGCAGACGCAGCTGGTCTCGCTCGAAAATCACATTCACGAACTGGAGAAGGTGGTTGTTGCTCTGCAGGACGATCCGCGAGTCATCGAGGAGCTCGCGCGACTGGACCTCGACGCCTCGCGGCCCGATGAAACGCGAATCCCGCTTGAAGGGGGAGAGACACTGCAGAGCCGCCTTGGCCAGACGATGCACGTGCCCGACGTCGGCCGAGCCTGGTACCAGCCGCTGCTTCAGGCGTTCGCGGAAAACACCAGCCTGCGGGTCACGTCGCTGGGAGTGGCCGCGGCGCTGGTTGTGATTTCGTTTACGTTTTTCCATCCATCGCAGGCTCGGAGTTTTCATTCCGGCTGGCGGAATCTGCGAGCCGCGTTTGCCGCCTGCGCCGCCCGATACCGCGGCCGCTCTGCGCGGTGAGACTCGTCATGGACCGTTCCAACTGCCGGAACGGCGATTCGCCTGGTCCGTCTATGGGAAAGCCGCAGTCAAGTGATTTTGTTGTTTTTGTTAAAGTTTCTCGGCGAGCAGGGGGCCTTCGTCGGCCGCCATCTGGTACTCCCGGCCGTCCCGCAGCATGGCGAAGATCACCGTCAACAGGCGACGGGCCATGGCGACGGTCGCTTTCTTCTTTCCGGCCCGACGGCTGATCTGCTCAAACACGCGGCCCCACCGACTCGTCCGCTTCATCCGATGAGCCAGTTGAATCATCACCCACCGCAACAACGGAGAGCCGGCTTTAGTGATCTTCAGGCCTTTGCGACGACCGTCACTGTCACGCACGCCGGGA
The DNA here is from genome assembly GCA_027623235.1 of Planctomycetota bacterium. GTDB lineage: Bacteria > Planctomycetota > Planctomycetia > Planctomycetales > Planctomycetaceae > JAQBVJ01. Next base: position 32,632 of record JAQBVJ010000061.1, read on the forward strand.
TCCAGTCCCGCGTAAGAGACGACGGCGGCACCGTTTTTGAATCGCGTCCAGTCGCCGAGCTCCGCCAGGATGGTTTCGATCGTGACCAGTCCCACACCCGGCATCGTGTCCAGCACGGCCCGGGCTTCGCGTTCCCTGAGAGGAGCCGACTGCGCGAACTCTTCCAGACGCTTCTCGACCTTCTTCAGGCGAGCCGTCTGTTCTTTGAGTTCGTCGAACAGGTCGTCCAGCACCCAGGCGTCTTCCTGCAGCAGGATATCGCCAAGACCCTCGACGTGTTCGCGGCCAGCCACGCTGAACAGGTTGGCCCGGTCCTGGTTGTACCGCGTGAGCACGCCTCGCGCCGTGTTCTTGATCGGCCTGCGCCGGTCGAGCGAAGTTGGCGGGCAGTTTGTTATGCTCTGCCGAAGTTTCATGACCACGCGCTGAAGAACGAGGCGGCAGAATGGCGGACGCAGGACTGAAGGTTGGTTTTATCGGTGCTGGAAAAATGGCGACGGCCCTGGCGAAAGGGCTTGTCGATTCCGGTTTCGTCGCCGCTCAGAACATCGTCGCCGTCGATTTGTTCCCTCCCGCTGCAGAAAGTTTCGCCGCCTCAACCGGAGCCGCGATCGTCGCTTCGAATCAGGACGTTGCCGCTGCGGCCGATGTGGTGTTCATCGCGGTGAAGCCGCATCACGTGGCCGGCGTCCTCGACGACCTGGCACCGTTGCTGTCAGATCGGCACCTGGTCGTGTCGATCGCCGCCGGAGTCACTTTGAGCGTCTACGAGGCCGGACTCGGAGCAGGTCGCCGCATCGTTCGCGTCATGCCGAACACGCCGTGTCTTGTCGGAGCGGCAGCCGCAGGATTCTCGCTCGGCTCGGCTGCGACGGCCGAGGATGCGGAACTGGTTGAGGCAATGTTCGGCACGGTCGGACTCGCCGTCAAAGTTGAGGAGCGGCTGCTCGACGCGGTCACCGGCCTTTCCGGCAGCGGTCCGGCGTACGTCTATCAGATCATCGAAGCGCTCAGCGATGGCGGCGTGCGGGTCGGTCTGCCTCGCGACGTGGCGACGAAGCTCGCCGCGCAAACGCTGTTCGGCGCGGCAAAGATGGTGCTCGAAACGGGCGAGCATCCGGGAGCTTTGAAAGATGCCGTGACGAGTCCGGGCGGCACAACCATCGCCGGCCTGCACGCCCTCGAACGAGGCGGGCTGAGGGGAGTCCTCATGAACGCCGTCGAGGCAGCGACTGACAGATCCCGTGAGCTCGGGCGTTAGCAGCGGCCTTTCAAAAAGTGACATGGGCATCCTGCCCATTCGGAATCCTGAATGAGCCACGGCCTGGAAGGCCGTGCCACTTCTGTGGTTCCTTCCTCGATATTTCTCCGGGATGACGGATTCGCGGCGGCGGCTACAATGCGGTCATGGCAGGCAACTCATTCGGACAGCTGTTTCGCATTACCACCGCCGGCGAAAGCCACGGGCCGGGAAACGTCGTCATTATTGATGGCGTCCCGCCAGGGATTCCGCTTTCGGTGGAGGATCTTCTCATTGACATGGACCGGCGACGTCCCGGTCAAAGCCGCATCGTCACTCAGAGAAAAGAATCGGACACGCCCGAGATTCTTTCTGGATGGTTCGAGGGGAAGACGACCGGCACGAGCCTCGCAATCCTCGTCCGCAACGAGGATCAGCGGAGCCGCGACTACTCGAAGATCAAAGACAAGTACCGGCCCGGTCACGCCGACTTCAGTTTCGATGCCCGTTACGGGTTCCGCGACTACCGCGGCGGCGGCCGTTCGAGTGCCCGCGAGACGACCGTCCGCGTTGCCGCCGGAGTCGTCGCGAAGAAAATTCTGGAATCTTTCGGGGCGAGAGTTGTCGGCTACGTCTGCCAGGTCGGTGACGTCCACGCTCAAATTTCTGACCCGGCCGCGGTGACTCTGGAGCAGGTCGAAAACCTGCCCGACGGTGAGCCGAACATCGTCCGGTGCCCGGACCTCGATGCCGCCGCGAAGATGATTGAACTCATCGATGCCGTCCGCAAAGAACAGGACTCAATCGGCGGGGCGGCCGAGATTGTGGCGAGCGGAGTCCCCGCCGGGCTGGGTGAACCGGTCTTCGACAAAATCAAAGCGGACCTCGCCAAAGCGCTGTTCAGCTTGCCGGCGGTGCTCGGCGTCGAATACGGAATCGGATTCGGCTGCGCGACGATGCGCGGCAGCGAGCACAACGACCTGTTTGTGCCGGTCGAAGTCACGCCGGAGAATCCTCACGGGATCACGACGGAATCGAACCGCCACGGCGGCATGCTCGGGGGAATCACAACCGGCCTGCCGATCGTCCTGAGAGCCGCCGTCAAACCGACAAGCAGCCTGTCGAAAGAACAAAAGACAGTCACGCGCGATGCCGAGCCGACAACGATCAGCACAAAAGGTCGCCACGATCCGTGTCTGCTGCCGCGGTTTATCCCCATGGCCGAGGCGATGGTCGCGATCGTGATCGCCGATCACTGGCTGCGCTGGAAGGCGCAGTGCGGCGAGAACTGAAGACAGCCATAGCCTGTTCCGACCTGTGAGTGAGAGGCGACGAACTCTCGACTTCTGCCGGCCGCAAACTCACGCGCCGCATCGGTTAGTGTTTACGACGTTTGAGCGTCGTGAACTCGCGCGATGTTCGGGTGAGCGGATTTCACGAGCACGGTCGTGACGGCGGGTGTTGCCGGAACTAGCCGGCCGGAACTCGTCGGCCGGACCAGGAGAACCAGAGGGCCATGGTGGCTCCGCCCGCGATTTCGAAAATCGGCAGCCACCCAAAGGAACCAGCCCCGATTGCAGCGATCGCACCCAGCCAGATTCCAACGAACATTCCGTTGGCGGGAATACTCGACAGATTGAACCAGCGGCCAGAGGTCACTGGTCGAAGTCGATTCGCCAGCCAGCGTGGCACGGTGATGAGGTATCGCCGATACGCTTGCCCCAGTTGGGCTTCCAGCAGTTCCTCTTCGTGCCTCACGACGCGGTCGTACCGCAGCCAGTGGAACGCGGCAATCAGCAGTGCGGAGTGCCAGCCGGGAAACGCTCCGGCACCGCTCATGACAAGGATCGTGCCAAGGTAAAGTGGATTCCTCACGAGGCCGAAGAGGCCTGCGGAAACCAGCGTCCCCGTTTCCGGACTCGTCGATGCCATGATGTCTGAGGAAAGCGCGGCTGTTCCGGCAAGTCGGAGAGCAACGCCGATTGAGATCAGCGTAAACGCGAGCCAGGCATCGGCGACGGCGAATTCGGGAACAAGCCACGTGCCTCGCGCGCCGGTCAGGTGAAACGCAAAGAAGGCGAACCCCAGTTGACTCATCACGAGGATGAGGAACTTCCAGTCATACTCCCAGCTGTAAGCGCGTCCGAGCATCGGTCGCTCCTGTCGCGACACGGAATGTGAGCCGAAAAAGCCGCCGTGCCTTCAGCCTCACTCGATGCAACTATCACGTCCGGCAAAACCGGGCGGCTGTCGCGATCTCGACGTCTTACCCTCCGCTGCGCGTCTCGATCTCTCAGAAACCATACACGGTCTTTACGGCGAGGATTGCAATGAACTGAGCGGGCCGACGCATTTGCCACCGCTTCTTCCGCGTTCACGATCCGGACCGGATTCATCTGGAAGATCGGAATTCCCGCTGAAACACCTTCTGTCGACACGGGTTAACGCGACGTCATTTCGGGAGGCGATTCTGCTTCGTATTCATTGCCACAGACGGTCGACTTTCGAGGGAGAGAAACTACTGACCTCGCACTTACGCGACGGAGAATAGTTGTGACTGCGCATCCCGAAAGAATCGACATGACCCGATGGAGCCAGATGGCGATGGCGATTGCCGGTGCGCTGACATTGAGCGGCTGCGCGGTTGTACCGACGAGTCCGTTATCTGCCGACGTGGCCGCTCGGTGTGGCAACTGCCGCGACAGCGTTCACATCGTGTTCGTCCATTCGCCGGTTGACCCGGCCGACGTGGCCGGGTTGTCGAAAATCGCCGATTCGTTCTGCGAGGCCGGATTCGAAAACACGACAACCTTTAATCTGTATCAAGATGGCAGCCCCGAGTCGCTTGCGTGTCGCGTCAGAGAAATTCACGCGAGATGCCCGGGAAGCCGCGTGATGCTGGTCGGGTTCAGTTCGGGAGCTCTGATCGCTCGCCGGGCGGCGAAGCGTCTTGAGCCCGACGGAATCTGCATCGACACGCTCGTCTATCTGGACGCGGCAGTTCTGCACCTGATCCGCGAAGAGGAACCGTGCAACGTGTTGCGGCACGTGTTGATTTTTCGTGAAGGGATGCCGATCCCCAGAGTCGGAGACTGCCCGGAAATCTGCCGCGTCGAAGAGTGGAATCACTTCCGTGTCCCGACGACGCAGTGCGCCTGCGACAAGCTGTTGTGCGAGGCGATCCGCCTGGTCGATTCCCGAGGACACCAGCAGGCTCCGTACGAGCCCGCACCGCCGACACCGGCTGTCCCTTACCAGGACGTGCCGACTCTGCAACTGCCTGAGCCGACGGCCCAGGCCACTGCCGAGTCACGCGTGTTCCTGCTGCCAGCTCCGCGAAGTCAGCCAGCGTGGTTCAAGCCGGGCGGCATCGAAGTCGACAGCGGGAGAATTGCGAGTGTGCCTCGCTGACAGACCGTCTGGAAACTTTGGCACGGGCATCGCGGCGCTGTGGAAATAAATCCGAGGGTGGCGGCGATGTCGCGGTGGTGAATCGCGAGCTCCGCCACCGAAGTTCTCGCCTGCGGCTCAACGTTAAACGACCGACGCAGAGGCCGTGCCGAACAGTATTGGCAGGATGCCCGTGCTGTACTCACCACTTGCTGGAAGCCCGTGCCACAAGGATGCGATCCGTCTGTTCTGTGAGTCATTTCTTGTCGCTGCTGTGTTCGACGAGTTTTTGAAACGCCGTCGCGTACCGGCGACCGAACTCGCGGTAGGACTGTGAGTCGAAGTGCACCTGATCGCCTTTGTGCGAGAGTCCGTCGGAATTCACAAACGCGGCATGCTTCACTTTCTCAGCGATGTCGCGGTGAGCCTGGTCGACTCGCTTTTTGTCTTCGCTCCACGGTCGCTCTTTGAACTGTCCCATCTGGCCGGCGATAAACGGGACCGACTCTGCGTTGAGCTCTTTACGAAGTCGTGCGATCAGCTCGTGGAGTTTCGTTTCATAGACTGCGGCCAGTTCCAGCTTTGAGTCCGACTCACCCTGGTGCCACAGGATTCCCTTCAGCACGCCGGATTTCATCGCGAGTTTTGCGCGGCGGATCGTGTCGTCGTACGGGTGGCTTGTCGTCTGACCATGATAGCCGCCGGGTTCCCACGTGGAGATCGGTGAGCCTCCCGCCGCGCACGGGATCAGGCCGATCGTGATTGTCGGATCGGCCTCAGCAATCTGTTTTGCGAATTCGCGACCGATGCCGACTCCTGCTGAAGACTTGTCGAAGTGCAGCGGAGCCCCCGCCGGCTTCCACTCGCCAGACTTTGTCAGCATGAAAATTCGTGGGATCGGTTTGCGATCCTCGTCCGTGACCTGGCCTCGCCCCGCCATGTTGGACTGCCCGACGAGGAGGAACAGATGGACTTTGCTGGTGTCCGCCGGAAGGTCATCGGCTCGCAGTCCGGTAACAGCCAAAGAGAGTGCCAGAAACAACGCCAATACGATTGAACGATTCATGAGTGAATTCCTGGATAGAGCAAGCGACCTGTGACAGCCTCTTCAGGTTGATTTGAGAATTGACATGCCAGGCCGCAGACGGCCGCCTCAAGTTTGCGGCCGTGCGGTGCGCGTCGGTATAGTCCGGCGCGGGCAGTTGAGTGTCCAGCATTGCGGCTCACCCGCTCACCCGACGCCTGTAGAGAGATCGCATGATGGCTCGCCGGATTCGCAGGGGATTTACTCTGGTCGAAGTAACGACCGTAATCTTCGTGGTGGCGATTCTGGCGTCGCTCATTCTGCCGTCTCTGCAGGCGGCTCGCAGTGCTTCGCGGCGGGACCAGTGCCTGAACAATCTCAAGCAGATCGGGATCGGGCTGCACAACTACCACGATACCCACAAGTGCTTTCCTCCTGGCTGGGTCAATTATACGCCCGACGCCGGCGACAGGCCGCGGCTCGGCTGGCAGACCCTGCTTCTTCCGTTCGTTGAGCAAGGGACGATTTACCAGAAGCTGTATCCGGACATGATTGCCAGGCAGGTCCGCAAGAGCACGATTGTCGAGACCGGGATTCCTCTGTTCCGCTGTCCGTCTGACATGACCCCGGCCACGAACCCTTTGCGCGGCGGATTCGGCACTTCCAATTACTCAGGCAACTTCGGCACGGTCGCGCCCCCGCGGTGGCTGACCGGCGGGATGAATTCCGCCTGGCCTGGTGAGCCCTCGACGCTGACAACGACCGACGGAATCTTCTGGTCTAACAGCCGGGTCCGATTTCGCGACTGCCGGGACGGCCTCTCAAACATCATTTCAGCGGGTGAGAAGTGTTTCGCCGGCGGAGCCGGAATCTGGATGGGAGTTCGCGGCAACGAATTTGAGAACGATGTCGTCACCGATTTCAGCGTCGGCAACGAAATGAACTCGGGCCCTGGCTCGTTCTCAAGCCGGCATGAGAGTGGCGCCAATTTCCTGTTGGGTGATGGCTCCGTGAGATTCATTAGTGACCTTGTAGCGAGCGGCACCAGTCAAGGGCCGGGGCTTTACCAGGACCTCAGCAGCCGTTCCGACGGGCGGACCCTTGGCGAGTTCTAAGCGGAGATGCACCGATTACCTGTTCTTCTAACTGAGTGAGATTCATGACGCACCCGCGATCACAAATTCGACCAGGCTTTACGCTGGTCGAACTCGTCACTGTCGTTTTTGTCGTGACGATATTGCTCGTCCTGCTCGCCCCGTCGATTCAGAAAGCTCAGCAGGACGCACGGCTCGACACGTGCAAATACCACTTGAAGCAGATCGGACTGGCACTGCACAACTACAACGATGTCCATGCCACCATGCCGCCAGCCTGGACGGGGCATCATCCCGGCCCAGGCGAAGGCGGTCGCTACGGCTGGAGCATGTTTCTTACACCGTACGTGGATGAAGGCCCGATCTACAATCGCGTAGACTTCAATGACCAGAAGCCCGGACAGGCTCAGGAAACCAGAACCGCTCTCACTGTATTTCGCTGCCCGTCAGACACGACGGCAGCACAGAATTCCATGCGAGGTGGATTCGGCACCTCGAATTACTCGGGAAATTTCGGGATGGTCGCTGCTCCCAGATGGCTGGCTTCCGGACTCAGCACTAACTGGCCGGGGCAGGCACCCACTCCAATCCGGACCGACGGCATTTTCTGGTTGAACAGTAGCTGCAGATTCCGCGACATCACGGACGGCTCTTCCAACACCTTCATGGTGGGCGAGCGGGCTGTCAGCAGCGCGGCGGGAATCTGGATGGGCGTTCGCGGCAACAATTTCGAAAGCGACCAGGTCACCGACTGCAGTCCCGGAAACGAGATCAACTCGGGCATAGGTTCGTTCTCCAGTTCTCACAAAGGCGGCGCCGTCTTCCTGATGTGTGACGGCTCGGTGAGGTTCATCGCCGAGAACATCGAGTCCGGAATGGAAAACTCAGGACGCGGCAGTCTGCAGCCGAAGACGTTCCAGCGACTCGCCAGTCGTCATGACAACCTTGTAGTCGGCGAATTCTGACAGCCGCCCAGCCACGGAACACTTCGAGATTATTTTCAAGACATCAACACCTCAAACGGATGAGGCAACATCATGCGAAAGTTCGAAGCGGAAACAGGTTTCAAGACACTCCTGAAGACACTCGGGTTTTTGTCAGTGGCACTCCTGCTGGCTGCGACATCCGGCTGCGGAGATGACGATGCCGACTCGGACGGCGACGGTGACGCGTCCGCAGAAGGTGGCTCGGGTGGCGATCAAGCCGGTTCGGTCCCCACGGCGAAGCCTGGCACTCCAGAGGCGGCTGTCTACGCCGCGCTGGATGACGCGACGACTCGACTGAAAAAGGCCGACGTTTACGGATTCATGGAGCACTACGCTCCCGTGTCTGACATCGCCCGCATGCGGCGCAGCAAGGAATCGATGGATGAAGCCGTGCAGGAACTCACAGAGAAACCGGAGCGGCTCAACATGCTGATCGATATTTTTCAGCGGGCCCGCAAGGGAACGATTGAGTTCGACGAATCGGGAAGCACCGCCACCATTGTTCTTCCGGTGCCTGAAGTCAAAACAGAGCCGGAGCCACCTGTCAGTGTCATCAAAGAGCCCGTCCTGACGAACGCAAAGCTCAGCGGTTACGGCGGTGACATCGGTGAGGTCGTCGGCAAAGCCCTGGCCGCGTTGAATGCCGGCGAATCCGAAGCCTTCGTAGCCAACATGTTCCCGGCCAGCGAATTGCGACACCCGGACGCGGCGGCTCAGCAGGCAATACTCAAGGCGAAACTCGCCGCGAGCCCGGAGATGATCGAGCAAATGAAAACCGACCTGGCCGCCATCAGTGAGCTGACTCCGAAAATGGAGGACGGCGGCAAGACCGCTGTGTTTGCTCTTGCGGGAGGCGAGATTGAATACGGTCGCGGGAAGATCACGCTGCCGAATCGCACTTTCAAGTTTCAGCTGGTTGAAGGATCCTGGCGACTCTTTGACAACACAACTGCGATTCGCAAAGAGATTTCCCGTCAGTCCGCGTTGTCGCCACCGGAATTCGAAGGACCGGAGGAAATCTCGGGAGACTACATTCAATTCGAGCGGCTTGGTGACCAGTGGCGGCTCGGCAAGATTCAAGTGCGGCCGCCGCGCAACTGACAGCCCTGTGAGAATTGGTGGAGCGGCGACGCAAGCCAACCGGAATTTGTCGATATCCGTATCCCGAACACGAGCAACCAGACGAGAACTCTCATGATGACGCCACTTCGTGTACTGCTGGTCGCAATTGGGGTTGCCCTCTCAGCGACGCCGGATCTTTTCGCGGACGAATTCCAAACGGACATCGTCTTCGCGAAGCGCGGCGACCAGGAATTGAAGTTCGACATCGCGCTTCCGTCCGGCGAAGGCCAGATGCGGCCGACTGTTCTGTGTATTCACGGTGGCGGCTGGCGCGCGGGAAGTCGGGCTTCCTACCACGAACAGGTCAAGAGTCTTGCGAAGCTCGGCTATGTGGCGGCGACGGTTGAATATCGACTGACTTCCGTGCAGCAATTCCCGGCCGAAGGGACCGCTTGGACTCAAACGCGACGATGAGGCAATCTGGGGAAACCTA
>JAQBVJ010000212.1 GCA_027623235.1 Planctomycetota bacterium
GGGGCTTGATCACGGTGAGCACCATGAGATCTTGAAGGAGTTTTCGTCGGCATCGCCGCCTTCGCGAGAATGTGGGGCGACATGTTTTCCTGCATCGGCACCATCCCGAAAGGCGACGCAAAAAAACTCCGCAAAGTTCAACGCATTGCCGAGGCGTGCTACATGACCCTCGTTCCGGTGCTGGCCATTTACGGGGCGAGTGCTTCGAAGTGGCTGTTCGGCACGGACAAAGTCGGCCCGGGAACGCTGGTCATCGCCGGTCAGTACGTGTCCGGCCTGGTCTGCACACCGGTGTTGATCTTCGCGATCTGCTGGCTCGCCTTCCGCACGGACAAGCGAATCCGCATGGGCAACGTTTCCGCCGTGTGTCTGGTCGTTTCAGTGATCGTGATCACCGGTTGCATTCTGTTTTCAACGCTGAAGAATCTGCTGGGATAGCGATCACTGCAGATTCGCCTGCTGCCACGCGCGAACCTTGCGTGCGACACTCGACAAGGCTGTTCGGCTGGCAGGTGCACGGGGATCGTATTCCGTCAGCGGGTCTCCGAGGATTTTCTGCAGAAAGAACTTCGCGCACTGTTTTGTAAACAGCGGTGCGGGATCGCGGAGACCGGTTGTCAGCTCGGTCAGCTGCATGGCTGTTGGCCGTCGACCTTCCGCAGCCGCCTGGAACCAGCCAGTCATCATCGTCGCCGTTTGACGATCGACCTGTTGGAGCCGAAAGAGCAGCGTCAGGTCGGCATCGCCCGCCGCCGGATTCGTCAGAACGCGAGCCACAATCCACTGCACCAGCGTTTGCCTATGAATCTCGTTTCCGGAACCGGCAATCTGACGAGCCAGGCTGAGCGGCAGCGGCTGTGATCCCGAAGTCGAACATCGCAAAGCGATCAGCGTCGACACGTAGCCTGTCACCGGGTCGGTCGATTGACGCACGCTGGCTGCAGTCTGAACAAGATCTGCCGACTCGTTGAATACGGCACACAATTCTGCAGGAAGACTCGCCGGTCCCGGCTGAGCCCGAGTCCACTCGTTGACGCGGACTGGCCGAAAGACGCTCAGCGATCCGGCCGAGTCGATGCGACCAAAGAGTCGCCGCGTCAGCTCGTGGCCATCGACGGTGGCTTCACCGCGGTAGGCGGCCAGGACGGTCTCCTGCGAGTCCCGCTCAATTGCGATCGTGGTTTCATCGCGCGTCGCGCGCAATTCAAACGACTCGCCACCAGCCTGCACGATGACGCGCTGTCCCTCGTTCAGCCCGACGAGCGCGAGGCGTCCGAACTGCACCTCACAGATCGGAATCAGTTCCTCATCGGTGACGGCGTTTCGGCTGCCCCGCTTCCGCTCGGCAGAGACCTCCACGAGCGAATCCGCCGCCGCCATCAGCCGCGCCCCGTTGACCGCCTTGCCGGCGGCCGCGCTGTTGCCAAGCGTCAGAAGCTGAGTTCTCGCGTTTGACTTCCAGAGGTCGGCCACCTTCGCGTTGAGCATCCCGCTCCACGCGGACGCCGTCGAATCCCGCACGCCGACGATGCCTCGAATGTCGGACCACTCGACCATCTCAACCGGCGGAGGAAGGGGAGTTCCCGGATCAGGCACCGGCTTGTCTGGCATCGGGGTTGAACCCGGCTCATTGCGAACGATCGGGTTCTGCCCGGTCCCGTCTTTCGGATCAGGCGAATCCGGAATCACAGGCCCTTTGTCGGGCAAAGCGTCGTTCGGTTCCAGTCCCTCGCGAACGATTATTGTTGGCGGATCAGAGCTCTCCGGGCTGACTTCGCGATCCGGGTCGCCAGGCCGGGCCTGTTGATCAACATCCGGGCGTCCGATGAACTGCACGACAAGCACCACCAGGGCGAGCACCAGCCCCACTGCTGCGACAACCTTCCCAGTCGAACGCCGCGAATTCGGCCGGACTCGCTCAGAGTCCGCAGTGACAACGATCGCAGGCAGGTCCAGCGACCGGGCCGGAGGGGCCGGGGCAGTTTTCACTTCGGAACGCTCTTCCCGATCCACTTCCTGCCGACCTTCCGACTCAGCCATGGCTGGAGGCCACTCGACGTCAGGCGATTTCAGCAGTGACGAAACGACTGATCGGACACGCTCGTCGGTCACCGTTTCCCAACCGGTCGCCGCCGCTTCCTGCTCGGCACGCCACGTTGCGACGACTTCACGCAGCAGGCTGTCCGAAGCCCAGCACTCTCGCTCAAACCTGGTCTGTGCCGGCTCGGTCATTCGGCCTTCGATGAAGTCCGCCACGGCCAGAGGGTCGACTTTGTCAGCGTGCCGCAGCAGTTCGTCCGGCGACATGGGCTGCCGAAGGACCCGCGTCAGTTGCTGGTACTGCTCGGCCAGCCGGAGATCGTTCGCGATGACCCGGCGCAGCGGAGCGGCCTCGTCCGCGGACAGTTCACCGTCCAGCAGACGAATCATCCGAACCAGATTGGGGAGGGCGGTCTGTGGCATGTTGGCGATTCGAAGGAGCGGGCTGGCTTCCTGATTCTGGCCCGCTGCGGTTTCAAGTGGCAGAGTATGATGTTGTTAAAAGTCATCCTGTCCGGTCTGTTTCCGGCTCGGGTCATCCATCCGGAGGGTGTTCGAGAAGTGTGCGCAGTCGGTCGCGAGCTCGATTGAGTTTCGGGCCGACCGCATTGACGCTGAGCTGCATTTCCGCCGCCACCTGCTCGTACGACATCCGCCGGTCATAAAACAGACTCAGCACACGTTGATCGGTCGGGGACAACTGCTTTCTCGCCGCCTGCATGCAGCGAATTTTTTCGGCGTGTTCGGGCTCGGCGACAGGACGCTCCGGGGCGAGCTCGATCAGTTCCGGGTCTGCATTTGCGGGCAACCTGCGGAGGCGTGACAGGTAACGCAACGCAATTCGGCGAGCGACCGTCCACAACCACGTCGACAGCCGACTGTCTCCCGAAAACCGTCTCAGCGATTTCATGTCGTTCGCAACGAGGGCGGCATAAACCTCGCCACAGATCTCTGCGACGACATCGGGCCTCACCGCGCCAGAACCCGCTTCAACACACGCTGAGCTGGCTCGCTGCTGAATCAACCGATCGTAACGCGTCACGAATTCCGACCATGCCGCTTCCTCACGCAAGAGAAGCCGCTGCACCAGAACCTGATCCTGCTGGATCGGGTCCGTCTGGTGCAGCGGCTCGGACGCAGCCTGACCGAAGTCAGACTGTGTCTGCCGAAGCTCGTGTTTGAGGTTTCCGCCGGAATCCATGCAGACTCTCGTTTGACGCGTCTTCGTTTTCATGTTCAGAAACGCTTGCGGACGACGGGACGCCCCGTCGTCTCGCAGGGGAATGATCATCAACCATTCAGAGCATCTGACAGGATTTCCTGCTGGCGGTCCAGCAGAATCTGAAGACTCTCCTGGGCTTCCTCACAGTGGTTGTAAACGCGCCGGGCCAGTTGAGTGGCCCCGACGTTGACCAGATACCGGACGCACTCGTTGCAGAGGTCGTCGATCATGCCCGAGCACATTCGCACGGTCTCGCGGGAATTCTGGTGACATTCCCGAGCAGCCGCCGCAGCCGCTTTGTCACGACCGAGTCGCAACAGCCGGTGAATCGTGATCACACATTCGGCCGTGTCATCCGCCACAACTCCAGTGCACCGGTCGACAATGTCGTCGACATGGGAAACACAGCGTGCCGCCACATCAGCCGGCTGAACATGAGCCTGCGCAGTGAGGGTGATTGTCAGCAAAGCGGAAAACGCCGTGGCGATCGTTGCAATTCGTCTCATTTCAGTCCTCGATTCGGTATTGAGAGAAGAAGAGGTTGAGTGAACTCATTGCCCGCAGAGGTCAGCGAAACCGGTTTCAATTCATAAGTGACGCGTCCTCCGGAATTCGTGCAGGAGTTTTCCGGGTTTTTGGAAATTCATTCGACGAAGACGCAGTGGCGGGAGAAAGCTGGGCCGGGTCCCACTGGCCAATAGCCATCCACCATGCGGCCGGTAGGAACCGGCCCTACTGCAACTGCCGGCCAGCCTTCGTCTGTTTCGCATCGGGGCCAGCAGACGCGATCAGTCCGGAATCCGGTTGAGCGTGTACCAGGCGTGAGGATGCAGCAGTGGCTCGCCGTTTCGGTTGCGGAGGCCGGAAGCAACCAGCTCGTGGACGAACAGCTCGCGCAGGCCGGCGACTTTCAGACGCACTCGCAGCCCGTCGTCAGAGACCGTCGCCTTTTCGATCGCGAGCGGCTTCTTCTGAATCTCGTCGCTGCCGTACGTCGAGTGATAAAGGTACGTGTGGCTGCTGCACTCGTAAGAGGCGGCGTCGGCCGCGGACGTCACGTCGACCGGCTGCGTGAGAACCAGTTCGAAGCCATCACGCATTGCGTGGACCTCCTGGATTTCGAACGGTGTCTTTCCGGTCCAGACAAGCCGCTGCAGTCCGTACGCCGCCGTGCCCAGGCTGCTCCAGCCTCGATTGGTGAGGCCAACAAAGACGCTTCCATCTGTGCCTTGAGCCATCCTCAACACGGCTGACGCAAAGTGCGAGCGGAACGGGAAGCACGCCCCCTGGTACTCGCCGCCAACCTTTTCCAGGAACACGCGATGCATGGCCGCCTGCGTGAACTCGCCCACGAAGAGCTGTCCGGCGAACGGACCGAATTTCCCCTGACTTTCGTCGAGCAAAATATCTGTCGTGGACTGGCCGGCCTTCTTGTATGGAAACCACACGGCTGGCGGTTTCAGTTGCGGGAACTGTTTGAGCGCCTGCGGGTAAGGCAGTCCGCCGGGAACTTTCTCGACACCGTGAATCGTCGAGCCTGCCAGGTTCATTGAGGCAAGCGCTTCGGCGTGATGAAAAAACGCTCCCTCGCGCATGTGATGCAGCGAGTTCGTCGCCACCCAGTTGCCCTGCTGATCGGTGTAGAACATGTCTCCGGCTTCGTTCATGCCGATGCCGGCCGGTGATCGCATTCCTGCGCAGACAGGAGTCAGTCGGCCTTCGGACGAGACCTTCATGCCCCAGCCTCGCCAGCGCCCCTGCCGGTAACCGAGAACCGGATCCTGGATCGTCCGGTCGAGTTCCTTCCCCTTGAGCCCCAGGCCGATGTTGAGCGTCAGCCAGAAGTTTCCGTCGCGATCCAGCTTCGGCCCGTACGCGTACTCGTGGTAGTGCCCGGTCACGCCCCAGCCCTTGGCGACGGTGGAGTAGTCGTCGGCGATTTCGTCCTGATCAGTGTCGGTCAGCTTCGTCAATTCACTGCGCTGAACAGTGTAAAACGAGTCTTTGTGTTTCAGCAGACCGAGCGGTTCGTGCAGAGCCGACGCGAAGCGGTGGTACTTGATCTCGCCTGGCGGATCCGCGTAGACGCCGTCGAGGAACCACACCTCGCCTTTTCGAATCGCGACCGCCACGCGGTGATCGTCGAGCACCGTCAGCCCGCTCACTTCGAGTGCCAGCCCGTCGGGGGCCGGCTTCCAGTTCTTCGAGCGGGAGTCTGTCGGCGCCTCGGAGGTCGCCACCGAAATCAGTCGGTAATAGTCGTCCTCGTCGGCAGCAAATCCCGACGTCGTCATCGTGGCCGCTGCGAGAACAATCAGTGCGAGGTTCAGTGATCTCACCATTCGTACTGCACCTCAAGTTTCTTTTTTCGATCGACCGGGATCGACAACTGCCGCTCGGAATAGCCGTCGCGTTTGACGACTCGCCCCTTGTCTGCGTACTGAGCAGGCACGGTGACTTTCAATCCGGTCGCGTCTGTCGAACTAGCCCCGTCCCACTTCAGTTCCGAACCGGCATGGACCAGAAACTGGAGCGACCGCGGATTGCCGTCCGTCCGATCCGTGATCGTTAACTCCCGCCGCAGCCCCTTGCCGCGCGGGGTGATTCGATCCTCGATGAGAAAATCTCCGACGAGATACCGAAAGGTCGGTACGCCATTCTTGTCGATCCGGTGGCCGAGGTACCGATAGCCGGGCACGTCCGGAGGGACTGGCCAGAGGGCTTCTGCCGTCTTCGGCTCGGCCAGCGCGACACCTGCGGGAAAGGCAATGCCGTCGCCTCCCAGCGGATTCGCCGGTGGAGTAAACCGCTCAAACCACGTGCCTCGCGCATCGAGAAAGCGGCCTCGCCACGCGAAGGCTGGCCGAATCGCTTCCGCGTCAAACGCGAAGTGAACTTTCTGAGGAAACCCGACAGCGACCGCGTGAGTGCCCGCTTCCTCCATGAACGTTCGCAGGATGATCGGCCGGTCCTGCGGAATCAGCTCGTAGTTTTCTGAGCGGGCTTTTTCGATTTTCGACGGCAGCTTCTGCCGGTTGAGGTCCTTGAGGTAAGCCCACATCGCGGCGATCTGCCGTTCCGTGTCGCCTTCGAGAATCGCCGCGTTCTGACTCTTGCCGCCGGGAAAAAACGTTGGCATCCGGGTTCGCGATTTCAGCTCGGCCGGGTCGAGCAGGAAGTCGTGAAACCACTTCGGTTGAACCCGGCTGGCGATGCCGGCCAGGTCGACTCCGACAACGCCCGGCAGGGCTTCGCCTCGCAGCGGATGACACTGCACGCAGCCCGTGTCGAGCAGCGCTCGTCCGGCCTCGGCCAGGTTGGATTGATCGCCGAAGACGTCGCGTTCGGTCGAAAGTTTTCCGTCTTGCCCGAGGTCGGCCTGAGTCAGCAGAGCCGGCAGCAGACTGACCTCATCGGCCGGAAACACGGGCATTCGAATTCGCATGTGAGGCCGCACCGCTCCCGATCCCTTGAGCACGTTCGCCGTCCAGGCAGGCAGCAGCTTGCGGCCCACTTTCGTGAGCGGCGGCGGGAGGCGGCCTTCGTCGCCGATATCGATGTGACCGTACGTCTCGAAGAAAGCTCGGCGGTAGCGGCCGACGCCACCCAGCTTGTCGCGTTCGTGGCAGGCCAGACAGTTCAATTTCAACAGATGAAGCTGGACGTGACTCGCCGGGTCGGCAACCCGCGCGAAGACATCAAGCCCGGTCCCCAATGCCCCGGCTTCGATCGCAGCCGTCTGTTTTTCGTCGAGCGAAAAATGAGGCAGCCCTTTCACGGGCGGACCCAGGCAGTTTCGAGCAGCCTTCCAGTTGAGTTCCGACGTCGGCTTCGCCGTCACTGCCGGTTCGATCCCCGGAACGGTATGGCAGTTCGCACAACCGAGTTCACGAAACAGCCTCTTCCCTTCAGCGACGAGTCGCGGCTCTGGCTGTGAAGCGTCAATCGCCGGGTGGCCTGGCGGCGGCAGCTTCTGGTCACGCAGCAGCCAGGCCGTCAGGTCCGAGGCCTCATCGACCGTCAGCTGGAAGTTCGGCATCCGTCCGCCCGGCCTCACGCTGTGCGGGTCGATTAGAAAAAACGTCAACGACTGCCGCGAGTATTTTGCCGCCAGGTCACCGTGTGGCACGGACTACTGATAGGCAATTTGATTTCTCCTGAGTCTACCAGGGAGACGGGACGGGCTAAATCAAGAGATTCCGGGGGGTGCTTGTGTTCCAAGGCGGGCGCGCCCGCCTTGGAACACA
>JAQBVJ010000213.1 GCA_027623235.1 Planctomycetota bacterium
GCAGTCGCACCAGCCCCATCGTCCAAGCAAAACCCTCCTCACGCCGCGCTGAGCCCCAAAAGCCGCGAGGAGACCGACCGTCCGGGAATTGCTGACCTGGACTCATGGGTCGACCTTGAGAACAACGGGAGCCCTGACGACTACTCCTGGTCTGAAGCGACTGGCACCGTCAGCCCTGGAGGAGACGGGATCCCCGAGATTCGTATGTTTCCCAACGGAGCAGATGGAAGTCTGCCTTCCGGGAATCGGGGTACCGTCAATATCGGCGGCAACTCCAACAGCACCGCCGTACTTATCGATCAGATTTACAACGGCGTTGACTGTAACGATCTCGACTACCACGGCGGATCACTCGACTTCAGTGAGGGCCCGGTCACTCTTTCGGGGAACCCTGGAATCTCCAATGGGATGAAGACCGCTGTGACTGCCGTTATTGGCCAGCCACGAGTGATTTTTCTGTTCACGGCTGTCACTGGAAATGGTGCCAATACAGAGTACACCGTAGTCCGGGTCGTCGGTGCGCGAATCATGGCTGTCACGATGACGGGCCCCATGAGTAATCGCGCGGTTATTATTCAGCCGGCCTCGCTTCAACATCCGTCCCTGATTCCAGGAAGTGCTCCAATTTCCACTTACGGCACTCTCCTCGCGTCACCTCGACTGGTGAAGTGACCTGTCTGTCTCCGCACGACACAGGTCCGTTCCAACACGTCTGGTGCGCTTCGCGACACGCACCTTGCTTTCCGAAGGGAAGGCGAGGCTCCTGCCGACCCACGCCAGTCCCGATGCGTCTCGGTCATGTACGCCAATTCCGACTTCGACATTCCTTGTTCGACATTCGATATTGCAGGCATGTTTCGTGCTTATGGCTCGGTGTCCTCGCGTTGCGCTTGCGGCTCGGTGGGAGCCTCGCCCTCCCGGTACGCGGTCGGGGTGCGCGGTCACGGTGCGCGGTCACGGGGTGCGGTCACGGGCAGCGGACAATTCTGCGATTGCGATCAGAGGCGTCACGAGGACTCCCAGGGCTCCGGCGAACAGCGACTTGCTGATCAGGAATCCCGTCGTGCCGACGGTCGGCTCGGCGAACAGGATCCAGGCGGCGGACACTGGACCGGCGAAGACGGCCAGGCCGGCCACTCCCCACTTCAGAGCCCGCGGAAAGAGCGAACCCTGGAAGAATCTCAGCCATGCCGGGGCGTCCTCAACCGGAATGCGACTGACCGTGCCGGCCACCGCCTGGCGACGCACGATGGGAGTCGCGATCAGGCAGGTGATCAGCGGCAGGAAAAAACAGCAGCCCAGAAAATCCGCCACGGCCCCTTTTTCGAGAGACCAGACCGGAACCTTGTCGCTGCCGCCAAATGTGAGCACTCCCAGCCCAACGTTCACCACGACGTTGATGAAAAACGGGATGACCACGTGGCCGATCAGCAGATAGGGGAAGACACCCGGCGGCAGCTTCACGGTTCGTTCCTGGCGGTTCGCGATGGTTGATTGCGAGACAGCTTGCGGCTCGGCAGGAGCCTCGCCCTCCCGGCGCGCGGCCGACACGTGCTCAGAGGCGGTGCGCGGCTACTCCGGTGGGCGGCGTTTCCAGACTTCTGTGGCCTGCTGGAAGGCGAAGGCCATCTGCAGGACTCCCAGATCGTCGTTGTGACGGCCGACAATCTGGACTCCGACCGGGAGGCCTTCCGGGGTGAAGCCGCACGGGACGGAGATGGCCGGGTTGCCGATGGCTGAAATGAAGTAGCACGACTTCATCCAGTCGATGTAGGTCGCCATTTTCGTGCCGTTGATTTCCGAGATGTACGGCGTGTCGACGTCGAACGGCGGGACCTGGCTGACGGGCAGGATCAGGAACGAGATGTTGCCGTCCTCGAAAAACTCGCGGACGCGGTGGTAGAGGGCCGTGCGTTTTGCCTCGATGGTGGAGAGGTACGGGCCGGTCAGTTTGCGACCTTCCTCGCAGTTCCAGTGGATCGTGTCTTTGATCAGCTCGCCGTGAGATTCCAGCAGCGGCCGGAAGCGGTGCTCGAACTTCCAGGCCCGCCAGGCTTTGAACGTCTCGTCGGCGTCTGTGAAGTCGGGGCAGTCGTCGATGACCTCACAGCCGATCGACTCGAAGGCGGATCGCTGACTGTCGATGGCAGTGGTGACTCGCGGGTCGACAGGCAGCTCTCCGAAGTCCTGGCTCCAGGCGATGCGAGTGCCCTTGAATTCCCGCCCGAGCGGCTGACGGAACATCTCTCCCGGCTGCTCTATCGAGATGGGCGAGCGTGAGTCCGGGCCGGCCATCACCGAGAGCTGCAGCGCGACGTCCTCGACGGTTCGTCCCATCGGGCCGGAGACGGAGATCGGGAACCAGCCGATTTGAGCTGGCCAGTCGGGCACTCGCCCCGGCGACGGGCGGAAGCCGACGACGTTGCAGAAGTTGGCCGGGTTCCTCAGCGAGCCACCGGTGTCGCTGCCGTCGGCGATCGGGATCATTCCGCAGGCCAGGGCGACCGCCGCTCCGCCACTGCTGCCGCCGCACGTCTTCGTTGTATCGTACGGGTTGAGGGTCGCTCCGAAGACCGGGTTGAACGTCTGCGAGCCGGCTCCGAATTCGGGCGTGTTCGTCTTGCCGATCGTGATCGCCCCGGCCGCCTGAATCCGGTCGATCAGCAGCGAGTTTTTCTCCGGCACATTGTCCGCGTAAATCGGCGAGCCATAGGTCGTGCGGATCCCTTTCGTCTCGACGAGATCCTTATGAGCGATCGGCAGCCCGTGCAGCGGTCCGAGTTCCTCACCGCGCGCCTGCTTTTCGTCAGCCTCGGCCGCGCCTTCGATCGCCCGCTCGGGCAGCAGTGTGACGACCGCGTTGACCTTCGGATTGACCCGCTCGATTTGAGCCAGGTGAGCGTCCATGACCTCGCGGGCGGACAGCTCTCGGGCGAGGAGTTTCTCACGCAGTTGCGTGGCGGTCAGGAAACAGATTTCGCGGCTGCTCATGGGAGCTCTCTTTCCGGGGAGCGTTGACTCAGCCTGGGAGGATGCGGAATCACATGGAAATTGCAAACCAGCAGGGGCGTCAAGCGAGGGTCGGCTGACGCAAAGGCGCAGAGTCGCAAAGGACGCGCAAAGTAGTTAAGGGAGAAACTGCCGTAACTTTGCGTCTTCGCGCCTTCGCGTCAGATTCCGATCCACCCCGGCTTGAGTGACACCGGAACTCCGATTTTTTATCGTTCTCGCTTCCCGCCCGGTGCCGAATGCGGCGCCGTTTCACCCCGCCGGAGTTCTCCCATGAAATCCCGATTGACACTCGCCCTGTGCTCTTTTCTTGCGGGCTCTTTTCTTGCGGCGTCGTCTTTTGCCGTGGCGGCCGACTGGCCTCAGTGGCGAGGTGCCAAACGTGACGGCATGTCCGCTGACACCGGGCTGCTCAAGGAGTGGCCTGAGGGCGGGCCGAAAGTTGCCTGGCAGATTGAGGGAATCGGCGAGGGTTACGCGTCGCTGGCTGTCGCCGACGGCCGGGTTTACACCCAGGGCAACGTCGACGGCAAGGGCATGATTTTCTGCCTGAGCGAGAAGGACGGATCGGTCGTCTGGTCCGTTCGCCCGCCGACAGAAGATCGCGAGTACAAGCACGGAAAAGGCAACGGTGGTCGCGGAACTCCGACAGTCGACGGGGACCTTGTCTTCACGATCGGCGGCGGTGGAGATCTCACCTGCCTGAAAACTGACGATGGCGAGGTCGTGTGGTCGAAGCACCTGGTCTCAGACTTCGGCGGCTCACGTCCCGGCTGGGGCTACAGCGAGAGCCCGCTGATCGATGGCGACCATCTCATTGTCACTCCGGGTGGAGATCAGGGCTGCGTCGTGGCTCTCAACAAGAAGACGGGCGAAACCGTCTGGGCGAGCACCGGCGTGACGGACAAAGCTCATTACTGCTCGGCCACGGTCGTTGAGTCACACGGTGTCCGGCAGATCGTCACGTTTACGGGCGGGTCGGGAAACAAGCGGAATCCCGGAGCCAAACCGCGAGTCGTCGGCCTGACTGCAGACACCGGCGAGCTGCTGTGGTCGTACGATAAATCGGCCAACCGGACAGCCAACGTCTCGACGCCGTTGTTTGCGAACGACCAGGTCTTCTCCGCCTCAGCCTACGGGACGGGCGGAGGCCTGGCAAAAATCACCAGAGACGGCGACGCCTTCACGGCCGAGCCCGCTTATTTCGAATCGAAAATGCAGAATCACCACGGCGGAATGATCCTGATCGACGGTTTCATTTACGGAACGGGCAGCAACAGTCTGATCTGCATGAACTTCGAAACGGGCGAGGTGACCTGGCAGGCCCGAGGTGCCGGCAAAGGCTCGATCGCGTACGCCGACGGGCATCTCTATTGCTACGGCGAGAAAAACGTCGTGGCCCTCGTCGAAGTCAACTCGAAGGAGTACGTCGAGAAAGGTCAGTTCACCGTCGACAAAAAGGACTACCCGACGTGGGCTCACCCCGTGGTCGCGAATGGAAAATTCTATCTGCGAGACATGAACACTCTGACGGCGTATTCGGTCGCAGAGTGACCGCTCAACATTCACTGGCAAGCAAGACGATCTCCTCAATCGCCTTCGCTCCGGTCATCC
The DNA here is from genome assembly GCA_027623235.1 of Planctomycetota bacterium. Taxonomy (GTDB): domain Bacteria; phylum Planctomycetota; class Planctomycetia; order Planctomycetales; family Planctomycetaceae; genus JAQBVJ01. Next base: position 4,624 of record JAQBVJ010000213.1, read on the forward strand.
AGATCGGGAAGCATGGTAGCTCAATTAGCCGAAGTGCCGGCCCACTGGCAGCATTTCCGACTTCAATGACACATTCCGGCAATAAGTCCAGATCGCTCCCGATCCGAACTGAACAGACAGCGGGTGGAGTGTCCGCAAGGAACAACAGGTTGTCTTGGCTGAAAACTTCGCCCACAAGCTTCAGCAACCTGTGACCGAGCGGATCCGATTCTATAGTGGGCTCGGTGTAGAGGCCTTTCAGGTGCGGGACTGTTGGCACCCTCAAAACGAGGCGACGAAGTTCCTGATCGCTCAACTCCGGCAACTCAAGGGGAAAACCAGTACCCAGTGCCGTCGCGTACTCTGCCATGTCAAAGAAATAGACGCGGTCGACTAGAAGTCCCCATCTCTGCACGTCTTCGTCGCGTCCAACGCCAAACCAAATCACAGTGGACTTGTACTTGGCGACGGCCAGGTCAACTCCGCTGCATCTACCGCAGTGTTGGCACTCATAAAGAACCGCGTCCGGGTCTCCAGCTTCGAACGGTCTTGCGTGGTCAGTGATTTCCTGGTCATTGACGAAAACCCGCCAGAACATCTGAACCCCATAACCACCTTCGGTTTCCAGTGGATTTTCAACGATTCGAATTGAATCCATGCGGAATCCTCAATTGTCGGACACGATGGTCCTATCGGCTGCGGACCGGTAAAACACGGCGTCGTTTCTCAACCTGATTCTCAACGTTTGATTGCTTCAAGGTACACAGATGTCTGAACTCAACAAGTACAGCTCGAAAATTACTCAGCCGGCTTCGCAGGGAGCTTCGCAGGCGATGCTCTACGCGACGGGCATGACGGCCGAGGATATGAACAAGGCCCAGGTCGGCATCGCCAGCGTGTGGTACGAGGGCAACCCCTGCAACATGCACCTGCGGGAACTGAGCGACGTCACAAAGGAAGGCGTCGACAAGGCCGGGCTGGTGGGCATGCGGTTTAACACGATCGGCGTGAGCGACGGCATTTCGATGGGCACGGACGGGATGTGCTACTCGCTGCAGTCGCGCGACCTGATTGCCGATTCGATCGAGACGGTTATGGGCGGGCAGTGGTACGACGGCCTGCTCACGATTCCAGGCTGCGACAAGAACATGCCCGGCTGCGTGATGGCGATGGCGAGGGTCAACCGGCCGGCCATCATGATTTACGGCGGCACGATCCGGGCCGGCTGCACGCCCGACCATCCGAAGCTGGACATCGTTTCGGCGTTTCAATCGTACGGGCAGTACATCAGCGAGCAGATTGACGACGCCGAGCGGTGCGCGATCGTCCGTAACAGTTGCCCTGGCCCGGGAGCCTGCGGCGGAATGTACACGGCCAATACGATGTCGTCGGCCATCGAGACGCTCGGCATGTCGCTGCCGTACAGCTCGTCGATTCCCGCTGAGGATCCGCTCAAAAAGGGCGAGTGCATCGCAGCCGGCGAGGCCATCAAAAAGCTGCTCGAACTGGACCTCAAGCCGCGGGACATCATGACTCGCGAGGCCTTTGAGAATGCCATGGTCATCGTCATGGCCCTGGGTGGTTCGACGAACGCCGTGCTGCACCTGATCGCGATGTCGCGGGCCGTCGACGTCAACCTGACGATCGACGACTTTCAGTCCGTCAGTGATCGAATCCCGTTCATCGCCGACCTCAAACCGAGCGGCAAGTACGTGATGGAGGATCTGCACAACATCGGCGGCATCCCCGCCGTCCACAAATACCTGCTCGAAAAAGGTCTGCTCAACGGAGACTGCATGACCGTCACGGGCAAGACGCTCGCCGAGAACGTCGCGGACCTCGACGCGCTTGCCGAAGGCCAGGAAATCATTCAGCCGGTTGAGAAACCGATCAAAGCCTCTGGCCATATCCGCATCATGCGAGGCAACTTCTGTCCCGACGGAGCCGTCGCCAAGATCACCGGCAAAGAGGGCTTGAAGTTCAAAGGCCCGGCCCGCTGCTTCGATTCCGAAGAGGAGATGCTGAAAGGCCTTGAGAATAAAGTCATCCAGAAAGGCGACGTCATCATCATCCGCTATGAAGGCCCGAAAGGCGGACCCGGCATGCCGGAGATGCTCACGCCGACCTCGGCGATCTGCGGTTACGGCCTGGAGAAAGACGTCGCACTGATCACTGACGGCCGATTCTCCGGCGGCTCTCACGGCTTCATCGTCGGCCACGTGACTCCGGAAGCCCAGGAAGGCGGCCCGATCGGACTCGTCCAGGACGGCGACGAAATCACCATCGACGCTGAGACAAACCGGATCGATGTCGCGATTTCCGAAAAGGAAATGTCCGCTCGCCGCGATGCCTGGCAGGAGCCTCCGTACAAGTTCACGCGAGGCACCCTTTACAAGTACATCAAGACGGTGAAGTCCGCCTCTGAGGGGTGCGTGACCGACGAGTAGGTCGGCGTTCGCGTCAGTCGGCACTCCAAGCGAGAGCGAGAATATCTCCCTTCAGAAATGCATCGAGTGTTCTTTCCTCATCCAGACTCACGGCGACGAAGCAGTCTCAATTGCTGTCGCAATCGATGTGTCCCAGGCAGGGAGTTTCGTAAGCTGCTCAAATCCCGGTGCCCGAAGAGTCGACAGGTCAGCGTCTGTGAGCGGCACAACAATCCATTTGCCGGTTCGCAACAATACAAACACGCGGCTTCCATCCTTTGCAGCCGTCCGGGCCCCATTCAGATACACAGCGTCCGAAGTCATGCGAAGCCCCGGCGGGATATCTTTTTGCGTACCCGTTCACGGGGCTGAGACTGCTGTTCTGCGAATCGATGGTGATCGGGTAAGTTTCCGAGACCATGCCACGGTCACGGAAGACACACGACTGCCCGAAATGTGCGGCGCTGACTCGGAAACTC
>JAQBVJ010000214.1 GCA_027623235.1 Planctomycetota bacterium
TGGAATTATGAGATTCACCCACATAAAAACAGGCGAAGCGGGTAAGTTAATTCTGAACGACGCCTTACGAACACGATTTTCAGAATCCCTCGTTTTCCCCCGAATTCCAGCGACCCGGGAATTGCTGGAAAGACGGTGACTGGTCGAAAGGACGTTGCCATCGCCACCACACCAGCGAATAGAAAGGCCGTCGTCAGGACGATCGTTATTACTACGTGGCACCGATTCCCCGGCGTGCAAAAGTGTTTGCAAGCTGGGCATCTGTGAAAGCCATCGGGATGGTCATCAGTGTTCGACACGAAGACGATGAAGTCACCGAAGAGGTCCGTTATTACATTCTGAGCGACGACCTGACAGGCATCGACTTTGCACATGCAGTACGGATGCACTGGTCGATTGAAAACAACTGCCATTGGCAACTGGATGTGCTATTCAACGAAGATGCCAGTCGCGTCCGTGAGCGTACTCTGGCGAACAATCTCTCGTGGCTGCGGCGAGTCGCGATCAGCCTGCTGAAGCACCATCCGTCCACCGACAGCCTCAAAGGAAAGAGACAAAGTGCCGGATGGAATAATCATTTCCTCGCTGAAGTACTGCAAATTACGCAGTGAAACTTCGCGCCCCCTCTGGTTCTTAGTCTCGTCGAGTTCCAATCAGCGACCCATGAAGGCGATGACCTTACCCACATCGACGGGCAGACTGACGTCGTCCATCGTAGGCAGGACTGTGACAGTTGCTTTCAGGTCACTCTGATCGAAGCTGATCCAGTCGCAGGCCGGAGAGGAGTTGGCTTCAGCAAACTCTTTGTAAACTTTGCCCAGATTCGGCCGGTTCCGAAGTGTGATCACGTCACCGGGCTTCACCTGTATTGATGGCTTATCAATCGTGACACCGTTGAGCTGGAAGTGCCGATGCACGATTCCCTGACGGGCCTGCGGACGGGTGAGGGTGAAACCGGCACGCGAGACGACGTTGTCCAGACGGCACTCACACATGACAAGCAGATTCTCGCCCGTGTTCCCCGGACTCCGTCGGGCGATCCCGTAAAACCGTCGAAGCTGCTCTTCGCGGAAACCGTAGTAGAACTTGATCTTCTGCTTTTCTTTCAAAGCGATGCCGTATTCAGAAAGCTTTCGGCGTTTCTGAGACATGCCCGGTGCGTAATCGCGATTTTCAAAAGCTTTCTGAGCGCCAACATTCTCAAAGACGATCTGGCCCAGACGGCGATTGACTCGTCCCTTCGGTCCGGTATACCGACCCATTCGGACTCTCCTTAAGACGTTTACTTGTCTCGTGTTGTGTAACGGTTTTATTTCGCGGGCGAGGCGGCACCACGGGCGCAGCGAGGCCAGAAACAGCAGCGAAGCGAGGAACTTTACGAGTTCACCCCTCTGAATTCAAGCGGGCGGGCGAGCCATCTGGCTCGACAATTCCGCAAGTTAAGAGTTCTCACTGTGGCTCAGCGACGCCAATGACCGGCTTGAGGAACGACGATATTGTGAAAGCTGTAGTTTGGCTGGCTCTGATTGAATCGGCTTTGCATTTGGAAGCCCGGATTTGAGAAGGCCTGGCCGCTGGGCGACTGGTTGTAGCTTGAATAGCCGTACTGGTTCTGGCCCGTTCGGCTCTGGCCCTGGAAGGAGTATCCGAACTGGCTCTGATTGTGGCTTGAGCGGTTGTGACCGTAAATGTCCTGCCAGAACTGCTGCGCGGCCGGTGTGCCATATGTCTGAATATAAGCCTGCTGCTGAGCCTGCTGAATCTGGTATTGCTGCCAGAGCTCCTGATTTTTCTGCTGATCGATCGCCTGCTGTCGGTGAGCGTTGAGCTGCGCTGCCTGCTGGACCTGATCTGTGTATGTCGGCCCGAAGCCCGCTCCGAATTGTGGCTGCTGAGGCGTCCCAGCGACTATCTGCGGGTTCACAGTCTGCGGGTCCGCCTGCTGACGCACCCGGTCTGTGAATGTCGTACCAAAACCAGCTCCAAATTGCGGCTGCTGAGCCTGCGGCTGGCTTGGGATTGCCTGTGGATTGACCTGCTGCGGCTGGTGGCTCGAGCCGTATTTTTGTCCATGGTTGTAACCGTAGGCTGAATTGTGTCCGTGCTGGTTAGTCTGCTGTGGATGCGCGTAGTGGGAGTAAGCTGGCGCATAACCGGGCGGGTATGTGGAGCGGGAATAGGTAGCTTGCGGGGGATAAGCCGACTGCGGATACGTGCCGCCAGAGTAGTAGCTTCTCGGAACCTGTTGATACTGCTGAGGTTGTGGCGTCGATGTGGCCGGATGGGTGCTGTATTGCTGCGCCTGAGGCTGCACATAGAACTGAGCGTAGCCGGAATTCGGCCCGTTCGACTGAGCTCTTCCTGTCGCAACTGCTGACAGGGCAATGAGTAATATCGTGAGAACTCGCATCAGTTGGCCTCGATTCAGGAGGGAATTGCAGCGGCAGGCGGTCATTTCGGTCAATCGGACAACCCTTTTCACTGCACTCCAATCATCTTATCGAGAATCTCGACCCGGCTTGTTGGGCGAACTGCCTCTTTACTCGGGATTACGACCCGTTCATTCGATTTGACCGAAACAACCAGAAAAGTTTGTGTAACCGGACAGGGCCGGTCGATGAACAGGAGGAGCACTTCGCCGCGCGGTCGTGGCGAGCACTCGGCGTTGATTCGGCGAGTGTGTGAGTGTCCGGACGGGAACGGGAGCTTTTCGCGGAGCCGCTTAGAAAAGCGAAACGAAACGCTCCCGCTCTCGTTCGTGCACAGGTTGATGGTGGCTGCAAAGCCACTGGAAGGAGAATCAAAGATGAAGGCGTATCGGAAGTGGGTCCTCTCACTTGGCATCGCCGCAGTGGCTCCCGGAATTGCACTGGCTGGACCGTTCTCAATTTTCAGCAAGTCCAAGCCGCAAGCCCGACCTGCAGCGACCGTCGACAACCAGAGGCTGGCCGGAGAGGTTGCAAAGAAACTGCGAGCGGAAAATCTGACGGGATTCGACATCGAGATCGAAGTCAGCGAAGGCGTCTGCCTTCTGGCTGGCCGCATCAAAGATGCCGAGCAGAAGCAGCGTGCTTCGGTTGCCGCAACTCAAGTGCCGGGAGTGAACCGGGTCAACAATCAGCTTGAGCTGATCAACGCGAATCCGGCTCCGGCGGCTGGTACGAGGCCAAGGCCCCCAGCGGTCGTTCAGGCTTCGCAGTTCCAGCCAACTCCCAAAGAGGAAGAGAAGGGGGGCGTGGGTCTGGCTGGCTTCTTCAAGCCGTCAGAGCGACAGGCCCCGGCCGCCAACGAGCAGCAGATTGCGAACCAGATTGCCGGAGCAATCGGGAAGTCGGGAGTGCGAGGTCATGACCTGAGCGTGAAGTTCAAGCAGGGCGTCGCGACTCTCAGCGGAATCTGCCGTTCCCCTCAGGACGTGGCGAGGATTACTCAAGTCGTCGCTCAGGTTCCGGGAGTTCGACAGGTGGAAAACCAGATCGACATTCCTGGCATGCAGCGATCACTGGCTCCGGGTCCGTTTGGCTCAATGCCGTCCAACCAGGCTCCGGCAATGCAGGGACAGTCGGGTGCACCTGGCACACCGAACCAACAGGTCGCTGAGCAGATCGCTCAGGCTCTTGCCGCAAACCATCTCGGCGGACTCGACATCGAAGTTCGTTACAACAGCGGCGTTGCGACTCTGGGTGGAGCCGTCAAACATCCGCAGCAGGCGGCCTGGGCAGCTCATGTGGCTCAGCAGGTGCCTGGTGTGCAGCGGGTTGAGAATCGTCTCAGCTTCGCAGCCGCTCCTCCGATCCAGCAGGCCGGATACCAGCAGTTCGGTCAGCCGGGTGGCCCGGCTCAGGGCTTCCCTGGTGGAATGCCGGGTGGACATCCCGGACAGCAGATGAGCTTCCAGGGTGGACCAGGCGGAATGCCGGGTGGATATCCCGGACAGCAGATGAGCTTCCAGGGCGGACCAGGCGGAATGGTTCCGCCGATGCCGGGTCCTGCCGCAGGCGGACACGGTGGACCGGGTGCGTCACATCTGGCTTACGATCTGCCGAACCTGCCGAATCACGCGTGGCCATCGTACGCCTCGTACCCGAACTCGGCACAGATCAGCTACCCGACCGAGTACAGTGCGAGTGCCTGGCCTTACATCGGTCCGTTCTATCCGTACCCGCAGGTCCCGATGGGCTGGCGAGACGTGCGGCTGCAGTGGGACGACGGGGCCTGGAGCCTCGCGTTCAACTCACGAACGGACAAATGGTTCTGGTTCCTCTCACCGAAGAACTGGTGATCCGAAGCGGCCTGAGTTCCGCGATCAATCACGGCTGAGAACCATCCGCTGAGAAATCATCCGAAAGAGGCAGGCCCGGTTTCCGAAAGGATTCCGGGCCTGTTTTTTTAACGAGACCGCGAAGCAGTCATTGTCGGCAGCCTGCTCGTCTGACTGAGCATCGCCGCCAGCGCGGCCGCACCGAGCGCCTTGTCGCTGACCCGCAGACGAAGGCCGTGCCTTCGATACGCTGACGGCTGACTTTGAACGCGGTATTCTTGAGATAGCCAGTCTGATTGAGGAGACGGCATCCACTCGTCAAAACTGGCCTGCCCTTTTCGTTGTGGCCTCTCATTTCAGTGCCAGGCTCCCGCTTCGACCAGTAGAAATTCGGCGTCTGCAAAGTGGCCATCACCACTGACGAGGATGCCACTCAGGGACAACGAATGACTCTTCTGGCCGGAATCGATCTCGGGACGACGAAGACAACCTGCATCGCGATTGATGCCAAGTCGGGCGAACTTGTTGCGAGGGCGACCACCTCAAGCGATGCCGGGCGGCTCCCGTCTTCAGGCGATGTGGCGAGCCGATCCGAGTGGAACGCCGATGCGCTCATTCGATGCGCCATTGACTGCCTTCGCGAGCTCACCGAAATGCTTGGCGGGCGAGTCAGCGAACTCGCTGGGCTCGGCGTGACGGGACAGCAGCATGGGACCGTGCTCGTCGATTCACAGCGACGGCCGTTGACGCCGTTTATTAACTGGCAGGACCAGCGTGGAAACGAGCCGTGCTCTCTCGCCGGTGAGGAAGGGCGAACCTGGATCGAAGTCGCTCGTCGCCGGCTCGATGAGGAGTCAACACGGCGAACCGGCTGCCGGCTCAACACGGGGTTTCTGGCAACGACTATGTTCTGGCTGTCCGAGAACGGGCAACTGCCGAACAGAGGGACCGCGTGCTTTCTGCCGGACCTGTTTGCCGCGACGCTGACCGAATCGTCGATCGTGACCGAGCCGACCAACGCGGGCGGCTCGGGTGTCTTTGACGTCGCATCAAGGCAGTTCGATGCCGAGTCGATCGGGCGGCTCGAATTGAGCCCGTCGCTTTTTCCGAAAGTCCAGGAAGCGGACCAGCAGGTCGGACTCGTCGCAGCATCCTTCGCCCGCGAGCTCGGGCTGCCGGACTCGTTGCCAGTCTTCACGGCGATCGGCGATCACCAGGCGAGTTTTCTCGGAAGCGTCGCGAACCGACACGAGTCGATTCTGCTCAACGTGGGGACTGGAGCTCAGGTCGCCGTCTTCACTGAGGGCAACGACTACCGGGCTCCGATCGAGCTGCGGCCGTTTCCGATTTCCGGCAACCTGCTGTCCAACGTTGGCCTGCCGGGCGGCTGGTCGTTTCAGGTTGTGGCGAGCCTTCTCCGCGGGATCGGCTGCTCGATGTTTGAGCAGAATTCCGACGAATTTCCTTATGCGAAAATGACGGAGCTCGCTGCGGCGGCCGCATCAGGATCCGGCGGACTTCAGTTTGTCCCGACGTTTTCCGGAACGCGATCCAATCCGCAGCAGACCGGATCCCTCGTCGGAATGACGCCAGGCAATCTCACTCCGGAGAATTTCGTGCGAAGCGTTCTGGAAGGCATGGCCCGCGGATTTCGGGAAGCGTATGATCAGATCGTCGAGGTCACCGGGCAGGGCAAAACAACACTCGCCGGGGCCGGCAACGGTCTCCGCGAGAACGCTGTCCTGGCCGAATCGGTCGCGGCGGAATTTGGTCTGACTCCGCAGCTCGGCCGACATCGCGAAGAGGCAGCTCGCGGAGCCGCCCTCATCGCCGCCGTCGGGACCGGAATTTGCGGAGACCTCGACGAAGCAGGCCGCACGCTGATTGAGTACGAGCGCCAGCCGCGGAGCCGCTGATTTCAACACGGCTATTTCACACACACCAGACAGAATTCATCCCGTCGGCACTTAACGTGACTATTCCCAAATTAGACATCTGGCGAACTGACCTCAGCGAGTCCGTCGCGTCGACTCACGCGTTCGCCTCGAACCAGCAGCCGGAGCAGGCGATTGCCAGCGTCCTGGTTCCGCACTTCGATCAGCTGCAACTGGCGGGCGAAGTCACGTGGGCCGCTCAGTACAAATTCATTCGTGTGCTCGGATACGGATCACAGAGCGTTGTGTATCTCGCGGATCGGTTCGGTTCGCTCAATGTGTCGCTGCGAGTCGCGTTGAAACTGTTTTCGCCGGTGCCGTATCAGAACACGGATTCGTACCTCACCGAGATGGCCCGTACCGCAGAAGTCGCCATGCGGATCGGCGAAATCCAGCAGGACAGCCTGCTCGACGTCCACAACATGATCGAATCGGGCGGCGTTCAGATCATGGTCATGGAATGGGTTGACGGCTTCGATTTAAAGCAGCTGACGTCGACGGATTGTCTCGCCCACGTTGGCCGCGTTGCCGGAAAAGCATCGTGGGAGCACATCAACAATGTCGTCGTGACGGCCGGCGCCTCGCAGGCTCGACTGAAACCCGGTGTCGCAATCGCCATTCTGCGCGAGTGCCTCGACGGACTCGCCCCGCTGCATCGCCGACAGATCGTCCACAGCGACATCAAACCAGCCAACATCATGCTGAAGAAGACCGGCGGTGCGAAGGTGATCGATTTCGGATCGGCATTCTTCCTGAATCGACCGCGGATCATGCCGGCCTGGACGCCCCGCTACGCCGCGCCGGAAGTCATCACCGATAACCGCTTCGAACTGAATTCGGACGTCGCGAGCCTGGGGTACGTGTTCCTCGAACTGCTTTCCGGCCGTGTCCTCTTTGAGGATGTTCAGACTCGGGAACAAATGGCTGAGGCCAAGATTCAGATTCACGAGCGGCTTGAGAATTACCTGCCTCCCGAAGTTCAGGAAGACGGCGAACTGGTCGAACTGATCGCAGACATGATCCATCCGGACCCCGGCCAGCGGTTCTCATCTCCCGAGGAAGCCGCCGAGTCAAAACACGGTGCCGCGGCCGCGCATCGCCGGCTGATTCGCAGCAATCTGGACAGCGATTACAAAAACGAAATCCGCGACTGGTTGCGTTTTGTGTCGATCGACCGCGATGGGGCGACGAATTGATCGGCCGCCCGACGCTTTAGCCCGAATTTCTCACCGAATGAATGACACAAAACCGCGTTTCGGTGTGTAAGTCGTTTTGAGGACGCGACTTTGTTTCAGCACA
>JAQBVJ010000215.1 GCA_027623235.1 Planctomycetota bacterium
GGATCTGCGGGCTGACGCCCGCAGCTATGTGCTGTCGTCGCTTCGCGACTGAAACGCGCAACATCAAAAAGCGGAACCCCGGGTCAGGTTCGGTGCATTTGTCTTCGCCACGTGTTGTCCTCAGGAGTCCCCTCTTCCGCCGAGTTCGGGTTGAGAGACTCGGCCACCTGCGACGGCGGAAGAGGGAACTCCTGAGGACGTAAGAGTGGCGCTGGTTCGGGAACCTCTTTCACCCGGGGTTACGCTCGCGGCTCTCGCCGTTCGCTCACCCCGGGCTACAGCCTTCCGCCGCTTCGCGGCTCCCAGGTGAGGGATCCCGCGTCCTGCCCCAATGGCAAACCGTGAGATGTTTCACTGCCAGGATTCGTTGCCCCACCCATCGAACTGTCACTTTGAGATCTGGCTGGAAAACGTCACTCGACCAAACGTATCCGGCGCGTGAAACGCAGGCTTTGCGGTCGTCCCGGGTGACCACTGGCTGTGCTGTGGATTGATCTTTCCGCCGAGCCGGTTCAGGTTGAGATGCCAGACGTCTCCGTCGCGCGGATGTGCGCGTCCTGTGACTTTCGCAAAATTCTCAAAGGGGATGGCGACTTCCAGAACCCAGCCACGATCTGTGTCTGTATCGTCGTTTAACGATCCATCGACCACCGTTGCGATTTTGATTCCGCGAGCATTCCAGTTAGGCACCTGCGGCTTTCCCGGACCGTCGGGATGGTGTCGATCAAGAATCGCACGATTCACGTTCATCTCAATGTTGAAGTAGTCGAGCGGACGATCGGGATTGGGTGCCGTGAATAACTCGACACAGTCGTCTTGATAAACCGGGCTGTCCCGCTCAGTCTGGACGGCCGAAATATGAGCGTCCTGGCATTCGTAAGAGACATACAGAAACTCCTCGTCCCACAACATCCGGGCCGTGGTCTGTTCCTTTTCGCCAGACGTCCACCAGGGAAACTGAAATTTCCCGAACGTCTCCGCTTTCTGCCAGGCCGGTTCGTCGAGCCGTCCATCGATCTCGATCTTTGCCGACGTTCGACGCGCAGTGTATTGCGGCCGCCGATCGGCACTCGACGCCGTTTGCAGGTCGATTAACTGCAAGTCGACCAGCAGCGCCGAAAGAACGGCCGCGACAATCAGAGTTCTCATCAGACTCCCCTTTCAGTGACTACTCGGTTCCCGCCTCACATGTTAAGTAAACTCTCGTTTCATCGCCTGCCCGGAGGCCGCCTTGATGTTCCGCTTCCGACTGCTGCTTGTTCTGACGGGACTGCTTGCACCTCGCCCGGCATCCCACGCGTATTCCGCCGACTGGCCAATGTGGCGGCACGATGTCGTCCGCAGCGGAGCCACTGACGAAGAGTTGCCGGCGAAACTGCATCTGCAGTGGACTCGGCAACTGCTCGCTCCGATGCCCGCCTGGCCGAACGAAGCGCGGCTGCATTTTGATGCGTCGTACGAGCCCGTCGTGCTGGGTTCCCGGATGTTCGTCGGCTCGATGGTCGACGGAAGTCTGACCGCATTCGACACGGCCACCGGCAAAGAACTCTGGCGTTTTTACACGAACGGTCCAGTGCGTCTGGCTCCCGTCGCGTTCGACGGGCAAGTGTGTTTCGGTTCGGACGACGGCTGGCTGTACAACGTCGATGCCGAGACCGGGAAGCTCCGTTGGAAAGTTTCCGGAGCTCCGGAGGACCGGGAATCGTACCGCCACCTGGGCAACGCGCGGCTGATTTCGTTCTGGCCGGTGCGTGGCGGGCCGGTCGTTGCCGATGGCGTTGTGTATTTCGGAGCTGGCATCTGGCCGACGCTCGGCGTGTTTGTGCGAGCCGTCGATGCGAAGACCGGGAAGATTCTGTGGACCAACGATGACAGCCACTCGATCGAGAACGTTCGAGTTGATCACAATTACGTGCAGGAGTCGGGCATCTCGCCGCAGGGTCACATGCTCATTCAAGGCGACATGCTGATCGTGCCGAACGGCCGATCGATGCCCGCCCGGCTCGATCGAAAGTCCGGCAAACTGCACTACTTCGTGCAGGGCTACCGCAATGGAGACAGTCGCGTCGTCGTGAATGGCGACATCGCCCTCGTCGGACTGACGGGTGTGGTGAGCCTCAAAGACGGTCGCGAGATTGCCAGCCGCTGGCTCGCTGCCGGGAAATATGCTCCCGAAGGCTGGAGCAGTCCGAAGGTCGACCTCTTCGAAGGTCCGCTTTTTCCATACCGGTTTCAGCCGGCATGTGATTATCGTTCGGCCATCGACCAGGACATGGCATTCGGCGTGGACGACGGCATCGTCTACGTGTACGACCTGAAGAATGCCGCGACGACTCTGCAGGACAAGGACTTTAACGGCAACGCCATCAAACCGGCCCGCTGGGACGCTCCGCTTCTGTGGTCACTCAAGACGGACTTTGCCAGGAAGAAACTGCGAACGACGACCGTGCTTAAAGCCGGCAACCGGCTGTACTCTCACAGCGGACGCAACCTTTTTGCTGTGACACTTGAAGCTGGTGTCAAGAAGGCGGGCCTCGTCAACTGGACGGCGGAACTGCCGGCTGAGCCGGCGAGCCTTCTCGCGGCGGACGGTCGACTGTTCGTGGTGACGGAGGACGGTTCGATTCACTGTTTCGGTGGCGAGGCCGTCGAACCTGTTCGGCACTCGCTCGCAAAGTCGACCGACGAATCGGCCGCTGATGACTGGAGCAAGATCGCCGAGTCCGTCTTCGATGCCGCCGGCAAAGAGGGCTACGCAATTGTCGCGGGACTGAAGAGCGGCCGGCTTGTTGAAGAACTGCTCAGAAACGGCCAGCACCACGTCATCGCCATTGATGGAGATGCGGGCCTCGTCGACAAACTCCGTCGCCAATTCGGAACCGATGAACGATTCCGCGGCCGGTTTCAGGCCCTCGTTGATGAAGACCCAGCCAGCGTCCGCCTCCCGCCGTACATTGCCGGTCTGATCGCCACGGAAGACTCGCAGAAACTGAAGCTTGATTTGGCACCGCGACTGCTGACTCTTTATGACAGCCTGCGGCCCTACGGCGGCGTGATGTGCATTCCGAAAGACGATCCTGGCAGCGACCGGATTCTTCAATCCGTCTCGCCGGGACACTTTGCCGGAGTGAAAACGGACTCGACCGACCGGCTGATCACGATCCGCCGAACGGGGCCGCTGCCCGGCAGTTCGATCTGGTCGCACGAATCGGGCGATGCGGCAAGGTCGTTTTACTCGCGCGATGACCTCGTGCAGGCACCCCTCGCCGTGCTGTGGTACGGCGACGGCCGCGATCACGGATTTTACAAACGCAAGGACTACGGGCACGGTCTGAAGCCGCAGGTTGCCGGCGGCCGTTTGTTTGCTCTGCAGGTTGCGACGAATTCGCTCAAATCTGTTGATGCCTACACCGGACGTCTGCTCTGGTCGAGAACGCTTGGCGGCTCCGCCCGGTACGCATCGATGCCAGACGCCGTTTACGTGGCAGACGAGCGGACCTGCCTGGTCCTCGACCCGGCAACGGGGGAGCCGAAACACACGTTCGGATTCGACGTGGATCAGCCCGCCGACACACCGGTCAGCGCAACGGATATTCGCGTCGGAGAAGATGTCATCCTGATCGCCGTGCGGTTCAACAAAGAAAACGCGATCAGCAAAGGCCGATGGAACAGCGAGCTGATCATCGCTCTGGATCGAACCAGCGGGAAGCAGTTGTGGAGCCGCCCCGCCGAACTGCGATACAATACAGCGGCGATCGCCGTGTCGGGCGGACGCGTCTTCTGCATCGACTCTCACTCGCCCGAAGAAGTCGGAGCAATGCGTCGGCGCGGCCGGGAACTGAAAACTCTTCCGTCGACGATCCTGGCTCTTGACGCTCGCACCGGAAGCGAAGTCTGGAAGGTCGTCAAAGAGGACCCGCCCGCAGTTTTGACCTCGCTTCACTTCATGAGCATGCGGACTCAGGACGACTGGCTGGCGTATTCCGTCGACCAGGATCTGCTGCTGGGCGGAAAGGCAAACCAGACATTCGCCTTGAGTGGAGAGACCGGCCAGGAAGTCTGGCAGAAGCCGGTGCGAGGTCAGCAGCCGTTGATCCTTGGCCCGGAGACATTCATCAACCAGACGGGACACACCTGGAAAGTCAGCACGGGCGAGGTTGTCAGCGGGAGCGCTCTGTTCCGCCGAGGTGGCTGCAACTACGCGGTCGGCGGGAAGAACCTGCTGTTCCTGCGGTCCAACTGCGCGACCTATGTCGACGTCAACACGAAGCAGGAATACGCCATCCGCAATCTCAGATCCGGCTGCAGCAACAGCCTGGTCGCGGCAGACGGGCTTCTGAATGCTCCCTGTTTTTCCGTTGGGTGCGTCTGCAATTATCCCATTCAAACTTCGTTTGCCATGTTCCACATGCCGCAGTCCGCCGCGTGGCATGGAGTGAGCCCGTTGAAGCAGCAGGATAAGGCCCGGTCGGAATAAGAACGCTCCGAATTCCCAAACGGGCCAGTGTGAGCGGAAAACGAACTGTGGATGGTGGTGTCGGTTTGGTTGTGCTCAGTGATAACTTCGACTTCGTCGTCATGCAGCGCCGGAAAGAGATGTCAGCTCACGGTTCGGTCATGAAAATCAGAGCAGGCAGTTACTGTTGAAATTATTTTAACGTAGCGGTCGCTGAGACAGCGGGCAGTCAACAAGACGCATTCAGAACCCGCTGATTATCATCTGACTTTCGGAGGGGCGATCTTCTCAAGTAGGGAAAGACGACGTCGATGCCACTCTGCCCGCTCTGTTGCATTCTGTCGCTGATAATAATCAATCAACCAGATTCGAATGTCGGAATTGAGGGCGTCAATGGACAGAGCCCGCTCCATTGAACGGGCGCCTTCAGGCTGTTTCCCCTCTTGAAGTTGAAATTCCGCCAGCAGCATCCAGTCGCCGGCAACTCGGCGGCGTTTGACGACTTCTTCCATCGTTCTCGCAGCCGCTCCCGGCTCTCCGGCATTGGAAAAATCCAACGCGCGCCCGAGCAGACCATTGAGTTGCGCATCGGGAGAACTGTCCGGGTTCTCCAGAATCGAGTTCGCGAAGAGACGAAGGCGTTTGTCTCCCGTTGAAGCCGAAAGAGCTGTCAGTGCGGACGCTGTCTCGCTGTCCTGCAGACCGCGATCCCAGACTTCACTGAGCAGCGTGAATGCTCGCTGACGATGAATTCCCGCAGATTGCCGTCCCGAATTACTCTCCGAGAATTCCAGATTGGCCAGGCCCAGCATGCGTCGTCTGTCAATTTCAGACCAGTTGCTCAGGTCAGTGATGGCAACCAGCAGGCCCGGACTGTCGGCGATTCGCTTCGGCGGAAGTTCATCGTCATGTACTCCGATGCGATGATGCGTGAACGCCAGATGAGGAATCTCCGTCTCGCTGGCCGGCATGTGGCATGTCACACAATTGTTTTGCGGACTCTTTCTTTGTCGAGTCAGAGTATCCACCGAACAGTCCCCGTCTGAATGACAATCGAGGCAGATGGCTCGATAGTACGCGTCGCGGTTTGCCTCATCCGGAAAGGCGTGTGGGTTGTGGCAGGACGTGCATGTCAGTTGTGACTTCTGCCAGCAACGGCTTTGTCGCAGCTGATCGACGTGACCAACGACGGTCATCTGATCGTGACTTCCGTCGAGTCGGTAGTCGGCACGAAAAGAACTGAGCGGCAATCCCGGACGAAAACTCTCGCGCTGCCAGCCTCGACCAATCACCGTTGCTGCTGACCGCAGATGACACTGCGCGCAAATGGACTCGGACAAATCACGATCAAGATGCTTCTGATTGACGATCGTCTCATCGCGATCACGAATGTCCAGTGGCTGTCCTGGCGCAGCATCCGACGGCTTTGTCTTGCCGGAAAGGTGCCGGTTAACGTGAAGTGAGCCCGGTCCGTGGCAGCGCTCACAGCTGATCCAGCTTTCGTGGACCTGAATCCGCTGCGTCGATTCTCCAATCGCTTCGACCTGGCCGGCATGGCAGAAAAGGCAGCCCTTATCGACAGGACGGGAGAAGCCGTGGTGTCGAGGCGCGTCGTAGCCCGGTGACATGCCCCATGCCTGGCGTTTTGAGTACCAGGTGATCGGCGACTGCACGAGGAAACCGTCGATCTCCAACAGATAACTCCTGGAGTGGCGCCCGGATCCGATCACCCAGCCAATGGCATGATCCGCCAGGACAACCGGATCATCCTTCGTGTCTTCGCTCGGTTCCTCGATCACGACTTCCCGATGCCGCAGTTCACCGTCGTGACGATAGACCTGGTACCGCCGCCCCGATTCGGGGTGATCAAAAATCGCATCGCCAGGTTCTTCACCAGGTGCAAGAACGGCGAATGATCTTCCCATCCCAGTCTGCCGATAGGTTTCCGCCGCTGCAGGATGGCATTCGACGCAGCGGGAACTTCCCACATAGTCGACATCATGCCGGGCATTCAGATATGGGCTCTCGGGCAAGGACGGGGTCGTAATTGCCGCTGCCGAAACATGGCTTTCCGGCGTATCCACCTGCCGTCGCTGATCGGTCGTTTCTTCGGCTGGATTGAAAAACACAATCCAGCAACTGGCCACACCCGCAATCACCACTCCAATGATGAGACTCACGACGAGACGATGAGTGCGACGATTATTCATCGAGCATCACCCCCGGGGCTGAACCACTCCCCTGCCCTTCTCTGATCGATCGCTTCATTTCAAAGAATTCCCGGACGTAGGCACAAACCTGCAGTTTCCGACAGCCCCCCCGCCTCTGTCTGTGGCATGACGTGAGCGTCGCTCCACCGACCGGGCAGTGTCAACAGAGTCGCAAGGCGATCGCTGGCACTGGGACCGAATCCTCGAAGTTGCCATCGATCATCCTCGCATGCGCGGTTCATTTCGAAAGGCTGAGCTTCGTCAGGATCCCGATCTTTCCGTCATCGGCAATTTCAGTGAGCCCGTCTGACGAAGCACAATCTCGTGACTTGGAAATGTGTCCGAAATGACTTCCTGATTTCCTGTTCCGTACAAGCACGAAGCGCCAGCGAGTGAACAGAAAATGGTTCACTCGCTGGCGCTTCGTGCTCGTCATTGTACTCGTCCGACAAAGTACACGTCGGTCCTGTCGAGTGGAACATTCCTTGCCACGCCGGCACGGACCTTTTCGAGGTCCCAG
>JAQBVJ010000062.1 GCA_027623235.1 Planctomycetota bacterium
CAGACGCCCACGTCCGTCCGTCGAGATTGTTCCTCGCTCCGAGGTTGTGAATTTATCGTGGCGTAAGCTTCCAGCTTGCGATCTTCGGGCTCGGCAAGCTGGAAGCTTACCCCACTTTCGCTCCGCGCCGAGAACCTCGCATCACGACACGGAGTGTCGTGCCACTCTCCCCGGCTCGCCGCGCGAGACTGCGTCGTTCGGCGCTCGGATTGACGGACGTGGGCGTCCGTCCTACGGGGCTTTGGCTGAAAAATCCGTGACGATGAATCGAGTCATCGAAAACTGCTCACCGGTCGCGACGTCCGTTTCGGTCAGTTCAAACTGAATCGTCCCGAATGGGATCTCCGGAGTCAGCCACAGGTCGCTGCGGTAGCGGATCCGCCGCTGGTCGGAGATGCGTGCCTGCTCAACCTGCGTCGCCGCCCGCTGGCAGGAGAACGCGTCCTGGCGCAGCTTCGTTCGAACGTGGCGAGTGACGCCGGGGTTGTAGGGCCGCTCCACAGGGACGCCACGCAGAATGCTGATGACATCGCTGAGTGTTAATCCGGAGTCGGACTCGAAACTCACCACGAACTCGTTCAGTTTCCTGCCGGCGTTAAACGAGGTGACATCGATCGCCACTTCAAGAATCGAGGCATCACTCCTGCCGGTGTTGAATTCGAAACGGATCTTCTGCAGCGTCTTTTCGCCTTCTGCCAGTCGCCCGAGATTGACCAGGCGAATCGTTTCGGGCCTGCGGTCACTCAGGCGGACAGTGTTGCCGGTCGAAGTGAACTCAACGAATGCCCCAGGGGCGCCGTCGGGCAGTTCGGCAAACCAGGTATGGAGCTTCCGCTTGAACGGAAACTCCGGTTTCGGGTCGGAGTAGTCGATCCACCCGCGATCGCTCATCTGATGAAACAGCCACGAGGCTGTCCACGGATTGCTCGCCGCTGACAGCGACGAGTAAGTCGAAATGCCTAGCAGCACCAGGACGATCGCCAGGCCACTTCTTTTTTCTGAGAGCGATTCAAACGCCGGAACGAGAGCAAGGACCCAGAACGGGACCAGCCAGATCATCCATCTCAGGCCGAAGGTGTTGCCACCGTAGTTGTAGTTGTCGGTGCGAGTCAGGTAGAAGCCGAGCACCGCGACGCTCAGGCCAAGACCCAGCCAGATGACCGACGCGACTGGCGAGTCCTTCCACTTCGACTTCGTCGCCAGACTGACGCCGATCAGCAGAAACACGGGCGAGAGACTGAAAATTCCGTGATGGCCGAAGACGCAATGAAAGAAGTAGGCCAGCGGGCCGTCGAGGCTCTGGTCCATCCCGCGCGGGCTCATCCAGTAGCTCTGGATGCCCTCAAATTCGTATTCGTAAAACTCGGTCCCGTACGAAAGATAAAACGGTTTCCAGGTGCCCGCGCACCAGTAAATCGTCGCAAAGTAGGCCGCCAGCGGAACCAGCGCCGCCGGCACGAAATACTTTGCGGTCAAAGAAAAATCTTTTCGGGCGAGCATCACAAAGAGAGCAGCACCGAACAGCGCGCCCGGAAGTTCGTGACACGGAACAAGCGCCGCCCAGAATCCAGCGAAGAGGAAGTTGCGTTTGATGACGCCGCTGCCACTGAGAATCCGGATCGTCGGCGCGAGGCACAGCACGAGAAACACGGCCGTGACGGAGTGGTTGTTGAGTGTCGTCGCGTAGCTTGGCACGAGTGTCCCGAAACAAAACGTCGCGTTGGCCAGGAGCCTTGCTGTGAGATTCTCCGTCGACTTCGCGAGGATTCTGGCAAGCAGCACATACGCGATCGTCAACGGAAGCCAGTTAACGATCAGCAGAATCGACTGGCAGGTCACGTCCGTCTGCTTGAGCAGGTCGAGCCCAAAGACGCTCTTTAATCCTTTGTAAACTCCCGCAACCGCCACCGACAGCAGTGGCGGCTTCGTCGAATAGAAGTGGTCTTTGTAACGGACCTTATCGATCGTCGCCCAACCGGGCTTCGCGTCAATCTCGTCAATCTGAAACGTGTTCCGCTCCACGAGCGACCAGACCGTACACCACCGCGAGCGATCATTGGCACTCTGCAGCGGTTTCGCGTTGACCGTCGTCGTAAAGAGCAGCGCGGAACCGAGGGCGATGATGAGCCACTCGGCGGAAGAGAGTCTGCGAGTTTCGGTCCTGGGCTGAGTTTCGCTCATCGATCCATCGTCTGTCTGTTACTGGAGCATTTCCAGACTGCCGGAAACGCGTCGCAGAATGGCTTATCAGCCGGCTCATGACTGTCGTCCTACTCCGGTGCCTTGAACTCAAACCGTTTGCACTGGCTGAAGAACTCCAGCGGATTCTCGTACACGATCTTACTGATCTTCTTTTCCGAATGGCCTCGCCGGCGCATCTCCTGTACGAAGTCCGGCACGGCGAGCGGTTCGGACGGGCCCCAGTCTCCCGCCGAGTTCACCATGATCCGGTCGTCACCGTACATCTCGATGATGTCCGCCGCGCGGGACGGAGTGCACTTGGTGATCGGGTACAGCGTCATGGCACACCAGAAACCGTGCTCCTTCGCCAGCTTGACGGTGTGCTCCTCAACGTGGTCGATGAGAGTTCGTTCGGGCTTGATCCGCGGATCGTCGAGCAGCATGTCGACGATCATTCGCGTGCCTTTGTACTTATCCTGAAGGTGAGGCGTGTGGATGAGAATCAGCTCTTCCGTTTTCAGAGCCAGTTCCATGTGCTCCCAGAAAATCTGCGCTTCATTCTTTGTGTTCTTGTTGAGCCCGATTTCGCCGATGCCAAGCACGTTGGGTGAGTCCAGGAACTCCGGAATCATCGCGATCACTTCTCGCGACAGTTCGACGTTTTCTGCTTCCTTGGCGTTGATGCACAGCCAGGTGAAATGCTGGATGCCGACGGCCGCCGCGCGTTTCGGTTCGACCTCAGTCAACTGACGGAAGTAGTCGCGAAACCCGTCGACGCTGCCACGGTCGAATCCGGCCCAGAATGCCGGTTCGCTCATCGCGACGCAGCCCATTCGGGCCATGCGTTCGTAGTCGTCCGTCACGCGGGAGACCATGTGAATGTGAGGGTCGATGTAGTACATGCTTCGTTTCCGGTCCCGTTTGATTCTGTCGTTTTGAGCCAGCGTCGCGAGCCTGATCAAGTCCGCAGCCCGGGCCGTTTCCACTGCTCGTCGTAAGGATCGCTGAAGACAATCTGAAGCTGCTCGGCCCGGTCATTCGAGCTGTTTTGAATAATGTCGATGCTTTTACGAAGCTGCTCCATTCGAAAATCATTTCTGACACGGTCAGTTCCCTCGGCCCGGTCAAGCCGGTCGAGAGTCGCGGCAACCGCAAGAAGCTTCGCGCGGGTTTCAAGAAACACACGGTCGAAAATCTGGTCAGCAGTCAATGGTTCGCTCATCGATTTGTCCTCGTAAGTGCCACCGCGGAAGTGGGCGGAAAGCTGTCACACGGCGAAACGGCGAGAATTGTCTGTCGCACCGGCATGCTACCAAAGTTGAGTCGACCGTCACACGAAAAGGGCCAGCCACCTCGGTGCTGAACTGAATTACGATGGCTGTTCCACTGCGACTGGCGGCGACGACGGCATGAAGGCGGCCACGATTCCTGCAATGAGCAGACACGGTACGCAAGCGATGAACGTCAACTGGGGGTTACCGACGCTTTCAAAGTAAGACGTCAACGGAGCCTGGATCAGTCCGCCGATTCCCCAGGCCATCCCCATCGTCAGAGCCGATGCAAAACCGGCTCCCTTCGGCAACTGCTGCTGAGCGTAAGACACCATCGCTGGCGACGTGCCCCACAGTAACAGGCCCGACAAAGCGACCGATGTGAACAGCAGCCACGCAGGACAGTCCTGCCAGCCGAGAATCAACATGAGTGGAATGGCCAGCAGCGGGCAGGCGACCATGAATGTCTTTTCCAGCCCGGCTCGAAAACGAAAGACCATAAAAAACATTCCGACACTCGCCGCGATCAGAAACACAGACTGAGCCACGCCGATCATGGCCTCATCGTAACCCCAGCGCGACTGTTTCAGAGTGAAGGCGAGTACCTTGTCCATGGCCATATTCGGAACCAGTCGCAGCGAACACACCAGCAGAAGGACCGCCGCAAAACCAAGGCGGCCTTCGAGCATCTCGCGCAAAGTCGCCGACGCGGACGTTGATTCAGCCCGAGCCGCGGCATCCTCGACGGACTGCCGATCAAGCGCGGCCGCTGCCTCTGCGAGACCTCCGATTTTTCTCAATGCGAAGATCGCGATCAGGACAGGCACCATCAATACGACGAGGCCCGGCAGTCCCCAGCCTCCTATCGTCCGATTCTCGGTCACTGACCAGCCGCCCACGACGATGCCGCTGAGAATCGGACCGAGGGCCAGTCCCAGCGAACCGCCGAACATAAACATCGAGATTCCCTTTGTCCGCTCGCCAGGAATCAGTCGACCCGCAAGGACTGCGGCTTCCGGATGAAACGCTCCGACACCGATTCCTCCGATGATGAGCAGCGCAAACAGCACGGAGCGTTGTTCAATCAGGCCGATCGATGTCAGGAAGACGGCGGCCATCGATGGTCCAAGCCACAGCCACAGAGGGTTCGGTCGGCGATCCCGGAAGTAGCCGAAGATGACCTGGCTGACTGAAGTCGGCAGCGACTGCACGATGAAAGCCAGCGACAGCCCGGCCACACTGAAAGCGTAAACGGTGTTCAGTCGCGGCCAGAGGGGAGCAACCAGCAAGGCGCATGTATCGACCAGCGTGTGTGTCAGCGCCAGGCAGATCAGTGGGGCCAGACGCCTCATCAAACGCGTCTCCGGTCGAGTGGTCGAGGGCTCAGTACAACTCGTTTTCGAATCGCCTCTGTGAATGAAAAGAACCGACCAGCCATCGGCAGGTCGGTTCGGTTTCAACGGAAATTCCTCTGCGTCATTAAGTCGTCTTCGGCTTCGGTTTTCCCTCTGTTCGATTCATCAGCCAGAGCAGAACAGGACTCGCAACATAGATGGAGGAGTACGTTCCGACGATCACACCCACCAGCAGACAGAAGGCAAACCCGTGAATTCCCTCACCGCCAAACACGTAAAGAATGGCCACCACGATAAACGTCGTGGCAGAGGTCATCAGTGTTCGAGCCAGTGTCTGGTTCAAGCTGGTATTAATCATGTCGCTTGTCAGTGCCGGGTTTTTGCCGCGGACTTCGCGAATCCGGTCAAAGATCACGATCGTATCGTTCAGTGAGTAACCGACGATCGTCAGGAAGGCCGCGATCATTGGCAGGTTGATCTTGAAGTCGTAGAACCCAAGCAGTTCCCCAATGGCGTTATCGCTCATGATCGAAGCCAGAGCGACGACACCCAGCACAACCAGGACGTCGTGAACGAGAGCCGCGACGGCCGCCAGTCCAAAGGTGACTCGACGGAACCTCAACCAGATGTAACCGACGATCGCGATCAGGCTGATGACCATCGCGAAGATTGCGTCGGACTTCATTTCGGACCCGACTGCCGTTGAGAATTTCTGGACTTCCTCAAAATACGGTGTCGAGGCCATCTTTCCCTCCACCGATTCGAGTGCGGCCTCAAGATGTTCCCGGCTCAGAGCCGGGCGGGATTCGAGCAGGAGTTCCGTGAACTTCTGAACCTGCCCGTCTCCAACCGTAAGCCCTTCCCCCCTGGTTCCGGTCAGTCGGAAGAGATTTTCAGCCGCGTCATATTTTCCTGCTTCCTTGATGGCCGTCGTCAGGCTGCGGGATGCAGTATTCGTTGTGACGTCATCAGTAAACGTTAGAGTCGTCGACCAGCCGCCTTCAAAGCCGGTCTCTTCAACCGTTGCAGTGTCTGCTCCTTCAGCCGGCTTTGCCTCGGGTATCTGAGTGAGTTCCTCGTGAGACAGCTCGACCTTTTTGAGAAGCCCTGTATCAATCGCTCTGGCAATGCCATCCTGAATGTCCTGCAGGGATCTTTCTTTCTCGCTGCCGGAATCATTTGCCGTCCGCAGTCGCCAGCGAAGTCCGGAGTCGCTGCTCTGGCTCTCACCCGAAACAGTCAAGCGTTCAACGGTGATCGCGGAGCCGAACTCCTTCTCCAGCCCGTCCTTGAAATCGGCCAGTTTCTGAGGTTGCGTGAATTCAAAGGTCACCATCGTTCCGCCGCGGAAATCGATGTCGAGGTTTTCGTTGCCGCGTGAAACAAAAGTGGCCATGCCGATCAGTATGACCGCTCCGGACACCACGAAAGCCACCTTTCGCTTGCCGACAAAGTCCCAGTTCGAAGACTTCACAAGGCTCAGCATATTAAGGCTGGTGAGCATTCTTTTTTGTTCAAGAAGTTCGAAGACCAGTCGGCCGAAATACAAGGCCGAAAACATGCTCATCAGAATTCCGATAAACAGCGTCACGGCGAACCCTTTAACCTGGTCCGTCCCGATCATGAACAGGACGACTGCCACAATCAGCGTCGTCAGGTTCGAGTCGATAATCGCGCTGAAGGCTTTTGAGAAGCCTGTGTGAATCGCAATGCGGTTACTGGCTCCGCGGGAGATTTCCTCGCGGATACGCTCAAAAATCAACACGTTCGCGTCGACCGCCATGCCGATCGTCAGAACAAGCCCGGCCAGGCCGGGCAGAGTAAATGTGCCCTGCACGAAGACCATCGCTCCCATGATGAGGAGCAGGTTCAAAGCCAGGCAAAGCACGGCAATCAGTCCGGCCTTCAGGTAGTAAACCGCCATCGTGACGACGACGGCGATCACGGAAATGATGATCGCGTTGACGCCTTTGTTCCGGACGTCGACGCCCAGCAGCGGGCTGATCGTGAATTCACTGATCGGGGTCGTATTGAGGGGAACATCAAGGGCCCCCGCGTTGAGCACGTCGACAAGTTTCCGGACTTCGGTTTTCGTAAAGTTGCCTTCAATCTGACCGCGATCTTCGATGGTCGTATTCAGCATCGGAGCCGACTGAATTTTTCCATCCAGAAGAATTGCGAGCCGGTGCTTTCCGTCGGCCTGTGGTCGGTACGCCGTCGTGAGCTCACGCATCCGGTTCCCGCCCTCACTGTCAAACTGGAATGTGACGATGAGTCGGCCGCTGGTCGGGTCCATCGATTCGCGGGCCCGAATCAGAAACTCACCGGAAACCTGATCGGCTTTCGCTGAAAGCACAACCAGTGCTTGTCGAACGGTCTCTTCGCCTCGGGTTACTTCCCGGAACTCGGCCGGAAGAACTTCGCTGCCATTCCCCAGATTCTCTGTGGGAACGATGTCTACCCAGCGGGCTCGTTCCGCTTTTTCAATGAAGACGCTTTCCGATTCGTCAGCAAGCTTTTTCCCCTCGCGAATGAGTTCGCGGTGAGAGCCCTTTGAGTTCGTTGCCAGGATCTCAAAATTGAGCGTCCCCAACCGCGTGATGCGGTCTTTCATCTCCTCGACGTATGCCTGGTCAGCACCGGGAATGATGATTTCAATTCGATCCACACCGACTGGTCGGACGGTGACTTCTTCGATGCCGGACGGATTAATTCGGCGGCCAATCGCGCCGACCATGTTGTCGATCGAGTCGCTCAGGAACATGCTGCTGTCTTCAGAACTGGCGGCCTTTTTCGCGGCCGCGTCCTGGTCAATTTCGTAGACGAGGTTTGTTCCACCGTCCAGGTCGATGCCCAGCCGGAAACACTCTTCAACCGGTTTACCGACGTAAAACACCTGGTACGCGAACGGCGTCAGGCAGGCGGCCAGCATGAACAGGACGGTGCCGATCCGATTGCTGAAGTCCTTCAACTTCAGTGCGTTTGCGATGAACGAGCCGAAGATGAACGGCAGGAAGACGACTGCCAGCAACAGGCAGAAAATCAGCCAGCCAGAGGCGGATTCGGGGGCGGCGGCGGCCGCATCTTTCACGACGTCAGCCGCCTTTTTGACGACCTCGCCCTTGTCGCCTGCTTGAGCCAGAAGCGCGAACATGAAACTTCAATCCTTGATGGAGCCGTGAAACAGCCAGACTGGAACCGTCCCCGACTTTCCTGGTCGACGACGGATTCGTCAGCCCTACTTCTTCTCGGCCTGGCCTTCGTCGGTCAAAACCTGGCCGATATGAGTGCGGAGAAATTTGATTCGAGTATTGTCGTCGACTTTCAGAGTGATCTCTTTGCCGTCGTTGGAGATGTTCGCCACGGTCCCGACGATGCCGCCGACCGTTGCCACTTTGTCGTTCTTCTTCAGATTGCCAAGCATGTCCTGTGTTCGTCGCCGCTCGCTGGACTGCGGTCTCAGAATCAGGAAGTAGAACACCACGAAGATCAGGACAAACGGAGTGAAACTCCACAGACCCGGATCTTCGGCGGCTTTCTTGCCTTTTTCAGCAGCGTCTGCAGCACCCTCTTCGCCCACGGCGAGGATCAGGCAATCAAGAAACTTCATGACGAATGTCCTGCATGCGATCCGTTTTTCAGTAACAGTCGCAGGGAATAGACCGGCAGCGCGAGGTTCTCGCCTGGGGCTTACGACAGCGATCTCAAGTCGATGTGGAACAGCACGACCGGTCTCGCAGAGGCTGCCGGGCCTGTATTGAAACAGGCGGTCAGCTCAACGAAGTCTTGCGGCCTGCGGCCCACCTCAGAACGCTGAAAAGTCGTCCCGCAGCGAGACGACTTTGTGACGAAAGCTCAAGCTGGTTCCCGACTTGCCGACAGTCTGACGGAAACAGAGGGGCGGAATCTTAAGAAGATGCATTCCACCGGGCAAGTTGACGAAGGCGAAACTCGTCCGCCTTTCCCTCGCGAATCGCCTGCCGGAGCTGCCGCAACAGATGCTGGTAAAACGCAATGTTGTGCCACGAAACCAGAATCGGCCCCAGCATCTCCTTCGCCATGAACAAATGCCGCAAATAGGCGACACTGAACTGGGTGCAGACCGGGCACGAACACTCGGGGTCGAGCGGCGAATCGTCCCGCTTGTGTTTCTGATTCCGCAGCCGCACCTTGCCCTGGCTGGTAAAGGCGAGTGCATTTCGCCCGTTTCGAGTTGGCATGACGCAGTCGAACAGGTCGATTCCCCGGCAGACAGCTTCCAGCAGATCCTCCGGCCGGCCGACTCCCATCAGGTATCGCGGGCGGTCCTCGGGGAGAAATGGAACTGTAAAATCGAGCGTGTCATACATCAGCCGCGGCTCCTCACCGACACTAAGTCCGCCGACCGCGTACCCCGGAAAGTCCAGCGGTAACAGGCCTTGCGCCGATCGCTCGCGCATCGCCGGATCGGTCGCCCCCTGCACGATGCCAAACAGTGCCTGATCCTCGCGCTGGTGAGAATCCCGGCAGCGGGCTGCCCAGCGAGTCGTTAAATCGACGGCCGCCTGAAGTTTTTCGACCGGAACGTCGTGAGGCGGGCACTCGTCGAGGCACATGATGCAGTCCGCCCCGAGCTGCTCCTGAATCCGCATCGCTTTTTCGGGAGAGAGCTCAAACAGACTCCCGTCGATGTGGGACCGAAACACGACCTGCTGCTCGTCCAGCTTCCGCAGAGTTGCCAGACTGAAAACCTGAAACCCGCCACTGTCTGTCAGAATCGGCCCATCCCAATTCATAAACCGATGCAGGCCACCGAGTTCCGCAACGATCTCGGCTCCGGGCCGCAACGCCAGGTGGTAGGTATTGGCGAGGACTTTCTGAACGCCGACCTGCTTCAGCTGATCTGGCGTGAGCCCCTTGACCGTCGCCAGCGTCCCGACAGGCATGAACGCCGGAGTCTCGACGGTGCCATGCGGCGTCTTCCAGGACCCCGCCCGAGCCTTTGTGTCCGGGTCAGTTGCCTCAAGCTGAAAATCAAAATGCGACACGGAATGCTCGATGAGGATCAGGGGTCTGGTTATCGTGCCGACGAATCCCGGTGGCAGCGATCTCCCTGCAATTTAGCCCGATGTCCGCGTCAGGCGAACGCCCTCAGAAGGAATCCCTGTGAAATCTCAATTCTGTTTGCTGTTCCTGGCCGGAATCGTTGTGGCCTCGGCGACGACATCCGCGTCAGGAGCTGACAAAGCCCTCGAACATCCGGCAGAGAAACTGGAGCAAAGGCCGCGCACCTTCTTCGTCACACGATCGCTCGGCCACGAACGGCTGTTGCCGTACCTCGAGGAAGCCCGGCCGGAGATCGTCCAATTCGGCAATTACGGCGCGATGTTTCATGGCTACGCGGATGATCCGAAGTCGACGAAGACGCCAATGATGCTTCCGGTTTCCGGCGAGCGGGCCGCGCTGGCCTTTCAGAAGGAACTCAATGAGCGGGTTCATGGGCTCGGCCTGAAAATCGTCGGACACTTTCGTTTGACCAAGGTCATGGCCGACTGGCAGGAGCAAACCGGCTTCGTTGACTACTACAACACTCGCTGGCCGGACGATCTGCTGGGGCCAAAGCCTCACCCCAGGCTGATCGACCTGCTGCAACGCGACGCAGACGGCAAGCCGATTCAGCTGTCGCGATACGAGAACGCGCAGCTGGCTTTGTGTCTGTCGAGCCCCCACGCGCGGCAGATGCTCAAGCAGATGCTGAAAATTGCTGTCGACCATGGCATTGATGGAGTCATCACGACTTACAACTACCGACAGAGCTGCGCGTGCCCGCACTGTCAGGCAGCTTTCAGAAAATGGCTCGCCGAAAAGCTGACTCCAGAACAACTGCAGAGTCGACTTGGAATTCCCCAGCTTGATGGACACGTTTTTCGCTCGATCCCTGTCCAGATTCCCGGGTATCCGGATTCGGCGACGGCCACTGAACTTGACTGGCTGGCCATGGAATGGGGGGCCTCGCATTTCAAGCAGATGTACGACGAAGTGTTCCTCGACTACGGCCGCAGTCTTCGAAAAGACCTGATGGTCGCTCAGTGGAATCACCTGAGCCACGTCAGCCTCAACGAAGAGCGGATGTTTCTCCCGAAGCAGCAATGGGGACAGGGCGAGGACTATTTCTGGTATTCCGGAGGCGCCTCGTTCGTCGGGAAGAACCTCAGCCTCAAAGACGGCAAGGCGGGCGATGCCTGGCTGAGCAGTCTTTACGCCCGTGAGCTGAGTGGTGGCCGGCCGGTTGTCATGGGCAAATACGATGGCATCCGCCTGGCCGCCAGCATGGCGGAAGGCTACGCCCTGAACGGCCTGGGCATGGGCCGTTACATGAGGTTTGAAGATCCGACCGGCTACGAAACCCTGGCCCGTTACACAAACTTCATGCACGCGTATCGAAAGCTCTACGACGGGTCGCGGCCTCACTCGGATGTGGCGCTCGTTCTGCCTCGGCAGAGTGTCTGGAATCGCCATCCAGAATCGCTCGACGATTTTCGCGAGCTCGGGCAGGCACTTGTCGAACGACAGGTGCTGCTGGATGTCCTGGCCGATGAGTCGATCAGCCCCGAACGACTGTCTGACTACCCGGCGATTGTCTTGCCTGATGCGACCACTCTGACGAGTCGGCAACTGGCTTCGGTTCGAGATTACGCCGCGTCCGGTGGTCGGGTCTTCGTGCGAGGTCAGATTTCAACGATCGATGAGTCCGGCAAATCCAGGACAGACTCGCAAATCGACGGCGCGATTCCGGTCGCGGGAGAATTCAGAGTTGCCGCAGACTCCATTCGGTCAGCCATCGTCAAGCACGGCGCAAGTGAGATTCAGGCTCCGTGGACAATTCGTGCGACGGCGTATACGCAACCGAGTCGGACTGTTCTGCACCTGGTCAACTATGACCGCGACGAGACCCCGAACAAGCAACTGAAAGGCCCGGAACTCGAACGGCCAGTGCTGGCAGAAAAAATCGCCATCCGGCTTCGTCTGCCGGCTGAGACGGCAGTCAGGGCCGTCACTATTCACCGACCGGATCAGGAAAAGCCGCTTGAGGTGCCCTTTTCTCAACGCGACGGCCGTCTGGTCGTCAACGTTCCGGAAGTTCTCGTGTACGCTGTGATCTCAGTCGAGCACACGCAAACTGACGGTCGTGACTGACAGGACACGGCGGCTCCGAACGAGAATGGTCGCTTGATTGGAGCGGCTGTCTGATGAACGGGATTCGATCGAAGCGTCCGGGCCGGGCAGTTTGAACTCGCCATAGAAAAAGGGAGCCAGCCGAGGCTGACTCCCTGTTTGGTACTGACTCGTCTCGGAACTCAGATGAGCTCGTTGATCAGCTTTCCGTCTTCCAGCATGTAAACCGGGCGGCCGCCCTGGTTGACGAACTGAGTTTTCGGGTCGATGCCGAGCGTGTGGAAAACTGTCGCCATCAGGTCCTGCGGGGTAATCGTCTTCGTGGCTGGCCGAGAGCCCTTCGCGTCTGACTGCCCAATGACCTGGCCCATCTTGAGCCCACCGCCGGCCATCGCCAGAGTGCTGAGCGGAGCCCAGTGGTCGCGGCCTGCATTTCGATTGATACGCGGGGTGCGGCCGAATTCGCCGGTCACAACAACCAGAACGTCGTCCAGCATGCTTCGCTGGGAAAGATCCTCAACCAGCGTCGCGACAGCCTTGTCGACAACGGGTCCGCGGGAATCCATCGCCTTCTGAATATTGCCGTGCATGTCCCATCCGCCGTAGTTGACGGTGACGAAGCCGCAACCGGCTTCGCAGAGACGCCGCGCGACCAGCAGTTGCTCACCGAGTCCGTTGCCGTAGCGTTCGCGGGTTCGCGGGTCTTCCTGCTTCACGTCGAATGCCTTCGGGGCATTGCCGAGAACCAGATTGAAAGCCTGCTTCTCGAAAGCGTCCAGACCGTCCATCAGACCGGTCCGGTCCGACTGTCGGTTGAATCGGTCGAATCCGGACAGCAGGCTCCGGCGATCCGACACTCGCTCCAGCGGAGTCTGAATCTGCATGTTCGTTTTCGCCGTGTTGTCACTGCCGAACGGTGCGAACGACGTTCCGAGAAACGCCGGGCCGTCCGATCCGATTCCGTTCAGCCGGACGTAAGTCGGCATCCCGGTGTCGCGATGATTTGCACCTCGCATGCGGCTTGTGATCGAGCCCAGCGACGGTCGCGATGGCAGTCCGCCGTTGTCGATGTTGCGGTTGTCGTAGCCGGTCATCAGAAAGTGAGTGCCGCCACCGTGGCCGCTGTTCGTGTGAGCGAACGATCGGACGAAGGCCATCTTGTCGGCGACCTGAGCCATCTGCTCAAAGTTGCCACCGAGTGTCACGCCGGGCAGATTCGTTTTCACTTCGCCCGTCGTGCTGCGGTACTCGACCGGCGCCGTCATGTTTGGATCGAACGTTTCCACGTGCGTTGGGCCTCCGCTCAGCCAGACCCAGATTACTGAGGTGTCCCGCACGGGCTTTCCTGCGTCCGCCGCGTGTGACCGTGCAGCGAGCAATGTTGACAGGCCAAACCCGCCGGCCCCCATGGCACCCACTCGAAGAAAATCCCGTCGTGTTGAACCGTCGCAATCACGAGCCCGTCGGTTGGCCTGAAGTGTGAGCATCGTTTCTTCCTTAATGCGAACTGGATTTATTTCAGGGCTCTGTCTTGAATGGACGCCGAGAATGCCCGCTCTCTCCAACGTCGCCTGGTCTTGCTCATTCACATTCCCGGAGTCGAATCAGTTGCGATCCGGATCCGCTGTGTTCAAGTCCGTTGTGTTCAAGCGTAGCCGCTGCCGCACATGGGTCAACATGAAGTATCGGAATTCACTGATGCGTCGCGTGCGGAAATCCGACTGCGCGGCCTCACGAAGGACGACCGGTCCGGAACACTCTGCCGTCTGAACCGAATTTCCGCCCACAGGAAAAGGCCGAACCTGCAGGAGGCTCGACCTTTTCGAGTGTGACCGTTGTGCAAATCCGACGGGTTAAGCCGTTTTGAATTCGCTGGAAATATTCACGAAGCAATGCACGTGCGGCAGAACGCGGAAGTTCCAGACGAAGCCCGGCCCTTCAACCCGCCATGAATGCCATTTCACATCGCCGTCCTTGCTGGAAGCATCCTTGTAGTAGGAGAGATGGACCTTATCCATGCCGCCGTTTTTCTTGACGATTTCCATGACCTCATCGCCGTCCTCTTTGCGGAACGGAGCAACCAGGTCCTGCATGACTCGTCCGGCGAGGTCTTTCTGATCCGAACTGAGCGAGCCGGCTGAGATGCCCGGCAGTTTCGCGTCCGCAGCGCGGAATCGAACGGAATCGGCTCCCTCTGTGTTGCCACTGGCAACTGCCTGAGCCTGCTGCTCTGCGTCGAGCGATTCGAACAGCTCCTGCACGCGGCGAGTCTGGAAGTGGTAGACGTTTCCGGTGCTGTCCCCCTTCGCCGTGTGGCCGTAGTACATCGGCCCCCCGAATGCGGCTCCCGGTTCCGAGTTGCCGTCGCACCGCACGGTGAGGTGGTGGCCGGAGAACATCCAGGCAAACTTCGTGTCGTCGCCGGGCGTTCCGAAAATGTGAGCACCGCAGCCAACAAGCGACTGCGAAGAATCAAACTTCCCGGCGCGAGTGATCTGACGATAGCCCTCTTCGCCATTGCAGATGGCGTGGAGAATTCGATCGACCAGTTCCGTTTGCGGCTTCGAGTAGACATCGCCGATGCGCTGATTCTGGAACGGGCGGTTGTACATACCGTGTCGGGAGGGTTTGCCGTCGGCTCCGTGGTTCCACGGCAGGACCAGTGTTTTCTTTTGCTCGTCATTCAGCGAGGCGTGCAGCTCTTTGATCAGCGACTCAGCCGGCTTCGGAGTTCCCCGTTCGGCCGGCGCTTTTTCGTCAAAGGCGAGTGCAGAGGAAGCGGCGGTTCCACCGGCCAGCGCGACGGCTGCTCCGGCGCTCATTGCCTGGAGAAAACCTCGGCGAGGTAGTTGGGTGTCAAAGGGAAGTTCACACTCAGGACAAAGAGTTTCGACTTCGCACATGGCATTCTCCGTGAACAGGTTGAAACGGGCTGACATTGGAACTGACGGATCTCCAAGTGTAACCGCAAGCGAGGGGCTCCGGTCCACTCTCCGCGAGAGGATCTCTGTCGGGAGGGCGAGGATGAAAGTCGATCGACGTGCGCCCTCGCTCACGATTTGGCCGGGAAAGAGCCCGTTCCGCGCGGCAACGATTATGAACGCGAACCGAGATCGCGGTTGATCTGGTTGATTAACTGTCGCAGTCGGCCGAGGCTGCGGCGGTTGAACTTCAGCTTCAGACGCGGCAGGTCGCGGATGTGGTGCTCGTCGTGCTCGAACCTGTGCGCTGCGGATTTTTCAATGCGGCCGCTGGCGAGCAGGCCGCTGAATTCATCGTTGAGTTTCTCAACGTACTCTTCGGTGGGCTCAACGTTGAGGCGAATGATCAGTCGATCGCGGACGTATCTCATGCTGTGGTAAACGTCGTAAAATGAAACGACTTCGTTGAACGCCTCGTCCAGATCGTCTGTCACCAGGAACAGCGACAAGTCCTCGGGCGAGATCAGGCCGTTCTTCAGCAGGTTGCCTTCGATGTATTCCTGCCAGGCTTTCCAGTAAGTGCCGCCGGGCTCGTCGATACAGACGATTGGCAGCATGTCGCTCTTGCCGGTTTGCACCAGGGTCAGCGTTTCGAAGCCCTCGTCCTGCGTTCCGAAGCCGCCGGGGAAGAGGACGACCGCGTGAACTTCCTTCACGAACAAAAGCTTCCGCGTAAAAAAGTACCGCAGGTTGACGAGCTTGGGGTCACCGTGGATGACGTGATTGGCCCGCTGTTCGAAGGGCAGCATGATGTTGAGGCCCATCGACATTTCGCGACCGGCTCCCACATGGGCTCCCTCCATGATGCCGCCGCCTGCGCCCGTGAGGACGAGCCAGCCAGCCTCGGCCATCATCTTTCCGAACTTGACCGAGTGCTGATACGCCGCAGCTTCCGGCTTCGTTCTCGCCGAACCAAAGACCGTCACTTTCTTGTGGCTGCGGAACTTCGAAAACACACGGAAGCCGTAACGCAGTTCCCGCAGCGATCGACTGAGCAGCTTCAGATCACCGCGCGCTGCGCCGTCCTGCTCCAGCCGGTCAATCGTGAAACGAAGGTCCTCGATCAGGTCATCGTGAGTGACGGGACCGGTGCGTGCCGGTCGTCTCTGTCGCCGTTCTGGCTCGCTCATTAGCTGCCTCCTTTCAGCTTTGACACATCGGATTATGCCGGGAACACGAAGCCGGACCCACTCCACAAGTCATCCCGCCAGCGCTGCGATCGCCTCGTCACGGGAATCGTAGATTGCCCACAGCGTGTCGAGGGCGGTGATGCGAAGCAGTTCGGTCGCGGTGTCACTGGCTCCGCAGAGGCACAGTTCTCCGCCTCGGCACTTCACCAGTTTGTGGCACCGCAGCAGGAGCGCGAGGAATACTGACCCGAAGCAGCTCACTTCGCTCAAGTCGAAAACAACCATCGGAACTTCCTGCTCCCGCAGTGGTGCCATCACGATGTCGGCCACCTGCTCGATGAGATCCCACTTGAGATTCTCGATATCGCTGGCCGGTGTGATGACCACCGTGTTGTCGTGCCAGGTGAGCTGAAAGCTGTCCCGAAATTCCGACATTCCGTTTTCCCGAGTACGCGGCATCCTGCTGGTCGTCTCATCGTCCGGCGAATTCATTTGAAGAACGAATCTCACCGGGACGAACTGGAAGATACCAGTTCACCCACGGAGCGAGAAGCAGAGCCTGCTGGATTCGCCGTGAGCGCACAAAGAGAGCTCCGACCGCAACGGCGATCGGAGCTTCAATTGAGTTTCGTTTTCTGCCCGCCGGTGGAACGGACTCAGAATTGAGGAACTACCTCGCGACCGTTTCGAGTCAGCAGGGCTTTCAGCGCGTCTTTGTCGATCGTACTTTCTATTAACCGGACGGAGCCGTCAGCGAACAGCGCCAGGAAGCCTCCCTGGTGATGGCCGCCGAATTTCGGCAGGTCTTTTTCCGGGTCGAACGGGATGTCTTCCGGCTTCGTCCACGGAATATCCCGTTCCGCTCCGACCAGCAGAATCGTATTTGACGTGCCGTCAGTAAAGTTTCGCATCTTCTCGCCGTTGCCGTCTCCGAGTCCGGCCGATGGTCCGGTCAGACCGAAGTAGCTCGGGAAATTTTGACCGTTCGTGGCACTCGGGCTGCGGAATACGGCGGGCATCTTTTCCACGAGCTGTTTGTTGTGCTCGCTGTCCCACGGCTCATCCAGTTTGTACTGCTTGTAAAGTTCGTTCTGGTCAACGAACGGCAGAACGGCGACTCGCCAACTGTGGACCGTCTTTCCGTCCGGACCGAGATTGGTCGAGCCGGGAAACTTCTTGTAGGTGTCGTGGTAATTGTGAAACGCCAGGCCAAGCTGCTTCATGTTGTTCATGCTTTGTGCCCGCCGGGCGGCCTCGCGAGCTGACTGGACGGTCGGCAGCAGCAGCGCGATCAGCACTGGCAGTGAATCGCCTTCCGCTTTCAACTGCAGTCGAGTTGTGTTTTCTGACTGAGTGAACTTCGCGCCGTCCAGGGCGGATTCTGCGAACGCAAACATGTCCGCCATCGATTTCTGAGCCTCAGGCGGGGCCTGTCGAAGCTGTGCTTTCGCTCCGGCCAGCATGTTCTTCCCGAGCGGCACCAGCGACTGAGCCGTCTGCTGAACTTTCTTTGCTCCCTCTTCGTTACCGCAGACAGCAGTCACGTCCAGCAGTGAGTCTCCACTGAGTCCGGCTCCGACAACCACCAGCTTCGTTTCTTCCCACAGCGGGCTGAATGCGGCCAGCATCGGGTTGTTCCGCATCCGGCTCATCTGTTTCTGAAGTTCCGGTCGGAACGCGTCCATGTCGAGGATAAAAACAAAATCGCTTCCGGCGACCTGCTTGAACTGCTTCGCCCAGACATGCCGGCCCGGGCCATCTTTCGTAGCGTCCATCAGCCAGGTGACCATTTCCGTTCGGCCACTGATGAGGGTCTTCGAATTCGGCGAGTAAGCGGCTCCGTCGCCGGCTTCCTTGTATTTCATGCCGTTGTGAGTTTTGTCGACGACTTCGCCGCGGACCAGACTCTTAATGACAGGTTCGACGGTGGCTTTCGAGTCCTCTTTCAAACTCAGAATGAATACAGGGTCTGAACCTGTCGCTGGCCCGTTCTCGTTCACCTGAAAACCAACGACGAGGAACTGCTCCACGTCGGCCAACTTGATCCCGAACTTAGCCAGCGTGTCCTGCTCAAGTAACCCGATCATTGGCTGCAGCGTCTTATTGTCGGCCAGAGTCGATGGCCTGGCTCCGATCAGCATGGTCGAGGCCGCTGGCACGTAACGCAGGTCGAACGTTTTTTCTTTGGCGGCCGCCCTGTTTTCGACCTTGACGTTGACCTGAACAGTCTGAGTTACCTCGGGCGGCTGCAACGCCTTCGCTTTGTCCTGAGCCACCGCGCCACCAGGCTACCGGATGCCCGAGAGAAGAACTCCCGCCAGCAGCATGGCCGTGATGGTCACCCCGCGACGCCAGCCCGGCGACGCTCCATTCGCTTTTCTGTCCCGCAACATTTCGACTCTCCTGAGAAGGGTTCCTCGTGATGGAAGAAAGGTCCTGGCCGGCCACGCCACCGGTCGGTCCGCCTGGCGAACAGCCAGTTCCGCAAGATTCCGCAAATACTTCTGAACTCCGCCCGAGTGCCGGGCCGCATCCGCATCCGCCGCCAGCTCCTGTTCAAGCCGCAGCCGACCCGCCAGCCAGTGGACGAGCGGATGATAAAAGTGCAGCAGCAGCCCGACCTGAGCCAGCAGCCAGCACGGGAAATCCCGGTGAGCAATATGCGCGACTTCGTGGGCGAGCACGGTCCGCAGTTCCTCGTGCGACCAGCTTTGCCAGTCGGCAGGAAGCAGAACGAGCGGCCGCAGCCACCCGATCGTCGCTGCCGACGAAACGCCACTTGATTCACAGAGACCGACCGGGCGAGTCACTGAGAATTCGGCGCAGATCACGTCGAGCAGTTCGGAGGCCTGAGTGTCTGCGATCGTCCTGCCGCTGTTTTTCTCACCGCTGATTTTCTCGCCACTGCGACGAAGCCGGGCCACCGCGACCAGGCCAAGCAGCAGGCGAAGACAGCCGACTCCCAGCCCCACACAGAACACAGCGGCCAGCCAGCCCGTCCAATGCCACGACTCGACCGGCAGCTCGATCGGCTGCTGCACTCGCCGTTCAAACTCGCGAGCGAAAATCGAAACCGTCTCGGCACTGAACCAGCTGATTCCCGTCGAGGCCGTTCGAGGCGGAGTTGCTGAGTCCGGCGTCTCGACGTCACTGCCAGTGGCTCCGACCGCCGTTGTTTCCACGGCAGCCTCTTCACCTGACATCCAGTTGGGCCCGGGAGCAAACGCAGCCACAGAGAGTGCGGAAATCAGAAGCAGCGCACTCAAAGTTGCCGCCGCTCCGACTTTCGGATTGCCGCGCCGCGCGAGGCCGTAAACCGCAGCCGCGACAAGGCACAAAGCCGTAATCTGCAGGCTCAGCCAGACCAGCGTGACGCCCAGCTCATTCATCAATGCTGCGTTGATCGGTCCTGCATTCATTGGTTCTGCTCCTCAAGCAGGTTCTCGAGCATTTCGCGATCTTTCCGGCTGAGCCTTTTCTGATCGCCAAACAGGCTGACCAGAAGCTGCTCCTTCGACCCGCCGAACACCCGCTTGACGAGGTCGTTCACCAGGCTGCCGGAGACCTCTTTAAAGGTCCTCACAGGCCGGTAGATGAAGGGCCGCTCAGAATTTGTCTGCTCAAGAAATCCTTTATCGAGAAGAATTCGGACAAGCGTCGCGACCGTCGTGTAAGCCAGATCGCGGCCGCGGTCTTCGAGAATCTTCCGGACGTCGGCGGCGGTCTGCTCGCCTTCTTCCCAGAAAATCTGCATCAGCTCCAGCTCGCGTTCCGTGAGCTCGGGTGCTTTCGGTCTCGCCATTTCGCTCCCTCCGCAGTGGGTGAGGCAGGCCGGACCAGACGCAGCGCAGTTCCGGCAATTCGAACGGTTCATGACAGCTGGAATGCCGGAGCGGCGCTCCGCTTGTTCCAGCCTGCTCCAAATCGGCTGAATCAAATTTGATTCGTTAGATTTGGTTTTATAGTAGTCGCGGCAAATCAGACTGCAACAGTAATTCCGCGAAAATAAATTAAGCCGGCCAGAGATTATTCCGGCAGCTTCAACTCGCGAGTTTCCGAGAGCGTGGGCCGGAAGCTGACGACATCGCTGCTGTCGTCGCCGCAGATTTTCCGGCGTGATCATCGCCTCAGTGTGAAAGCTGATTACCATCTGATCCGCGAAAGACAGACAGCGCCCTGAGATCCAGACGGCAGCTGGAAGTCCTGCACAGTCACCTTCCACATCGCACGGCAAAACGATGAATCATCCACACGGCGTCTCCCCCCGATTACAGGCGAGCATTCATCGCTCGCGGCGCTGGTTCTTTCGGGACTGTGGAGTCGGCGTCGGCCGGATCGCGCTGGCCTCGCTGATCGCGAACGAGCTCGCGTGGAATTCGTCGGCTGCGGAATCGGCCAATCCGACGGCGCCTCGCGAGCCGCATTTTCCGGCGAAGGTTAAACGCGTGATCTACCTGTTTATGGCCGGAGCTCCCAGTCAGCTGGAGCTGTTCGATCATAAACCGAAACTTGCGGAGCTTGAGGGCAAGCCGATCCCGCCGTCAGTCGTCAAAGGACAGCGGTACGCGTTCATCCAGCCGAACGCGAATGTGCTGGGGCCTCGGTTCAAGTTTGCAAAACACGGTGAGAGCGGAGCCGAGATTTCCGAGGTCATGCCTCACCTGGCGAAAGTCGTTGACGACCTCGCCATCGTGAAATCGCTTCACACCGACAAGTTCAACCACTCGCCGGCTCAACTGTTTTTCAATACGGGCGACGGAGTTCCCGGCCGGCCCAGTATGGGGTCGTGGCTGAGCTACGGGCTCGGCAGCGAGGCGGACGATCTGCCCTCGTTCGTGGTGCTCAAGAGTGGCGGCAGCCTCAGCGGCGGAGCGTCGATGTGGAGCTCCGGGTTCCTGCCGTCGACTCACCAGGGAGTCCCGTTCCGCAGCCAGGGCGATCCGATTCTGAACGTCTCGAATCCAGCCGGGTTTGATCGGCAGGCCCAGCGCGAGTCGCTCGATCTGATCCGCAGTCTCAATGAAAAGCAGCTGGAGAAAGTCGGCGATCCGGAAATCGCGACCCGGATCAACGCTTACGAGATGGCCTTCCGTATGCAGGCCGCCGCGCCGGAGCTGATGGACTATTCGAAGGAAACCAAAGAGACACTCGACCTCTACGGAGCGAACGCTGGCGAAAGCTCGTTCGCGAATAACTGCCTGCTCGCTCGGCGAATGGCCGAACGCGGCGTGCGGTTCATCCAGGTGTACCACTCCGGCTGGGACCACCACAGTAATGTCGAGGGCGGCATCCGTGGCCAGGCGAAGCAGACCGACCAGGCGTCCGCCGCGCTGATTCAGGATCTGAAGCAGAGAGGCCTGCTCAAGGACACGCTGGTCGTGTGGGGTGGTGAATTCGGTCGCACGCCGATGGTCGAAGCCAGCGCGGCGCTCGGTCGCAGCAACGGGCGGGACCATCATCCGCAGGCGTTTTCGATGTGGTTCGCCGGAGGCGGCATCAAAAGTGGTACGACGCTCGGCGCGACAGACGAGCTCGGCTTCCATGTCGTCGAGCGACCGGTCGACGTGCAGGACGTCCAGGCGACGATTCTGCATCTGCTGGGCATTGACCACACCCGTCTGTCGTTCCGCTTCCGCGGCCTCGACTTCCGACTGACCGGCGTTGAGGAGCACCATCCGGTCAAAGAAATCCTGGCGTAGCAGCCCGGACGTCGTTCACGTCTGATAATGAATCGCCAGCCAGATCGTTGGCTCATCCGGTGAGGTCCAGTCGACTCGGTGTTTCCGGTGAGCCGGGATCAAGATCGAGTCGCCCGGTTTCATTTCAAGCGGAGGATCGTCGCCCTCAAATCTGAGTCGCGCCGATCCTGCGAGCACGACGACCCACTCGTCGTCCGGCTGGTCGTACCAGAAGCCGTCCGGTGAGCATTGTCCGTTTGAGACGATCCGTTCGACTTTTACCGAGCTCGCATGGACAAGAGTTTCGACGACTTCTTTACTGAGATCCGCTGGCAGCGGGTGAAACAGATTCTGCATATCGGTAAGGTCTCAGTGCGGGGCTGTCGTGGCTCGTTGAATTTGAATTCCGGGCTGGGTATCGTACCGGGCTCGCTTTTCTTAACGCTGTTTCCAAAACAATTTCGGCCTCAGCGCAAGTCGCTTGCGCGTTCTCCCATCCGGAGCTGAGAACCATGAAGAAACTTTATCTGCTCGCCCTGCTTCCCGTCTTCGCCTTCAGCTTCGCGGGCTGCGGTGGCGAGGATGAAACCAGCTCGACTGACACCGGAACTGGTGCAGCGGAAAACAGCAAGTACACGATTCTTGATACTCGAACCGATGGTTTCGACTTTGGCAAGGCAAAGGCTCAGGCTCAGGATGCGATCGCCAAGTACGACGATCTGGGCTGCATGGTTGGCCTGTTCGCGTACAACCCGCCGCTGATCCTGGACGCGGTGCGGGAAGCGGGAAAGATTGGAGACATCAAGGTCGTCGGCTTCGATGAAGAAGCCGGTACGCTGCAGGGAATTGTTGATGGCGAAGTTTACGGCACCGTCGTCCAGGACCCGTACAAGTACGGTTACGAGTCTGTCCGGGTCCTTGCTGGTCTGCAGCGAGGTGATAAATCCGTCATCCCCGAAGGCGGATTTCTGAGCATCCCGGCTCGCAGTATTCGGAAGGACAACGTCGAATCGTTCTGGGCAGACCTCAAGAAACTGACGGCCGAAGACAAGGGCGGCGAGGCCTCAACGAAAAAGAAGGACGAAGCAGCGGGAGATCAACCCAAAGTCGCCTATGTCACAAACGGGATCGCCTCGTTCTGGGTGATCGCCGAAAAAGGCGCGAAAGACGCCGGGAAAGAATTCAACGCGGCGGTCGAAGTTTTGATGCCGCCGAACGGCGTCGAAGATCAGAAGCGGATGTGCCAGGACGCCTTGGCCAAGGGGATTCAGGGCATCGCGATCAGTCCAATCGACCCGGACAACCAGCAGGATCTGCTCGACGAAATCTCGGACAACACGAACCTGATTACCCAGGACTCGGACGCCCCCAAAAGCAAGCGGCTGTGTTACATCGGCATGGACAACTACACGGCCGGGCGAGAGTGCGGCAAGCTGATTAAAGAGGCGATGCCGGATGGTGGCAAAGTCATGATTTTTGTTGGACGACTCGGCCAGGCAAACGCCCGGCAGCGACGACAGGGAGTGATCGACGAACTGCTGGATCGGAGCCACGATCCGACTCGATACGATGAGCCAGGAAGTCATTGATCGTCAGTAGCCAGACTGGCGAGACTGTGCATTCAGAACGGTTCGCAGGATTGCGGCCCGTTCGGTTTTTCCGGAACAGACTGGGCGAGCCGTTCGCCGCGTTTGCATCTGCAGGGAGGTCAATCAACGACTCGGCCAGGAGTCGCACATCCCTGCCATGACCGAACCGAACGAAAAACCGCTGCTCGAAGTTGCCGGAGTTACCAAACGGTTTCCCGGTGTCACCGCGCTCCGTCATGTCAATCTGACGCTGGGCCGG
Source organism: Planctomycetota bacterium (assembly GCA_027623235.1). Classification (GTDB taxonomy): domain Bacteria; phylum Planctomycetota; class Planctomycetia; order Planctomycetales; family Planctomycetaceae; genus JAQBVJ01. The sequence goes on from JAQBVJ010000062.1 coordinate 23,600, forward strand.
GGAGAAGTTCTCGCGCTGATCGGTGAAAACGGAGCCGGCAAAAGCACGCTGATGAAAATCCTGGCGGGCGTGCAGGAACCCGACGAAGGAAGCATCTCCGTCGATGGCGCCGAGGTCCGACTCGATTCAGTGCTGACCGCACAAAAACACGGCATCGCTCTGATCCATCAGGAACTCAACCTCTCCGACAACCTTGACGTCGGAGCCAACATTTTTCTGGGCCGCGAGCCGCTCAAACGAGGCTTCATCGATAAGGCGAAGATTCGCGAGGACTCGGTCGATCTGCTCAAACGCGTCGGCCTCGACGTTTCGCCCGACACGATCGTTGAGCACCTGCCGATCGGCCAGCAGCAGCTCGTCGAGATTGCACGTGCTCTGTCGATCAACGCTCGTGTTTTGATCATGGATGAGCCGACGTCGAGCCTGTCGCAGCACGAAACGGAGCGGCTGTTTGAGGTCGTCAAGGATCTGCGGTCGCGCGGCGTCAGCGTCATTTACATCTCGCATCGCCTGGGCGAAGTGAAGGAGCTTGCCGATCGAGTCACTGTGTTCCGTGACGGAGAGAACGCTGGCGATCTGAAACGCGAATCGATCTCCCACAACCGCATGGTTCAGCTGATGGTCGGCCGCGACATCTCGCAGTTTTACGCACGGAAGCCGCACGAACCGGGAGCGGTGGCACTCGAAGTCAAAGGCCTTGAGACGCCGGCGAACCTCGGGCATAAGCTGAGCTTCTCCGTCCGGGCGAGTGAAATTGTCGGAGTCTCCGGTCTCGTTGGAGCGGGCCGGACCGAGATGCTCCACGTTCTGTTCGGTGTCGACGCCGCCGTCTCTGGCACCATTGAAATTGCCGGAAAGCCAGTCCAACTGAGCAGCCCGTTCGACGCGATTCAGGCCGGCATCGCCCTCGCACCGGAAGACCGCAAGCAGCAGGGCATCGTGCTGGAGATGGCCGTCCGGCAGAACATTGGCCTGCCCGGCTTGAAGAAGCACCAGAAGAGATTCGGCTTTCTCAACAATCTGCAGGAAGGTGACGACACAGAAGAGATGATCCGTCGGCTGCGGATCAAGACACCCAGCGAGCGGCAGATCGTGCAGTACCTTTCCGGCGGCAACCAGCAGAAGGTCGTGCTCGGCAAGTGGCTGGCGATGAAACCGAAAGTGCTTCTGCTCGACGAACCAACCCGCGGCATCGACATCGGGGCCAAACAGGAGATTTACCTTCTCATGGAAGAACTGGCCGAGCAGGGTGTCGCGATCCTGTTCGTGTCGAGCGAGATGGAAGAAATTCTCGGCATGTCCGACCGGACGCTGGTCATGCACGAGGGCCGGATTTCCGGTGAGCTGAAACGCGACGAACTCAGCGAGGAAGCCATCATGCAGCTGGCCACAGGAAACGTCGCCGAAATCTCAGTGACGTAGCGGAAATGAAAAGTAACCCGACGCGTGAGCGAGTGTGCGCGTCGCTCGACCTTCGCCCTCGCTCACGCTTCGGGTTAGTATCGAGTTTCGAGCACTTCGAACGCGTATCGACATCGAGTCATCCTGATGAAAAAAAACATCGGCATCCTCTGCATTCTGCTGTTCGTCTTTCTGGCGACAGCACTCGGCAGTTCGAGCTTCATCTCCGCGTACAACCTGTTCAACCTCGTTGAACGAAGTGCTCTGTACGGGATCATCGGAATTGGCGTGGCCTTTGTGATCATCACCGGCGGCATCGATCTTTCGATCGGTTCGCTGATTGGTCTGGTCGCGATCACGTTTCCGTTTCTCGTGATCACAAAAGAGATGCCTCTGGCTGTGGGGCTTCTGGCGATCTTTGCGATTTCCCTGGCCGCCGGAGTCAGTCACGGACTCCTCATTACGAAATTGAAACTGCAACCCTTCGTTGTGACGTTGTGCGGCCTGATGATTTATCGCGGCCTCGCCCGCTGGATGGTTGCCGATAAAACGATGGGGTACGGCGAGCCACAGTTCGAAAACCTGAAGCTGCTGGTTGGCAAGGTCTCGCAGCTACCTGGTTGTGAGGGACTTCCCGGAGCAAAGCAAATTCCCGTCGCATTTCTGATCTTTGTTGTGCTGGGAATCCTTGCGGCGATTTTCCTCAACAAGACGATTTACGGTCGCTACCTGCTGGCCCTCGGCCGCAACGAGCAGGCGGCACGATTCAGCGGGATCAACACGACGGCGATGATCATCGTGGCCTACGTGATCTGCTCGCTGATCTCCGGACTGGGCGGGCTGATGTTCGCTCTGGATTACGGTTCGATTCAGCCTGACAGCTTCGGCAACTTTTACGAGCTCTACGCCATCGCCGCGGCCGTGCTCGGTGGCTGCAGTTTAAGAGGTGGCGAGGGATCGATCTTCGGGATCGCCCTGGGAGCCGCTTTGATGCGGCTTCTGATGAACTCAATCAGCATGCTCGGCATCGACGATCAGCTGGAGCCGACAGTCATCGGGATGGTGATTCTCATCGGCGTGATCGCGGATGAAGTCGTCAAGAGAATCGCCGCCAAACGCCGAGCAGTCCTTCAGGCCCGACAGGCGACCGCGGAAGCGAATTCGAGCTGACCGCCGTCGCGGCTCAGTCCTGTCCCTGCTTCTTTTGCAGTGCTGTCTTCCATTCTTCAAGCTGGTCGCCCTCCGGTGCCAGTCCGGAATGCCACATCATCATGTAAGCGTGAAGCTCGATGAATTCGTCATCGCTCAGCTCGTGCTGCATGCAGACCTCTTTCTGAGCGTCCGACAGTTTCTCAACGGTGGCTCGCAGTTTGCGGTAGTCCGCGTGAATGCGGAGCCACTTTTCGGTCGGGCGAAACTCGGGAAGCCGCCATCGCCAGTCCAGTTGAGCCGTTTCCCAGTTTGGTTTTTCCGGGCCAACCGTGCTGAAAGCGTGCAGCGTGTAAACGTCCCGCGCGTCCGCATCAATGAGATTGTCATAGGCGATCACTTCAACGCGTTTGTTTTTTGAGGCCTTGTCGGCGGCTTCGATTTCGTCCGCAAGAGTCTCAAACGCCTGTTGGACCGCTGCCCCGAATTCCTCCTGCGTCTTCGCGCCGGTGACGAGGATTCGCTGCGAGCGATGATCGCCGACGGACTCACTTTGCCCCGGAGCCTTTGGCCCACCTTGAAGGACCGTGACCGCAACATCGGATTTTGTCGCGGCGGGTTCCACTGCCGGATTCGGCGAAGCAGGCCGAGTGACCTGTTCCACAGGCGTCTCCTTCGACGAAGCGCGGTTGTCACTCGCGGCCGAATCGACGGGATGAGACGGGCCGTCGCCGCAGCCAGTCAGAGTCAAACAAAACGCGGCCACCAGCACTCGGAAGAGCAGTCTTACAGGCATCGTCGATGGCTCCCTTGTCCGTCGGCCGAAAAATCGTCCACTCTGCGACTTCAGTGATTAAACAGAAACTCGCGTGTGCTCAGCAGGCTCCAGATGATGTCTTCGTAAACCAGCCGCCGTTGCTCTGCATTGTCGACGGGAACCTCAGCGATCGCCGCGAGCATGGATTCCCGCTCGGCGGTCGTTGGGAACCGAGACAGCGCGACGAGGAAAATGTCCTCGATACGCACCGCATCGGTTTTGCCTTCCGCAAGCAGCTTTGAGATGCGGTTTTCTTTCTCTTTCAACTTGCCGTTGACTGTGTCTCCGTTGGCGATGTGCAGAACCTGAACCATGCTGGGCTCGTCAGACCGCTCGCATTCGCACGTGATGGCTCGATCGTTCCGGCCGAATGTTTTGAGGAAGTACGACTCAACAGCCGAGTCGTGAAGCTGGATGGCTCGCGTGCCTTTGGGATAAATCTTCGTTTCCTGACGGTCGCCGCCCGGGAAACCGATGTGGGTAAACGCGGTCGGCACGTCGGTCACCTGGGAGATGGCGTCCAGCATGACTTCGGCCATCAGCCGCCGCGGATAGTAGCGCGAGTAGAATCGGGCTTCGTCGCGGTTTTCGTCGAGCGGAAGGCTCGAGCGCTGATACGAATTCGACTGAAGAATCAGCCGCATGAGCGACTTCAGGTCGTATTTGTTTTTCACGAGGTAGTCCGCCGTGGCCGAAAGAAGTTCTTCGTTGCTGGCCGGGTTAGAGCGGCGGAGATCGTCGACTTCCTCAACGATGCCGACGCCAAAGAAGTTGGCCCAGACTCGATTCGTGATCGACCGCGCGAAGTACGGGTTCTCTGGACTGGTGAGCCACTTCGCCATCTGAATGCGCCGGTCGTCAGTCGACTCAAACGGGATGGGTTCGCCGTCGAGCGGTGTCGGGGGCTGCGGCTTGCCGGTCAGCGGCTGGACCAGTTCGCCGTGCGGCGCGACATACAAAGTCCGAATGCCGTCGCCGCTGCGGAAGTCACCGCCCCAGCCTTTTGCACGGACGCGCGAAAACAGATTCGCGAAGGCGTAGTATTGATTGTTGGTCCATTTTTCGAGCGGGTGGTTGTGGCACTTCGCACAGGCGATCGACAGGCCGAGAAACGCCTGGCTGACGTTCTCCGCCATATTCTCCGGGTCCTGGTGCAGAGCGAAAAAGTTCGTCGCTCCATTTTCGATCGAACTGCCGGTTGAAGTCACAATCTTGCGGGCAAACTCGTCCCACGGCGTGTTCTGCTTCACTTCGTTGTGAATCCATTTGTAATAAGCCTCGACCCCCTGTGGCCGCAGCAGTCGCCCGTTGACCAGCAGGACGTCGCTCCAGCGGTAAGTCCAGTAGTCGGTAAATTCCGGACGGGCGAGAAGTGCCTCGATCAACTGGTCGCGTTTGTCGGCCGAGCTGTCTTCGAGAAATGTCCGAACTTCCTCGGCAGTCGGCAGCGTGCCGATCGTGTCGAGGAACGCTCGCCGCACGAACTCAGAATCGTTGCACTGAGGTGACGGGCGAAGCCGCAGGTCCTGCAGCTTCGCAAGGATCATTTCATCGAGGAGATTTCGAGCGGGCTCTTTTTCATAAACGGCAGGGGGAACCTCAAACGGGTAAGGACTGGTGACTCTGGAGATCACGATCCGGGAAGCAAACCAGACGGAGACAGCTCCTTCGCCATGTCCGGTGACGGAAACGGTCCCGTTTCTGTCGACACTCGCGACGGCTTCGTTGGCCGATGTGAACTTCGCCCACTGCGTGACATCCTCGGCATGTCCATCGGAGTAGTGAGCTCTCACGATGAAATCCTGCGTCTGCCCCACGCCAAGCCGCACGTTTTCGGGAAGCACTTCAAGCCGTTTGACAGTCGGGTCGGTCTCACTCGGTGGCGCGGCCCCGTCGGCGATCCATTCGGAAATGACGCGGTAGTTCAGCGAGTCTGTCTCGAATCTCAAGCCACCTTTGTGAGGCAGGGCTCCGGTCGGCTTGGCGAGGATCAGACTGCGGCCTGGATCCGACAATTCGATCCGGCGGCCTCGCGCCTGTTTCGCGATCGTGTGAAAATCCGTCGCCGGGTCGTAGCCTCGCAGCGTGAGTCTGAATCCGCCCTTGCCGGACAGGGCTCCGTGACACGCGCCCGAGTTGCAGCCTGCCTTCGCGAAGGCGGCCAGGACGTGATTCTGGAACGACCAGTGGTGCGGTCGTTCGAAGTCGGTCACCGTGACTTTCGCCGACGCACTTTGACCGCCGGCTTTGACTGTCACAGTGGCGGCTCCGTTCGACTTTGGAACGACGACGCCGTCTTCCACGACGACAACCGACTCGTTGGACGACGACCACTCCGCGTCAGCCGCCTGGCCGATCAGACGACCGTCGACAATTCTCTCAGCCAGGAGTCGTTGCCGCGCTTCGGGACCGGTCAGCTCGACTTCGGCCGGGATCACCACAAGTGGCTCCCCGGCGGCGGCGATGGCGAGAGGAAAAGCAACGATCACGGCAAGGCCGCTACGGAACAGTGACATGTCCAAATCCAGTTCAAATACAGGTCGCAGAGTCCGCACGCATTGTTTCAAGCGGACAGGAATTCGAACAGCCAGTGGCAGCCGCGTCTCTCGTTGATTTGTGGCGCTGCTGAACAGCGGCCGAATTCAAACACTCGAGACGGCCCCACCCACTGGCCGCGCGTTGAATTGGTTTCGCCGATCGATCACTCTGGCCGGACTCAATCACTTCCATGAGGGAAGTTTCTCTTGGCCAGTTCCGATCAGGCGTCATCCGCCCCGCGTGAGTCTCTGCCGATTCACGGCGGGAATACCGTGATGTGGACCCTCTGGTTCACGTACGGTGCGTTCTATTTCTGCCGGACCAACCTGTCGGCTGCGGTCACTGGTATGAAGTCGGCAGAGTCGGTCGGCGGACTGGGTCTCAGCGGCGAGGAAGTCGGCTGGATTCTCGCGTCGCTCAAAATGGCTTACGGCATCGGGCAGTTGATCAACGGGCAGTTCTCTGAGCGGTTCCGGCCGCGGCTTCTGCTGGCGATCGGGATGTTTGGCTCGGCCGCGCTGAACGTCGCCTTCGGGTTGAGCAGCGGGTTCTTCTTTCTGCTGTTTGTGTGGGCGTGTAACGGTTATTGCCAGTCGCTTGGCTGGACGCCGTGCATGCGGGTGATCGGAAACTGGTTTCCGATTACGAGCCGGGGAAAAGTGCTCGGCATCATCGGGACCGGCTATCAGATTACGCTCGGCCTGACTTACGTGATTGCCAGCCAGTCGGTCAAGTACTTCGGCTGGCGAGGTGCGCTTTACGTTCCGTCGGTGATGCTGGCTCTTTGCGGAATCGGGATGCTTGTGCTGCTGCGTGAGTCGCCGGACGCACCGGTTGCCTCTGGTTCGGAAGGCGTTGCGGCGCCGGTCGTGGAGCGCAGATCCTTCCGCGAGAATCTTTATCTGACACTCTTTAATCCTGGACTGTGGCTGCTGGGGATTTCGCTCGGACTGCTGAACGCCTGCCGGTACGGGTTCCTCGACTGGGGGCTTACGCATCTGGTTGAGATCCAGGGAAGCACGATCGGCAAGTCGGGTCTGAAGTATTGCCTGATCGCTCCGGGAGCGGCGGCCGGTGCGTATCTGTCCGGCTGGGCGACCGACCGTTTTTTCAACAGTCGCCGAGTTCCCGTCATCTTCGGCCTCCTCGTTCTGCTGGGTGTTTTGACGCTGTTGTACGAAGTCGTCGCACGCAGCACCGCTTCGTGGGCGACGCCAGTTCTCTGTGTGCTGCTGGTTCTGCTCGGCTTCTGCATTTACGGCCCGCAGGTGCTGCTTGTCGGGACAGCTCCTGCCGATCTGGCTCATCGAGGCACCACTGCCGCAGCCGCTGGCTTCGTCAACTTTGTGGGATACATGGGAGCGGCGACGGGCGATGTCGTGACGGGTTACTTTTCCGACGAGGCGAACGGTGGCTGGCAGCTTGCGATCTGGATCTGGGCCGGCTGGGCGTTTGCGGCCGCGGCCTGCGTGGCACTTTTGTGGAACGCGACGTCTGATCGAGTCGGCTTCCTGCCGTCGGTTGCTCCGAAACTCGCAGGGACGGCCGGAATGGTGGCGATCCTGGCGGCGCTGCTCGCGGAAGCCGCGCCCCTTGATGTCACGCTCGGACTGGCAGGCGGACTGCTCATGATGCTCGCGGCATTTGTGTATCGACGAGTGGCGATTTTCTCAGCAACATTTGCAGGTCTGGGGATTGTCTATTTCTTTTCGAACTACGCAGTCAGCTTCGGCGGACAGGTCACATGGGCCCTGGCAGTCGGACTTGGTGGCTGTGGCGTCGCACTGATTTCTTCCCTCATGATCCTCACCGACGAACGGTAACGAAATGCAGGTTGTCATTATTGGAGCTGGACGAGGCAGCCGGCTGATGCCCACCACCGCGGACACTCCCAAGTGCTTTGCCGAGGTCGACGGCCGCCGGCTGCTCGACTGGACCGTCGACGCGTTCCGTCAGAACGGCATCGACAAGATCGCCTTCATTGGCGGCTACCGGATCGACTGCGTCCAGGAGGCTTATCCGGATTTTACTTACCGGCACAACACCGACTGGCCGAACAACAACATCCTTGCGTCGCTGCTTTACGCAGAGGACCTGATGGATGAGCCCTTCATGTGCTGCTACTCGGACATCCTGTTCACGCCGAAAATCGTCGCCGACGTCCTGAGCAGTGGCGAGGACATCGCTCTCGGCGTCGACAGCGAATGGCTCGTGCGTTACGAACAACGTACGGAACACCCCAGTGACGATGCCGAAAAAGTGACCGTCCAGAAAGGCGCCGTCACGCGCGTTCACAGACAGATCTCTGAAGAGGCGGCTCACGGAGAATTCATCGGCCTGGCAAAATTTTCCGCAGCCGGTGCAGCGGCATTCAAAAGCCACTACCACAAACGCCGCGAAGAATTCGCCGGCCGCCCGTTCCGTGAAGCGAAAGTTTTCGAGAAGGCGTACTTGATCCACCTGCTGCAGGACATGATCGAAGTGGGCCAGCGAATGGTCCATGTCGACACGCCCGGCGGCTATATCGAAGTCGACACCCAACAGGATTTTGAATACGCGCGACAGTTCTGGACGTCGCGACATCTTCCGAATTAGCTCAAACGGAGACCGGTCATGGCCGACAAGATTCTTTTTCCGGCATCGATCATCGGCTCAATGCCTCGTCCTGACTTCGTCAAAGATCTGATCGCCGACGACTGCCCGTACTCCGACGACGAGTATCGACGACTGATGGGCGCGGCCATTCGGTCTGTGGTCGCGCTGCAGGAAGCCGCGGGGCTCGACGTTATTTCCGATGGCGAGTGGTGGCGGAAATCCTATATCGGAGTCATCGCTGAACTGGCCCACGGATTCGAACTGAGCACGAATCCGGCCGACGGACGACCATGGACTGTTGTCGTCGACAAGCTCTCGCCGAAGCAGCCCGGCTTCATCGCAAAGGAAGTTGCGTTCCTGAAGAAGCTGACCAATCGCCAGATCAAAGCCACGCTTCCGGCGCCCGCCCTCCTCGGAGAACGCATGTGGGACGAGTCGGTCTCGTCCAAAGCGTACCCCACCCGGGAAGCCTTCGTCCGAGACTGCGTTCCGATCCTCCGGGCAGAAATTGAAGCGCTGCGCGATGAGGGAGTTTCCATCATCCAGGTCGACGACCCGCATCTGTGTCTGTTCGTCGATCCGGATGTCCGTTCGGGTTATGAGAATCCCGATCAGGCTGCGGACTTCGCTGTCGACATGGACAACCAGGTCGTCGCGGGATTCGACGATGTCCGACTCGCCGTTCATCTCTGTCGGCGGGCCGGCGCGCGGGCTCGTGGCGAAGCTCAGCACCAGGGCGGCTACGAGCCGATCATGAAGCAGCTGAAGAGACTCGACGTCGGGCACATCACGATGGAGTTCACGACTCCGGGCTCGGGAGAGATGTCCGTCTTTCGAGAACTCCCTGAACACGTCGAGATCGGTCTGGGCTGCGTGAGCACACTGCCCGGCCTGGTCGACTCGGTCGAGACAATCGTGGCGCGCGTCGAACAGGCACTCCAGCACGTGGCCCCGGAACGAATCACGCTGAACCCGGAATGCGGATTCGCGCCCGGCTCGGCCGCCGTCGTGAGCGTTGATGAGGTTTACTTGAAGCTCAAGAATCAGGTCGCTGCGGCGAAAATTCTTCGCGAGAGGTACTCGTAACCTCCTACCCGAAAGCCAGCAGGACGACTCCGCTGACCATCAGCCCTGCCGCGATGAGTCGCCGTGTCGTGTGCTCTTCGCCGAGGAACCTCGCACCCAGAACTGCGCCGAACAGAATGCTGATCTCGCGTGCGGGGGCTACCGAACTGAGCGGCGTGAATGACATCGCGGTCAAAATCATGATGTAAGACAGCGGTGCGAGAATCGCGACGCCGATCACCTCGCGCCGATGCTCTTTCCACACGCGGCGGACTTCGTCCTTTCGTGACAACACGTGCGGAGTCAGCATCAGGCACACGCCGAGATTGGTAAACAGCTCCAGCAGAATCGGCGGCACACCGGCTTCACTGACGGCGTACTTGTCCCACACGCTGTAGGTGGCAATGCAGACTCCGCAAAGAAGTCCCCACTTGATGGCTGATCGAGTTTTCTCATCGGACTCGCGCGGCCCCCGTCGCCAGGTCAGCAGCACAACTCCGGCGACGACCAGGACCAGTCCGAAGGCGGTCGCTACGGAAGGTCGCTCGCCAAGAATCATGACGGCCAGAATTGTCGAGAGTGTCGGACCGGTTCCTCGAGCCAGTGGATACACAAGCGAGAGATCTCCGGACCGGTAACCACGCTGCAGAACAAGAAAATACAGCAGATGGAGCACCGCCGTGCCGCAAATGAATCCGGCTCCGGTCCATCCGATGTCCGCCTGCCTGTTCAGCCAGACATAAATGGCGATCGGCCAGAGCAGCGCGGACCCGCAACCGGTAAAGAGCCACACGAAAGCTGCCCCGCCCCCGCCCGCGCGTTTGGCCATCAAATTCCAGATCGCGTGGATCAACGCCGAAGTCAGAATCAGAGTGACGGCGGTAACGGTCAACGAGTCGTCCTTCAACCAGCGAAAACCACAAAACGCACAGCACGGCCGCCGAGTCTGAAACGTCACCGCAAAGAGTTTAATCGGCGGCCCGGGATTCGGCCCGCGGGATTTTCGCTGCCGGACGGCTCACCATCGCTCGACCGGTCCGTTGGGAACTTTGATGAGCGCCGTCGCGACCGACGATTCCCGCTCGCCGTGTCGCGTTCGGATTTCGGCAACGATCGATTCGAACTCGTCGAACGACTGGAATTTTCGCAGACGTGTTTCCAGATCTTCAGGCACGCCGAGCTTTGCTCCGTACCAGCCGGCGAATTTTCGGAACAGCGTGCAGGCGTAGTCGTCGTGCTGAGCCGTCATCAACCAGAAGTGGCGACGGAGAAAATCAATCTGCTCGTCCGGAGACGGCTCGTCGGGAGTCTCGCCTCGGACTGCCTGCTCAATCTTTCGGAAAATCCACGGGTCGAGCATGGCTCCCCGACCGATCGCGACGGCATGGCATCCCGTTTCCCGCCGCATCGCGAACGCGTCTTCGACTGACCGTACATCTCCGTTGCCGACGACGGGAATTTCGCGGACAGCCTCGACGACTTTTCGGATGCCTTCGTGATCGACCGCACCGTGAAATCCCTGAGCTCGCGTCCGGCCGTGAATAGTGATCGCCGCGACTCCGAGATCTTCAAACGCCGCCGCAAGCTCCGGCGCGGTGATCGAGTCGGAATCCCATCCGAGACGCATTTTTACGGTGACCGGAACGTCGACCGCGTTGACAACCCGCTCGACCAGTCGGCATGCCGAATCGGCCTCGCACGCGATTCGAGCTCCACCGCCCTGGCCGTTCACCTTGGCCATCGGGCAGCCCATGTTGATGTCGACTCCGCCGTAACCCCGGTCTTCGAGCCACCGCGCCGCACTCGCCAGAGCCTCCGGCTGACTGCCGAAAATCTGAATGGACAGCGGCTTGTCTTTCGCGTGAGTTTCAATCAGCTCCAGCGATTTCCGATTCAGAGAAACGAGTGCCGTGGCGTGGACGAGATCCGTCGTCGCCAGCCCGAGCCCTCCGAGTTCCCTCAGCGCACGCCGAAACGCCAGATGCGTGTACCCGGCGAGAGGCGCCAGGAAGTACCTCGACGAGAGAACTCGCGAGCCGATCTGAATCGTCGAATTTTCGGAAACCGCTTGTGATGTCATCGCTTCTGCCAGCTCACTCGTTCGGCCGGTACGAGGCCTTTCCGGGTATCCGCGTCCGAAGACTCAGCAGCAGCGTTCCGCAGGCGACGTACAGCGTCCGCAGGTCCGGCCCGCCGAACGAGCAGTTGGTGATCGTGTCCTCGGGCGTCTCCATGAAGGCCAGCAGTTTGCCCTGCGGCGAGACCAGGTGGATGCCCGGTTTCGTGTCGAGCGTCTCGCTGGTCTTTCGCGTTTTATGCAGACCCGCCGCGACCAGAAGATTGCCTTCCGAGTCGATGCACATCCCATCTCCGCTGCGGCCGGGATAAAAATTGATGTGAGTTCGACGGTTGCTCACCGAGCCGTCGTTGTTCAGATCGAAGGCGAGGATGTTGCGGTTCCGGTCCGCATCCGGGTGCGCCTCGATGAGGTACAGCGTCTTCTCGTCGGGCGAAGTCACGATCCCGTTCGGCATGTGAATATCAGGCGAGGCCAGGATCTGATCGACAGAGCCGTCCCGATCGATCCGGTACACCGCATTCACATTGCCCTTCTTCGGATCCTCAACACCGGGCCGCGACGTGAAATAAATTCGCCCTTTCCCATCGACGCAGAGGTCGTTCGGAGCCGCGAACGGAAACCCGTTGAATTGATCAGCGACTACGGAAATCTTTCCTGACTTCATGTCGGTGCGGGTCACTCGGCTGGCTCCCCCTTCACACGCCAGCAGACTGCCGTCCGGTTCGAAGTACAATCCGTTGGCCTTGTTCGAATTCTCCCGCCACACACTCAACGTTTCTCCGTCCCACTTCATGATGTGGTCGGCCGGAACGTTCGTGAAGAAAACGTTGCCCGCGCGGTCGACGGTCGGACCTTCGGTAAAAACGGTTTTGTGCTCGACCTTGGCGAGGGCCTTCAGATCGGAGAGGTACTTTCCCGATTCCAGAGCGGCGTACTGATCGGCGACTCCGGCAGCCGCCGTAAATCGCGGAGCGATGAGCGACGCGCCGGCAACAGCACCAATTCGGGACAAAGCACGGCGTCGATTGATTCTTGTCATCGGGTTCTCCAGATGTGTTTGACAGTCCGTCCCGAATTCTTTTCGAGCCTGGTCTTTGAGTTCTTCCAGTCGCTTCCGCGCGTTCTGCAGGTTCGCGTCAGTACGAATGCGTTTCGGATTGAGTTGGTCGTACCGCCGCCGAAGTTCCTCGATGGCTTGTGGTTCGGTCATGGCGTCCGGTCGTGACCGTTTGATTGTGTCATCGTTTCGGCGATGTGCGCGTCAGCGTAGTCCTCAGCCAGCTCGATGAAAATCGAAGCCGAGGTCGAAGTTCGGCACCGTGTGAGTCAATGCTCCGATGCTGATTCGGTCGACGCCGGTCGCCGCGACGCCTCGAACCGTCAGCAGCGAGATTCCTCCCGAAGCTTCGAGAAGAATGCCTGGCGCGGACGCGTCGCGAATCTGAACGGCCTCTCGCAGTTGGTCCGTCGTCATGTTGTCAAGCAGAACGATGTCAGGGTGACCGTTGAGCACGTCGCGAAGCTGTTCCAGCGTGTCGACTTCAATTTCGACCGCTCGCCCCGGCGCGGATTCGCGTGCCTGCTTGACCGCCTCGGCCAGCGACGAGTTTCCAATCTGCTGAGACCAGGCGGCGATGTGATTGTCCTTGACCAGGACGCCATCGTAGAGACCCATGCGATGGTTCGTTCCGCCGCCGGCCCACACCGCGTATTTTGCGAGTGTCCGCCAGCCGGGCAGAGTCTTGCGGGTGTCCAGGATGACGGCATTCGTACCGCGAACAGCCTCGACGTACTCGCGCGTCTGCGTCGCGATGCCACTCAGGTGAGTCAGAAAGTTGAGGACGGTTCGCTCGCCGGTGAGCAGTCCAGCCAGCGGCCCCGAGACCCTCGCAACGACATCGCCCGGTTGAACGAACGCGCCGTCTTTGACTTCCGGCACCCAGCCGACGACTCGGTCGAGCCGCTCGTAGACGAGATCTCCGATCGGCAAACCGGCGACAACTCCCGGCTGCCGCGCGACGACGTGTACCTCGGCGCAGTCTTCCGGCGAGATGAGCGCGTCGCAGGTCAGGTCGCTCGCCCCGGCGAGGTCTTCTGCGAGAGCAAGCTCGATGAGCCTCGCGGCCGCCGCCCGTTCAGATTCGCCAAATCGGAGAGGAGAGTTCAATGGAAATGCTCGCTGAACTGGCTTGACGTTGCCGCAAGCCAGGCACGAGCGTCGATCGACTCCCGCCTTCGCTCACGCTTCAGGTTTCGGAGGTGCGTCCCTCGGCATTACCAGCGGAACAGTCCGGTGCCCCAGGTCAGTCCCGCTCCGAAACCGCACATCAGGATGAGGTCGCCTCGTTTGACTTTGCCGGCCTGAATCGCATCGTCGAGGCACAGAGGAATCGAAGCGGCCGACGTGTTGCCGTACTGGTCGATGTTCACGATGACTTTGTCGCGGGGAATTCCGAGTTTCTCCATCGCCGAATCCACGATCCGGATATTCGCCTGATGAATCAGGAAAAGGGACACGTCCTTCGCCGCGACTCCGGCTTGTTCCAGGATCAGCTCGATCGACTCGTCGACCGTCCGCACCGCCCACTTGAAGACGTTTCGCCCGTCCATCTGCAGAAAGTGGCTGCCAGTGGCCAGAGCTTCCGCGGTCGTGGGAACCCGGGTTCCTCCGCTGGTGCACTCCAGAAGCGGGCCGCCACTGCCGTCGGAACCAAGCTGGTAACAGACGAGACCCTGATCGGGCTCACCCTTTTTCATGATGACGGCCCCCGCTCCGTCACCAAACAACGGGGCGATGGTCCGGTCATTCGGATTGACGATGCGGCTGTTGCAGTCAGCTCCGATGAGCAGCGCCAGATGGCTGTTTCCGGTCGCGACAAATTGTGCCCCGGTCACGAGCGTGTACATGAACCCCGAACAGGCCGCCTGGAGATCGACCGCCGGGCAATCCAGCCCGAGCTGATCCTGCACGAGACACGCTGTCGACGGACAAAGAAAATCCGGCGTAAAGGTTCCCACCAGAAGCAGATCGATCTCAGCCGGGTCGACTTCCGCTCGCTGGATCGCGCGACGAGCTGCCTCGACGGCGAGATCGCTCGTCGATTGCCCCTCCGGCGCGTACCGGCGTGAAAGGATTCCCGTACGCTGCTCGATCCATTCCGGGTCGAAACCACGTTCGGTTTCGAGCTGCTGATTCGAAATCACCAGATCCGGGACGTACGTGCCGCACGAAACAATCTGAACGCCGGGAAGCGATCTTGTTCGGTTCCTGATCAACTTCCTCTTCCCTGATCGCAGAATCGACGGTCCCGACCACAAATCGGGAAATTCCGTCAGGACCGGCATCAGGAGTGCTTCGCGCCTCGCGGAGCCGGAGAGGGCTGGCGAGGACGTCGCTGGGTCGTATCCCCTTCCCCCGGAATAACTAAGCAGCAAAGTATAACCGTCGCCGGAATCCGAAACCACCGCGGCAGGAATTGCCGCACGATGCGATTTTGGGGGCTACTCTCCAGGTGGAGTGGCGGAGGCAGATCTACGCGCGGAATCTCCAGGGAGGCAGTCTCTCGAGCGATTTCACAGGTGAATGTCTCTTAAAACTCTGATTGGAAATGGTTTACGACGAATCGGAGTCCGGCGATGCCCTGGTTTTCCGGGAACTGCCAGCCATTCCGAACCGTCCATGACCGACTGCCTGTGGTGTCTCACTGCCTAACCCGAAAGTACCTGACTAGCCGGTACGGCAGCACAATTCCTTAGACTTCCACAGGCTCGTTCAGATGAGCAGCCAAAGCCCGAAACCCCGCTTTGCGTTTGCTGGGGAAGCCAGGTACGTTGGCAAGCTTAATCTGCGCAGACTGCGCTGATTTCCTGACCTAAATCCGATCCGGTCGTCTTTACTCATTCCACGACAGGGCTCACCCCATGTTTCTGACTCCCTGGCTTCGTTCCGTCCGGTCCCGTATCCGCAAGTCGAGCAACCGGTCCCGAACCCGTTCCGCCGCTCGAAAGGCCTCACCGGCCCCGAACCGCCTGGAATCGCTCGAGGATCGGACACTTCTTTCGACGATCACCTGGACCAATCGTGGCAACGCGCTCAACGACACCGACGAATTTGGATCGACTTTCGGCGCGAATGCCAATGTCGCTCGCGGCGTGGTCGATGCTGTGATTCAGCAGTGGGAAGACATCATCGTCGATTGGAACCGTCCGGGTGGCGGAAACAACATCGACATTGTCGTCAACATGAGCGCAGGGGGAACTGGCTTCGGTGGTGGTGCCGGGACCGGCTTCGATGCCAACGGGTATCCGACATCCGGTAATGTCACGTTGAACCGCGGGAACGACCTCAATGCCGACGGACTGGGAGACGGAGGCGGCTGGTATCTGGATCCCAGGCCGTTCGACAACGTTGAATTTGACGGGATGATCCAGCACGCATTTACGGCCGACACGACCGCTGCCAGCCCCGCTGACGGTCTGGCGGATTTCTATACCGTCTTCAATCTTGAATTGACCCACGTCCTCGGGATTACGAGCAACCCTGTTTCACTGCTTCACAATCCAATTAACGGACTGACGTTTGATACAAACATCCCGGACAACGCAGAGGCGGGCGGAGTCGGTGAGTACTTCGTGTTTGACGGTCCAAGCGTCACTCATCTCATGACGACAAATAACGGTGGCCCAGGGGGGCAGGATCGAGGTCGCATTGTTCACACGGCTGCAGAAAACGACCCGGCTCAACCGATTGCCTATACCAGCTCGTTCCGGGGACCGTTGAATCTTCATGGAGCCGACGATCACGGAAACGCGATTTTCGAATTCAGCCGTCGATACGGCAACACGGATTATGTCGCGCTCATCATCCAGGATGCCTTCGGGGCGACAGTCAACACCCCGACGTCGTTCCAGGGAAACTTTTACCAGCAGCTGAATACAGCGACGGGTGAGCTCGTTATTCGAGGCGGCGACAATGGCCTGAGCGATGACGTGATTTCGGTCACCGCCGACGGTACCAGCATCATCGTGTCGACCGATATTGGAAATGACACGGTCGGAACCGGCCCGGCTGGTGACGATTCCGATATCCCGGCCTATGTCACGACCTTTGATGCGACACTTGTGAATTCAATTCGG
>JAQBVJ010000063.1 GCA_027623235.1 Planctomycetota bacterium
CGCAAGCAGCCGGCGAACGCCTTCAGCCTTCTCCGCGTCGCTCAGCGGCAGCGACATGATGGCCTGAACGGCCTCGGCAAACCCGTCACCACCGGCGGACCGCCCCCGCCCCCGCGTTATTGTCGAGGGTTTCGATTCTGGAATCCTAACTCGGAACCGCCCGTGGTCGCCCGCCTTCGCCCGTCCGGATAGCCGAGTTTCCGGCGTCGCATGCGAACGGCGACCAGCGTCCGCCCCGTTCGCTCGACAACTTCGGCGATCGACAGAGTCTGGAACAAAGCATCTTCCTCGCCAGACCACGGCACGCCAGCGGCAGGCGGAATCGTGCCCAGGTTCCGGTGGGCTTTGCCGATTTTCGCTCTGGTCTCGGCAGATAGCGTCTTGCCCAGATTCGCTTTCCGCAGTGCTTCAACAACGCTTGCCGGCCGCTTCTTTCCGCGTTTGGCCTCGGCAATCTTCTCACGCCTGGACTGATCGGCGTCTGCGTTTCGGGACTTTTCGTGTGCCTTGCCCCGAGCGGCCTGAAACCACTCCTGAGCCCCGTGCTGTTGCCTGAGCGATTGAGTTCCCGCCGTCGTATGGTCAACGCCCAGAGCCCGTCGCCACTTCGTTACGGTCTGCCCGGTAATCCCCCACCAGTGGCAAACGGCCAGATTCGATTCCGTCCGCACAGCCCGTGCGAGATCCGCGAAGAGTACCAAGCCGGCGTGTCCGCCAGTCTGGTCGAGCCGTCGCCCCTTCGGCCACTGAATCCGGCCATCGCTGATCGCTGTGATTCGAACGTCGCCCCGCAGTTCATCGGTGACAACATCGCCCAGCTCAAACAGCGGGGGAGCGTACGGGCCTGCAATCAGCTTGAATCGGTCAACGGTCATCTTCGGGCCTGAGAGGAGCACGCTTTCTGCGAGGTCAAACGCCAAAACGGCGGCGGCGGGCTTTTTTGGCCCGGAAAGGACCCGCAGAATTCCCGGCCCGATCGTCGCCTGTCGCCAAACAGCCTACCTCCCCGCCAGGAATCGTCGAACGGCTTCGGCTTTCTCGGCGTCGCTCAACGGCAGCCTCAGGAATTGTGTGCAGCCCGACTGCGGGACTCTCCCTCAGCCAGTGCCACCAGTGCGGCGACGGTCTCATCTGACAGTGCCGGCCAGAGTGCCGCCAGCCGCTCGAAAGCCGCGTCCCGCGCATCCATCGTGCCGGATTTCGTGCCAGGTGCGTTGGACTGTTTTCCGTAACCTGTTGCTGGTTCAGGCTGTTCCGTCGATCGGTTCGAATCCTGTCGGGGGTAGTCTCCAATCGGAACCAGCGGGAACCCCTCGGAATGCTTTGACATTTCGAGGGGTTCTTTGTTTGTGTTCCTCTCTGTGGAGCCCGATTCCGACGGGTACCGTGCCGGTTTTTTGAGTGGCACTTTTCGGGCTCACGTCCTGCGTGGAAGCCTGGCCGGAATGATCGGCTCGGCTTTCGCGTCAGCCCAGGCGTCACTTCGCCGCGATGCAGTAAAGGCTCTTCGCGGTTCGCAGGAAGATTTCTCCATCAGAGAACGCCGGTGTCGAATTGCTGGCCGCGTCGAGCTGGTTGACGGCGACCTCTTTGAAAGCCTCGACATTCGGCTCGAATACGATCGTAGCTCCACTCTGATTCGTGACGTAAAGGTTGCCATTGGCAAACGTCATCTGTCCCCAGTGATTGGCACCCGGTCCGCGGGCCTGCCAGACCTCTTTGCCGGTCGCGATTTCGATGCACTGAAACGTTCCCGGGCCGGCGTTCGCCATGAAGAGGTGATCGCCGACGATGATTCCCGAGCTGATTCGTTGCGGGTTCTTTTCCGTGGCGTGCCACAGGCGGTGCGTCTCAGTGACGTCGCCGGAGCCGCCAAGTTTCACGGCCATTGCCGGTCCGGTGTAGCCGCCCATGAAGATTCCGGTTTCGCCTGCGATGACTGGCGAGGTGTAAACGAGGTTGCCGTTTTTTCCGACGAGGCCCTGGCATTCCCAGAGGAGGTCGCCCGTCTTCGCGTTCAGCGCGACGGCCCGTGTTGGCATGCTGCAGACCAGCTGAGTTGACTCGCCACTGCCGACAATGACCGGAGTGCTCCACGAGCCGGCCATCTTTCCGCCGCGATCGTTGTTGCCGTCCGGCTCGTCAACTTTCCAGGCGATCTCGCCGTCGGCCAGCTTGACCGCGACCAGAAACTGCTGATCACCGGGGCCGTAATTCAGAAAGACGAGCCCCTCGTGGATCACCGGCGAGGACCCGTAGCCCCAGATGTGCCCGACTGGTCCGAGGTCGGCCTTCCACAGTTCATCGCCTTTGAAGTCGTAGCAGAACAGGCCGGCCGAGCCGTGCCAGACGACAACTTTTTCGCCATCGGCGGCCGGAGTGGCGGCTCCAAACGGGTTGGTCTGGTGAGTCTTTTCTTCTTCCTCAAAGTTCACTTCCTTGACCCAGACCTGTCGGCCGTCTTTCCGGTCGAAGCAGTGAAGGCGACGTGTCTTGCCGTCCTCGGTTGCGGATGTGGCAAACACGTGCCCGTTCGAAACGATCGGGCTCTCGTTGCCGCGGTTCGGCATGTCGATCCGCCATTTGACGTTCTCGTCCTTCGACCATTTTGTGGGGAAACCGGTCTCCTCACTGACGCCGTTGCCGCTGGGACCACGGAACCCGGGCCAGTCGGCGGCTTCGCCCGCAACGCCCGCACACAGGAGAATCGCGGCTGCCAGAATCACGTTCGTCAGGGACCGGCTCATGGGAAGCTCCGTTGGGTTTCTGGTCTGGAGGAATGTCGTAACGCCGACTGAAAATGGCTCCGCCGGAGCCCGCCGACCCAGCCGAGAGTCGATGATGATTTCCTCGCGTGAGGTTGGCAAGTGGCTCGCCTCGCCCTCCCCGTACGCGGCGTCAGATCCGGAAGTGAATTCGGCCACATTCCTGACGGCAGAATCGTCGCTCGACTTTTCGAGGTCATTCCGCAAAAATCCCGGGCCGTTCAGACACGTCCATTGACTCGAACTTGAGGTTGAGAAGTCCCATGTCGGACATTCCCGCCACCGAATTAACTGCAGACGCGATCGCTAATGAGCCTGCCCCCGAGCCCGCTCCCGATGACCCGTTTACCGACGAGGACATTCGCGGATTCGAAAGCGACGACATCAAGGCCGGCCAGGCGATCACGAAAATGCTGTCGACACTGTTTATTTACACGCTGATCGCGATGTCGATCGTGTCAGTCTGGACGGCCGTCGTTTCGAACTGACGCCGCTCAAAACGGTCGCCACTCACTTGCACCCGCGAAAGAATCAGCCCGACGAAATTCGTCGGGCTTACTACTGCGCTGACCGAACGGCTCATCAGTCGCGAGTTTCGCTGCCGTGGCGTACTCTGCGAGCCGCTTTGAATTGCCGGACTCCTTCCACGAAAGATGCCGCTGAACATGCTCCAGAAGTTCAACGAGAAAAACAAAGACCTGCTCATCAACATCAACGGCGAGATGATTCATCGGGACCAGGCGGGGATCAGTCCGTTTGATTCGGTCGTCCAGGGCGGCGATGGCGTGTGGGAAGGGCTGCGGGTCTACAACGGACGGATTTTCAAGCTCATTGAGCATCTCGACCGGCTGAGAAGTTCAGCACTCGCACTGGCCTTCGCGCAGATCCCGTCTCACGACGAGATCATTGCCGAGATCAAAAAAACGCTCGCCGCCAACCAGATGACGGACGGCGTTCACATCCGCCTCACACTGACACGCGGAGTGAAGCTCACTTCGGGGATGGACCCGCGACTGAACCAGTCCGGGCCGACGCTGATCGTTCTGGCCGAGCACAAGACGCCCGTTTACGACCGAACCGGCCTGACGCTCAGCACCAGCAGCCTCCGCCGATTTTCGCCGGACTGCCTGGACCCGAAGATTCATCACAACAATCTGCTGCAGTCGATCCTCGCCAAAATCGAAGCGAACGCGGCGGGAACGGACGACGCGCTGATGCTCGATCAACGTGGCTTCGTCGCGGAAACGAACGCGACACACGTCTTCATCGTTGAGGGGAAAACCGTTTCCACAAGCCACACGGTGGCCTGTCCTGAGGGCATCACTCGGGACACGATCATCGAAATCTGCCAGGCGAACGACATCCCGCTGAGCATCCGCGACATGTCTCTCACCGAGATCTACCGGGCCGATGAAATGTTCTGCACGGGGACGATGGGCGAGCTCGCTTCGGTGGTGAAAGTCGACGGCCGCCCGATCGCCAACGGCGAGCCCGGTCCGATGACGGCGCGACTCAGCGAGCTTTACGCTCAACGGACATCGACCGAAGGCACCGTCGTCGTTGACTGACCCGTCGTCGGCTGACAGGGACAGGAAACCTGACGGAAGCGCGAGGCTCCTCCCGTCAAGTATTACCCGCTCGATTCGATCATCAGATGCTGCGCCTGTGCCGGGTCCGTTTTCGGGTAGTCGGATCGCGAGTGGACTCCGCGGCTTTCCGTTCGGCGCTGGGCGGCGGCGGCCATCAGTCGCGCGACGAGCAGCTGGTTCTGAAATTCCCAGCCTTGCGTCGTGTGGAACTCCCGCTGCGAAACGTACCGGTTCCAGAAATCGAGCTGCTGGGTCGCCTGAGATAGACCCTCGCCGGTTCGTCGGATGCCGACGTTGCGCCACATCAGCGAATTGAGTGAGTTTCCCAGGTCGGTCAGATCCAGCTCGGCGGACTCGTCCTTCTCGGGCGGAGACCAGTCGCCATCCACCGGCAGGGCTCGAAACGAGTCCTGAATTTCGTGAGCCCGCGTTGACGCCATTTGCCCGGCTCGACGACCAAAGACGAGCCCCTCGAGCAAACTGTTTGAGCCCAGCCGGTTCGCGCCGTGCAGTCCGGACGCGGTGACCTCGCCGGCCGCAAGCAGGCCGTCGATCGTCGTTTCCGCGTCCTTGTTCAAGGCGACGCCGCCGATCATGTAGTGTGCTCCCGGTCGGACAGGAATCCGGTCGCGGGCCAGGTCGAGTCCGAACTGCGCACAGACTCCGCGGATGTTGGGAAACCGCTCGGCGACAAGCGCCTCTTCCATGTGAGTCAGGTCGAGATACACACAGGGGTGCTGCGTTTTCTCCATTTGTTCGGTGATCGCCTGGCTGACGACGTCTCGCGGGGCGAGCTCTTTCAATTCGTGGTAGTCGGGCATGAACCGGTGCCCGTGGCAGTCGATCAGGTGCGCGTCCTCGCCCCGAACAGCTTCGGTAATCAGGTGCCGTGCGCTGCCGGCGATGTAGAGGACCGTCGGGTGAAACTGCATGAACTCCATGTCGCGCAGCAGAGCCCCCGCGCGAAACGCGATCGCGTGGCCGTCGGCAGTGGCGATCTCCGGATTCGTCGTTTCGCGAAAGAGTCGCCCTGCCCCGCCCGTTGCAAGGATGACCTGCTTCGCCCACACGATCGTCTTGCCGTGCTGCTCGTTCCACACGAGAGCTCCGACGCAGCGTCCTTCGTGAGTCAGCAGATCGATCGTGAACGTCTTTTCCCAGGCCTCACACGAATCGCGACTGCGGACGGCGTCGATCATCGCGCGCATGACTTCCCGTCCGGTGGCATCACCCAGCGCGTGCGCGACTCGACGGTGCGTATGTCCGCCCTCCCTCGTGAGCGCGATCTCTCCGTTCTCTTTGTCAAACTCCGCCCCGTACAGAATGAGTTCACGAATCCGCTCGGGGGCTTCCCGAACGACCATATTGACAATGTCTTCATCGCACAGTCCCTTGCCGGCGGCGATCGTGTCGGCCGCGTGAATCGCCACATCGTCGAGCGGGTCGAGCACCGCCGCGATGCCGCCCTGAGCGTACGTGCTGTTGGACTGAGTCAGCTTGTCCTTCGTCACCATGATCACGCTGAGCGACGGATCGATCTCCAGAGCCGCGCGTGTCCCCGCGATGCCGCCGCCGATGATCAGCACGTCCGTAAACATGTGCGGCACCCGCTTCGGCGAGAAGCGAACCAGATACCGCCGTCCCGGATTGATCGTCAGACGTGACACAGAGAGCCTCAGTTAAGATCTAAGATCGAGGCCGGAGTGAACTCGTCTCCGGCGAAAAGTCGTGAACTTCCGCAGAGTATTGGTATCGCCGGTCCGAACGAAAAGGGTGAGGCGTCGCGTGACCGATCCTCGCAAAAACGAACGGGCGACCGTCGAGTGACGATCGCCCGTTTTGAATCGTTGAGTCAAGCCGAAGCTCAACCATCATGACGATCAATAGCCTCGCTGTGTGTCGGCTTTGAACTGATCGCTGCGCATCTGTTTGCGGCCGACGTTGTACTGCCCGTTCTTGAACAGCTCGGCATGGCGAGCGTTCTGCGTGTAGTAAAGTCGCAGTTCGTCCGAGTTCAGCTCGGCCGCGTATTTCTTCAGAAACCGTGTGTTCGCGTCGAGGCAACGTTGTGCCCCGGCCAGGTCGCCCTTGTCGCCCAGAATCGTCGCCAGCTTGTTCTGCTCATTGGCCAGCAGCAGAACGCTCGCTTCCAGGACCTGCGGGTTCAGTTGACTGGCGATCGCTTTGTCATCGTCGCTGAAGTTGACGCTGGCGGTGCCGGTCAGTTTGTCCGTCGCCTTTGTGAGCATGTTGTCGTAGGTCACCTGGACGGTCGCGACCTGCGTGGCGGCTCCGACCGGAGTTGCGGGGACTTCGACTTCCAGCACGACGTACTGATCCTGACCGCTGTAAAGCTGGCTGATTTCGGTGATGACCTGTTGTCCGTTGATCTCCGCTTCCCGGCCGAGGACTCGCACCGGACGGATGTTTTTCTTCACGTCGATCTGGACGGCGACTTCCTGAGCGACGACGGACAGCACTGTGTTGAACTCATCCTTGAAAATTCCGGCCAGGTGCTCGGCGTCCTCGACGAAAATGTGGTTGCCTCCGCTCCGGCTGGCAAGCTGCAGCATCAGGTCCTCGTTGTAGTCCAGACCGAGCCCCATGGTGGAAACGGTGATGCCTTCTTTTTTGAGCGACGCTCCCAGGGCACCGAGTTCGGTGGGCGAGCTGGCTCCGATGTTGGCTTTTCCGTCGGAGAGCAGGACGATCCGGTTGACTCGGTCTTTGTCTCGGAACTTGCGCAGCTCGGCAGCGCCTTTGCTGACTCCGGCGAAGAGAGCTGTTCGGCCGCCAGCCTGAATCTGTGCGATTTTCTGGCAGACAGACGCTTTGTCGGTCAGCTTCGTCGCCGGGACGAGCACCTCGACGGTCGAGTCGTACGTCACGACGGAAACGATGTCGTTTACACCGAGACGGTTGATCGCCTCGATGGCTCCTCGGCGGGCCTCGTCAATTTTCGTGCCCTGCATCGATCCGGACTTGTCGAGGACCAGCGTGATGTTGACCGGAGCACGCGTCTTCGCGGACTTGATCTTGAAGCCGGTCAGGCCGACCTTCAGAAACGTTGTTTGTTTTTTCTGGGCCTTGAGTAGCGGGTTGGACATCTCGACCGAGAGCCCGACCTGGCTGGCCTCGACGGACGCGACCAGCGTGAGACTCAGGACGACTGCGGCAGCGGTGAGAATTCGAATCGCTTTCATGACGACCTCCGGTTCTGCGAGACGGCGGCAACGGTTGGGAATGATTTCCCCTCGACACGGGTCATTAGAATGGAAATCGGCATCCTCGTGGTCAGTACGACGTCAGGGTTGTGTAAGAAGTTTGTAAGCTGTGCGGAGACATTCATCCGGCTTCTGCCGACCGGATCGTTGATTCCCTCATTGCGGAGACATCGCCAGAACTCAACACAGACCGCTCTGGAAAAATCGGTTCAGACCGACCAGTCCGCACGGCCGGACGAAAGCGTGACGCTTTCCCAATTGGAACGGGTGTCGCACTTTGACACGGGTCAGGTCCGACGCAGAATGAATTGGAGCCTCCATTCCGTGAGGCCTTTGCCATTCTGGCCCGGGGTTCCCCCAGGATCTCCAGTCCGATTCTTTCCGGAGACGGTCGTCTTATGGAAACTGTAGTGACAGATTCTGAACCAGTGCAGACCGAACATGACCCGTCCGTTGCGGATGTGACACTGCTTGAGGACAAATTTCCCGAGTGGTTTCAGCTTCGCGCGTCGACCACCGGCTTCGTGTTTGTGCTGTCGCTGACGTTCGTCTTCTTCAACCTGCTCCCGCTGAGCCACACCGACCTGTGGGGGCACTTGTCTTACGGACGGCAGATCGTCAGTGAGCGGGCGATTCCTCAGACCGAGCCACTGATGCCTCTGTCAGAGGGAGTCCCCTTCATCGACGGTGCGTGGCTGACGCAGGTCCTGGGCTATGGAGCCTGGACGGTCGGCGGTCGCGCAGCGATGGCTTTCCTGTTTGCTCTGTCGGTCACGCTGAGCTCCGGCTTCATCATGATGAGAGTTCGGCAGAAGACGGGCAGTGGCCTGTTTGCTCTGCTGGCGTTCGGGCTGCTGCTGTGGGTTGACTGGAAACAGTTGATGATTGTGCGGCCTCAAGTGGCGGGGCTCGTGATGTTCTGCGGGTTGTTTTCGTTCCTCACCTCGAAGAAGTGGCACGGTTCGCTGTGGGTGGGAGTGCCCGTGCTGTTTGCTCTGTGGGCCAACATGCACGGATCGTTCATGGTGGGCCTCGGTCTGCTGGGTGCGTTTACGATCGGGCGAGCCGTCGACCTGCTGCGTCGAACAGGCAAAGTGAAAATGCTGCTGCGGGACCGCTGGGTGTTCCGGTATCTCCTGCTGACCGAACTGGCGGCCGTCGCGACTCTTGTGAATCCGTACGGGCTCGCGCTGCACGCTGAAGTGCTGTCGTTCGGTCAGAATGCGAATCTGGCGGACATCATCGAGTGGAAGCCACTCAGCATTCGCATGTTCCAGGGTCAGGCCGCGGCCGCTGTTGCACTGATGCTCATCGTTTTTTACCGGTTCAGCCCGCGTCGAGTTTCGACGACCGAACTGATTCTGCTGGCTGGCCTGGGTGTGGGAGCTCTCTGGACGTCGCGGATGATTCTGTGGTGGGCTCCTGTCGCGGCTTATTTCGTCGCTCTGCACGGTCACTCGATTTATCGGCGCTGGAGACAGGCCGAACCCGCGACAGAGCCGCCTCGAACGGCGAGCCTCTGGACAGTCGTCTCACTCGGCATCGCGTTTCTGGCGTTCGAAATCTCGCACATGGGCAACGTCACGGTCGACCTTGCGACGGGTAAGACAGAAAAAGCCCGGGACCGAATGAACAAGGTCGCTGTCAGTGACATGACTCCGGTCCTTGTCGTCGACAAATATCTCAACAAGGTCTACGGCGGCAAGAATCCTCCGACGGGACTCGTCTTTAACACTTACGAGATGGGCGACTACCTGACGTTCGCCGGCCCGAGGAACATGAAACTGTTCCTGAACTCGCACGCCCATCTGGTTCCGACCGATGTGTGGAAGGCCTACATGGGGATTTCGGAGTTCGGTCGCGACTGGGAGTCCGAACTCGCCCGCTACGGCGTCAACATGGTCATCATGGATAACATCACGCGGAAGTCGTCGCAGACTTTCTTCTACGAGAGCGGCAAGTGGAACCTGGATTACCAGGACGCCACGGTCACGGTCTATGTTCGGAAAATTCCGATCTAACGCCGGCCGCAGTCTGAATCGCTCCCCAGAGCCATCGACCTCATCGCGAACAGCGAGGAATCATCAATGAAACTTGCAGGAAAGTTTGTCGGCTTCGTTCTGGTCCAGGTGATCGTCATCGGCGTGCTCGCCGCGTCGGTCGCGACCCTCAGCCCGCGTCAGACCGAACGAGTGGCCGAGGTGGTCAGTGCTCGTCCGAAATTCACACCGGTGCAGATCGAGCGGAAAACACCTCTCGAAGTCAAACCGCTCTACGACGACCCGGAAGTGGTGAGCGACGAAGAACTGGCGGCGGTGCTGTTTCGAGTTCAACCGAAGTTTTCCGCAAAGAACCTCAAACCCAACTTCGTCGAGCACGCTCTGCGAACGTGGCGGGTCAGCGCGACGTTTCAGGAACCCGGCGTGATGTCGGGTGAGGAGATGCGTGACTTTCTGCTGAATTACGCCCGCTTCGCCATGTCCTGGGGGCCGGAGATCGACTCGCTGCTGGAATCGCGGGAGACCGGCATCTACGTCCGCTGGGGTCGCGACACGGGGGCCTCGGTTCACCACGATCACACGCTGGCCTGTCTCACCGAAGCCGGCGTGCCACTCGACAACCCGGTTCAGGCACCGGGACGTCAAAACGCGACTTTAAAGAACATGGTTGAGCAGGCTCTGTACGACTTCCGTCTTGATGAGCGGGAAACGGAATGGTCGGCGATGGCGTTCGGCCTGTGGCTTCCTCCGGTCACCACATGGACCAACGGCGAGGGCCGCGAGCTCAACTTCGACCTCATCGCCAAACGACAGCTGCGAGGTCACCGCCAGTTTGGCGTCTGCGGCGGCACGCACCGCGTGTACTCGCTGATGATGCTGCTGCGGATCAATGAGAAATTCCCGATCCTCACCGAACCCGTTCGAGCCGAAGTCTACGCTCACCTGGAAGGAGTCCGGGACACACTGAAGGTGACTCAGTTCCCGGACGGCCACTGGCCGTACAACTGGCCGGACGGAGCAGACGCGGTCGAGCATCCTGGTGACCACGAATCCTACCGCGACGTCATCGCGACCGGACATCACCTCGAGTGGCTGGCCATCGCGCCTGAGGATCTTCACCCGCCGCGCGAAATGATTCGCAAAGCCGCCCGCTGGATCATCGACGACACAACCGCAAAGTCGCGCGAGAAGATTCAGGAAAGCTTCACGTTCTACAGCCACGTCGGTAACGCGCTCGCCCTGTGGCGCAACACCTCGCCGCCGGAGTTCTGGCACGAGTGGGAAAAGAAGCACCCCTACGAGGGCAAAGGCAAGAAGAAACCCGCTCCGGAAAAACCGACGACGCCCGTGAACGAACCGGAAAAGAACCCGACCGAGATCGAAGTCTCGCCCGAGTCGGAAGCCGCAGCAGAAGCCGAAGGTAAAAAGCCGGCCGCGACACCAGAAGCGGAAAACGAAAAGCCGACTGACGACAGCCAGTAACACCTCGGTCGGCTGAACGGGCTTCATTGGCCGCGAAGTCACTGCGACGATCTCTGCAAATATCGCAGACCATTCGTCGAAGGCTGGCAGTATGCAACTCTCGGGTCGACTTCAGTGATCAGTGGACCTGAGGTTCCTGGCCGGCGCTCAAACCTCGGAGTTTTCCGAGGTTTTTGCTTTTTTCCGCAGGTTGATCAACCGCGAGGCAGCAGTCAAAGTGAGTGTTCGCGCGCACTCACGACCTGATCACTGTCATGGGAACGAGCGATGCCGTTCGCCAAAGAGGGTTGTCGCGGAATTTCCGGCAGGCGAAGAGTTCAGGCGAATTCCGGCTGAACCTGAATCACTTCTTCTCGGTAAGAAGGTTCTTCGTGCGGAGTTTCAATTGCGAGTCGAACGAAATCGTCGTCCACTTCAAGCACAGTCACAATGATTCGACTGTCGATAACAATGGCTTCGTTTTCGCTTCGCGAAATGACCTGCATCGTTGACCCTCGCAAGAATGAGTCGAAGAATGAATCGTGCAGAATAATCGAAGAGCTCGATCAAAGATGAAGGGCCATTCTATGAGTCGAAGGCAGGTCGGCAAGTGGCAAAAAAAACTTCTTTTTGATTCGTCGTTCGCCGTGTTGAATCGTTGACTTTCAAACGAAGAATCTTCTTCGCTCGCAATAGCTCGTATAGATAAATCCCTCAGGGAGGATCGTACCCGCCAGGATGAAATGGGTGGCAGCGGCAGATTCTCAGCACTCCGCGAAAGCTTCCGCGGACCGCCCCGTATTTCTCAACCGCCTGGATGAAGTACGCACTGCACGATGGCTCGAAGCGGCAGCAGTTTCCAAACATCCAGCTGAGAAACCGCTGATAAAATCGCACCAGCAGGATCAGAATCAGCGAGGGAATCGAGATCAGGAATCGCAGGAGCTTCATCGGGACTTCCGCGCGGCGATTGCAAAACCGGAGTGTAGAGGAACCGACAGGCCGTACCATCCAGCGCACGACCGCGAGTCTCGTCCATCGTCGGCACGGCAGAGTTGCATGATTGGCACGTCCGATTTGTTTGTCTTGAGAAACGGCGGCGGCCGCTCTTCGGCGTCCGGTTTCTACCTGCCAGTGTCTGGCAATCGTGCTCCTGGTAACTACGAAAGAGCCAGACGTCGCGCGCTCCGAGAACCGCGGTCTCCTCACGCGGCCTGAATGTCGCCTCAGTCATCTCCCGAGTTGCGGCTGGGCAAGTTTGCAATGGAGGCAGACTCAGCTTGACCGACTCGCCGACCGAATTCCCGCCAGGAATGATGCTCGAAAACAACTCATGTTGCCAGAAGTCACCGGCGATGAACACTGAGTCCACGCTGGCAGAGGTTTGCCTCCATAGCTGGTAAGTACTGCAGCCGTAGCGACTTAAGCAGCACGCAACACATGGTCGACACAAGACGCGGCCAATTGGCACTCCTTCTGCAATGACATCATCTGTCGGTCGTGTTCTGACCGGCGTCATCAGGGGGAGAGAACATGGCTGCCATCATTCGAAATCTGTGGGACGACGAAGCCGGCTTCATCGTCGCGACCGAGCTGGTTCTGGTCTCGACGATTCTCGTTCTCTCTATGGTCGTCGGAATGACGTCCGTTTCTCACGCGGTCAATCACGAGCTCGTTGATATCGCGTCGGCCTATGACTGCGTCAATCAGAGCTACCGCTACGACGGACTGTTCGGTCCGCAACATGACGGAAGTTACGGAAGCCACTTTGACGACTCATCGGACTACTCCGGTGGTCTCGCCATCGTGGCCAACCACCGGTCCGGTCGCGACTGATCCTGACTTCGGTTCATCCACTTTCTGTCCTGTCCACCTGCTTTCCCACCACGGACGTTGGCGATGCCTGTTTCTTTGAAATGACCTTGTCGGACATTTTCATGACCACACTGATTCAAAAACTCTGGACCGATCAAGTCGGCTCGTCGATCTCGGCTGAGATGGCGCTTGTCACTTCCGTGACGATCGGCGCACTCGTCATGAGCATGGCTCAATTCAGTGCGACGGTGAATCGTGAGTTTCAGAAATCGGCCGAACACACCGGCATGACCATTTCCGATCTTGAGAAGCAGAAAGAGGACAAGGACACGCTGGCGAAGAAGGAACAGGAAAAGAGAAACGAAGCCGACGACAACGAGAATCCGTCGAGCCCGTGGGGAGTCCGCCGTTCGGAAAATCAGGAGTAGTCACGACGGCAGTTCACAGCACCGCGTTCGACGACATCACATGCCGCGCGGAACGCTTCAGTCACGACCTCAATGATCTGTCGTGCCTTCTCCCGTTTCGTCGTCAGCCCGCACGAGCCGCGCGGCCAGAGCCAGTCGCGAATCGTCTTCCGTCTGCACGCTTCGCAGATCGAGCAGCACTTCGTTGTTCTGCACGCGGCCGAAAACGGGAATCCGACCCAGCCGCAATCGCCGCGAAAAATCTCCGGCCGAAATGTCATCGTGCCGAAGAGCGATCACGATCGTTGGCAGTTCGATGGCCGGCAGCGATCCGCCTCCGATCTGTGCGACATCCTCTCGTATCGAAATCGAAAGGCCGTCCACGTTGCCGATTTTCTCAACGACGGCTTTTGCACGAGCGTGCAAAGTAGCGATCTTCGCCGTCAGCATGGCGAGTGTCGGGACGTCCGCTGTGGCTGTGTCGCGAACGTAAGAATCGAGCGTCGCGCTGAGCGCGGCGATGGTGAGTTTGCCGACTCGCACGGCGCGGGCCAGCGGGTGTTTTCGGACGCGTTCAACAAGTTCGCCTCGGCCGAGGATGATGCCGCACTGCGGTCCACCGAGAAGCTTGTCGCCGCTGCCGAGGATCAGGTCCGCTCCCGCCAGCATGCTGTGCTGAAATGTCGGCTCGTCAGGCAAGCCGGCTTCGGTCACGTCGTAAAGAGCACCGCTGCCGATATCGTCGATGGCCAGCACGTTGTGTTTTCGTGCGAGTTTGAACAGGTCTTCCTCACGCGGCTTATGAGTGAACCCGACGACGCGAAAATTCGACGGATGAACGTGCATGATTGCCGCCGTGTCCGGGCCGATCGCGTTTTCGTAATCGGAAAGGCTCGTGCGGTTTGTCGTGCCGACTTCGCGGAGCACCGCGCCACTCAGTTCAAAGATCTCCGGCAGCCGGAACGAGCCGCCGATCTCGATCAGCTCTCCGCGCGAGATGATGACCTCGCGACCTCGACATAGCGCCTGCAGAGTTAGCAGAGTTGCGGCCGCATTATTGTTTACGATCAGTGAACTCTCGCAGCCGGTGAGCAGCCGGAACGCCGGCTCCAGCTGGTAGCCTCGATACCGTCGCGCGGACGACTCGAGATCGACCTCAACATTGCACGCCCCGGCGGCTTCGACGAGAGCCTGTTTCGCTGCCGCCGAAAGCGGCGACCGGCCAAGCCCCGTGTGAAGGACCACACCGGTCGCGTTGATGACTCGCTGGAGCTGAACGCGCTGCGCGTGAACCGCGCGGGACGCGACTTGAACGACGATCTGGTCCAGCAACGACTGGCGTTCCGGCGCATCCGGGACTTTTGGCATCGCCGCAATCGCTCGCAATTCTGCTCGTGCCCGGTCGAGTTCTTCTCGCGTCCAGTTCCGGACGATCGGACGGCCAAACTCGCCCGCCAGCTCGAGCACAGTCGAGTGCTCAAGAATCTCGTGAATGGACGGCAGGTTTCGAAGCAGACTCATCAAACGCGACCTTTCGACTTTCGGGGCTCTCGCGATTCTCGCCCTCGTACGAACGAAGTCGGCGTCGATCCGCGATCAGCGCAAAGAAGTTTAACGGATTTCTTTTCGCCTCACCGCTGTCGGCTTCCGGCCGCTCAGCAGAAACAGATTCCGGCGTCGCGCTGGCTCATTTCTTTGCGTGCTGGTCGCACCACTTCAACGTCGCTTCGATCTGCGGGCGGTACAGCGTGACCGTTCTGGAGTCAGGCTCAGCCAGCTTCATCTGCTCCTGCAGCCGTAGAGCGATCTGACGTATCACGGGCTCAACCTGCTGCGGATTTGGTGAGGCAATCCCCTTGCCGTAGGCTCCCGTCACGCCGCGCATCAGAGAAAACACGTCGCGGGACTGCCGCAGTTTCTGCAAGTCCTCCGACTCCGGGCCCCAGATTGCAATGCGGTCCTGCCAGTACCGCAGAATCTTTTCGTTCATTTCGTGCCGGGCATCGGAGTCGCCCGCCGCCAGACGGTACTCACCGAGGAATCGCGCGATGACGGGATTGTTCGGGTCGCGTTTGTGAATCGTCTCCAGCAGGTCACGCGTTTCTTTTCGTGTGACGTGAGTGACGGCCAGGTAAACGTCGCGGTCCGGTTCAAAGTCGCGCAGTTCCCACACGATCGACTTTTCTGTCGTCTTTGGGTCGGCACTGATTCGTTCGTTTTCCTCGACACTCGGCTTCGTCGGAGGCAGTCCGCTGATGGGGAAAGGCAGGCCGAGCGCGAGATTTGCCAGGTTCAACCCATCGACGAATTCGACTTCGATCCGGCAGCGCCCGATCGGGCCGGCCCAGTCACGTCCGGTCCGCAGAATGTAGTGCACGTCGTGCTTGACGAACCGACCCTGCAGCGACGTCAGTTCTTCCGGCGACGCTGATTCACGTACGTGCCGCGCAAGGTCCTCGTAAAGAGCCCCCGCGGACCACGAGGACTGCTGCTTCAGTTCGTGCCGGTAGGAGACTTCAACCTCGGTCGTTTTGCTTGCGGGAAACGTCATCTCCCACAACTTCCAGCCTCGCCCGCGACGTGTTTTCGGGTGGCCAGTGACTTCGACCGGCTTTCCTTCGACGCTCGCGCGAAAGTCGAGCAGGTCGGTGGTGTGGAAGACGGGAAAGCCGACGCTCATTGTCACGGGCTCGTCGGTCAGATTTTTCATCTGAAAGACCGCCCGCGTGCGGCACTCCTCACGACCAATCGTGAGCTGCACCGTTTCTTCTGCCATCGCCACTGTCGCTGAGCCGGAGCGGGATCCAAGTGACTCACCGCCGCTGAGAGGATCCGGGGCGATGTCTGCGCGAGCGGTCTGAGAAGCGAACCAGGCAACGGCAAGCAGCGCCAGACAAGCTGAGACCGTGCGGCAGATCATCGGCGTGCGAGGCATCGCGTTTCTCCCGAGCAAACCAGCAAAGCGGATAACCGACTTTTACTGCGTTCAGCAGAGCGGTGACAACCACATCAGATCACTCAACCGGGTCCGCTGGTTTCTCAGGCGCGACGGTGTCTGGTTGAGGTTCAGCAATCCTGTTGAGCAGCCTGCGAATCACGTTCGCTGGAATCGCGACCGCTCGGCGAGGCTTCGGATCCTCCGGTTGGATCGCTGGTCCATACAGAATGGCCTCGTTCTCTGCCAGAACACCCTGCAACTGGCCTGACGTGGTTACGATCGGAGCCCCCATAAACTCCGCCTTGAGTGACGTCTGGTTGGCTTCGGCCACAGCAAAGAATCCGTCGTGGTCCCCCACTTTGAAACGGGAGTCAACAACGTAGACCGGCGTTTTGACCGGACTCGGAGTGTTCCCCTGCACGAGGGCAAACACGTCGAGGCGGCGGCCTTGAGCGATCGGGTCATCGCAGATCTTCAAATAGTTCAGGCCGGCGGCTTCAATCTTGATGACTGCCGCACCTGACTGCGTGTCGTATGCGAGCAGTTTGCCCTGATGGCTCGTTCCGTCCGACACGTTGACCGTGAGTTTCAGCACTGCCTTCCGGACTTCTTCCTCGGTGGAGCCGGGCCCCGCACACGCCGCGATGTGCCCCTGCGGGGAAATGACTGTCCCGTTCATGTAAGTGGCCGTGAAATCGCGAGTGCCATTCACTGAAGCATGCTCGATGAGGGCTTCGATCCAGACCACCGCACTTTGCGGATCGGAACTCGCCGCCGTGCCGGAATCCAGTTCAGCGAGTCGTTGTCGACTCAGCAGGATCTTCGCGTCGACCGGATTCGGACCGATCAACGTTGCTGTCTGAGCCCGGTTGCCCAGCCGCAGGATCGCCAGAATGGTTCCGCGTTTGCCGGCTTCGGTGACGGCGTCGACGCCCGGATCGGTTCGCGTTGAAACGAGAGTTTCGACTCCGGCGGTGGCGAGTTCCTGGAACTCCGGGTCCGGCAGGAAGATTGCTTTCGTCACGAGATGTCCAGCCGCGACCTGTTCGAAGTCCTCTTCGCTGAATTCCATCGGAACTGAGTTGTGCTTCACGAAGGCGGCCGATTGTTCTGAAGCAAAGACTTGAATCGAGCCGGCGATCTGTCGTCCCTCTCGGCCGGAGATATCCGACAGAATGAATCCGTGCTGCGTTCCAGTTTTCAGGTTCATCCGCGTCGGAACGACGAGCGACTTCTGGTTTTCGTGGGCGGACCAGACGATCTTTACGCTGGTTGGGCTTCTGAAACGCACCTGCACGTCGGTCGTTTTTTCCGCGATCGCGGCGGGGTTGCCGCCTCCGGCTTGAATCAGTGCCTGAGGTGATACGGTCTGTTGCAATCCCGCTGGACCTCCGAGCGAACTCGGCTTCGACGTGCCGCCGGTCAGGCCGTCTCCGCGAACCTGCGGGATATTCCACTGCAGGGACGGGTCGAGAAGCTCGTCGACGCGGTGATCGATGATTCGCTCACGCAGTGCTTCCCGCGCCTGAATCTGCGCTTCGATTCGCTTGAGCCTGTTTCGAAGCAGAACCAGTTCCGACTTCTGCAGGCTCTGCCGCTCCGTGAACGCCGTTACGACAAGGCTTCGAAGCTGCAATTGGAGTTCCTCCTGCTGCGCGGGGTCTTTCGTCTCTTTCAACTGGTTGCGAATCTGCTCCGCTGTCCGGATGGAATTCGTCTCGGCCGCCTCCGCAGTTGAGCGAATTTCGGCCACGTATTCCTCATCGACTCCAGCTTCCAGCGCTTCGTAGATCGCCCGGAAATCCACACTCACAGTGCTGCCACCTTGAACCGGCCCGGTGACCGACCCAGGCATCGGCCCTTCCAGAGCCGAGTTGCGCGATGCAGGCTGCGGCTTCTGTTTCGCTGGTTCGTCGAGCAGCTCGAGAACGGCCGTCAGTTCATCCAGTTCTACTCCAGTGGGATTTCGAACGATGAGGCTGTTCGTCCGCTCGTCGACCACGATGGAGAATTCATCAAACAACTCATTCAGAATTGATGCGGTCGACTTCGCGTCGGCATACTTGAGGTGGAAGATGATCAGTTTCTGCTTCGATTTCGCTGCGGTGGCAGAATTCGCTTCCGGCGCCGGGATCTCGCGGGTATCCGCGTGGAGTTTGCGGAATTCGGCCAGCGCGTTCTCAGCCTGATCCGGTGAGACAAAGTTGATATCGCGAATGATCCAGCTTTCATACGTCGCTGCGAGATGCACTTCGTAGCGGCCCAGCGGTGGCGGCGTCTTACCCGTCAGAGTGATACGGAACGGCTCAGAAACAACGAGAGCGAGATGCTGTGTCTCCGAAATCAGCGTGGTCGCAACGGTGAGTTTCTGCTTACCCAGCGCATTCCTGAACTGGTCGATATCCGCCTGAGTGGCGGAATCGCCCAGTGCGGTTGAAATGTCCTGCAGGGGACCATTCATCAACGCCTTGAAGATGGTTTCCGCAGCCTCGCGAGGATTCATCCGGCTGCTCGATGACGCGGAATTCGTGGGCGCTGGCTCCATTGCTTTCGGGATCGAAACTTCCAGTGAGTCCGAAAAGTCTCTGCGAAATGCGACGACCGTCTCTGCGGCTTTCTCGTCTGTCTGAAAATCCGTATCGCGGATCAGCCAGTGCCCGAGAGTGTCGTCCAGGTCCAACACAAATCGCCGCGTTTCACGCTCGGCCCCGCTTTCTTTCGGAGGCGTCAGAACGAGCGGTCCCGAGACGACGATCGCGCGATGTCGAGTCAGCGTCGAGAATGCCACGTGAATTGTGAGTTTCTGATTGCCGAGCATCCCGCGGTCCCGATCCACTTCGTTCTGTGTCAGTTCGTCCTGACCGTTCATCCAATGAGATTTGACTCCCGCAAGATCGCCAGCCTGAACTGCCGTGAAATACTTGACGACGACCTGACAGGGATTTTCCCTGGGGGCGGTTTCCGCCACGAAGGGTTCGGGAAATCCAGGCTGAACGGCAACGAACAGGACAATGCATGGCATCAGGACGAAGCATGGAAACAGTTTCATCTGTCAGTCTCCTGAGACTCAGACGGGGTTTTCGTTGAAGAGATTTCTTCATTCGATTCAGGTTTGATCGAATCGCCAATGCGGGAGGGACGAACGTCCCAGAGATGACGGGAACGGGCTTCGAGATCGCCGGTGGCAGATCGAAGTTCGTGAATCTGCAAGTCGACTTCGTCGTGCCAGCTTTCGCCGGGCGAGTGCTGCCGATTCGGCGCGGACTGTCGCCCACCCTGCCCAGCCAGCGTCTTCTCCCCTGCAGCAGAGAAGAGCGGGTTGGAGGACGGATCGGAACCATCGCGACCAGCCACCGAATTCGCGCTCGGGTCTGGTGCAGGGACGTTGTTTTCTGGTAGCAGCAGTCCCACCGCGGCACACGCGGCGACCGCGCCGGCAGTCATCAGGACTCGCCGCAGCCCGACGCGTAAGCGAGGCGCCGCGCCAGTCGCTCCGCGTCGAGTCGTCACGGCGCGATCGAGCAGCGTCCTCGCAGCCGCCTGGGCGGCCTCTGGCAGCGGCACGGCCACTGGCTGCTGCATGTGAGCCAGACATTTTTCGAGCAGCTCCGCCAGTTCCTCGGCCGACTGAAATCGCTGCTCCGGATCTTTCGAGTGCAGCCGCGCGACGATGCCGGCGAGCCAGTCTGGAATCGCCGCGTTCAGCTCGCGCAACGATCGAGGTTCCGCGTCGGTCACTCTCCGCAGCACGCCGTAACTGGTCTCGGCACGAAACGGCGGCCGGCCGGCACACAGCACGTACATGACGCTGCCCAGGCAGAATAGATCGCTGCGTGCGTCGACCGCCTCGCCACGCGCCTGTTCGGGCGACATGAACTGCGGCGTGCCAGCGATGACTC
Source organism: Planctomycetota bacterium (assembly GCA_027623235.1). Classification (GTDB taxonomy): domain Bacteria; phylum Planctomycetota; class Planctomycetia; order Planctomycetales; family Planctomycetaceae; genus JAQBVJ01. The sequence goes on from JAQBVJ010000063.1 coordinate 20,099, forward strand.
CGGTGCGGGTAAGGCTCGCGTCGTCGGCCGCGCGGGCGAGCCCGAAGTCGGTCAGCAGAGCGCGATCGACTCCCCGTTCCAGAAGAATGTTCGCCGGCTTGACGTCTCGATGGACCAGCCCCTGGGCGTGAGCGGCCGCGAGCCCGCATGCCACCTGATGAGCGATCCGCAGAACGTCGAGCGGCTCCAGCGGTCCCTCGCGATCGATGCGCTGCTGCAGCGACTCGCACGCCATGTATGGCATGACAAGGTACGGCAGCCGGCCGCTCGAATTCACAGTCAGGATCGGCATGACGTTGGGATGAACGATCACCGCGGCCGCCTGCGCTTCTCTGGCGAACCGCTTACGCGCGGCGCCGCTGCTGGCCAAGTGAGGCGCGAGCATCTTCACGACGACCGGTCGGTTGAGCTCTTCCTCAAACCCCTTGAGGACGACACCCATGCCGCCTCGCCCGATGACCTCCAGGATGTCGATCCCGTCGAGCCGCCCGAGTGCCTCTTCCGTCAAGGCCGGCGCGAGAAAGTCGACGGCAAAATCGGCGAGCGTGTTTTCGTGAGCCGCGTCGGCCGGCCGGTCGCAATCGTACGAAGGAGCTTCCGATCCAGAGTCGCGCAGGACTGTCCCGACGCGCGTCCACTCAAGTTTCTGCGCCGCGAGCTGTTCGAGTTCTTCCTGGCACGCGACACAGCTTGAAAGGTGCTCAACCAGCCGCTCCTCATCGCCTTCGGCAAGTCCGTCCTCAAGCGATCGGACCAGCAGGTCGCGGCGGCAGGACAGGGCTGGCGGCTGTTGGGTCACTCGGTTTCCTCCTGCTATTTCACCTGATCAAGAATCTTTCGAATCCTCGACATGATCCGGCTTCGCGACATGTAGATGCTGCCGGGCGAAACGCCAAGCTCAATCGCCACTTCAGCCACCTCGCGGCCATCAATAACGGTTGAGTGGAATGCCTGCCAGGACGTTTCGCGGAATTCGCCGCGAACCTGCTCGGCCGCCCACACGATTAACTCCCGTTCGTAATCCGCGACGTACTGCTGATCCGGCTCGGCCGGAATTGTTTCGAGAAACTCGACCAGGTCCGAGCCGCCGATGCCGCCTGGCTGACGTCTCTCGCGAGTCATAAATCTGATGACGACATTCTGAGCGACCCGGTTGAGCCACCGCCGAAACGACTCGGACTTTCCGTCATCGACCCAGCCGGAAACCGATCGGGCGATCGCCAGAAAAATCTGCTGAGTCACATCCGGCACGTGTCGAGCCGGCACGCCTCGCCGCTGAACCAGCCTCATCAGAAACGGCTCGTACGACGAAACGAACTCCGCCCAGGCGGGCTCGCTGGCCCGTCCGGTGAGCTGCAGAATCAGGCTCGCCCGTGTTTCCGGCTGACTCATGGGTCCTCTCTGAGGTGGTCCAGTACGCCCTGGGGCGAGTTTCTCACGCGTAATGTTCTGTTTTTGAATATTCGTGTGAGGCAGCAAACTCAACCTCAAACATGCCCCGCTTTGCAGCGCAAAGACGCGAAGACGCAAAGAAACGCAGAGCTCTGACGGTCCTTTTTCTCTGCGAGCCTTTGCGTTCTCAGCGTCTTTGCGCTGAAATGTCCGCGCGTAAAGAGTGGTACGCCACTCCGTGGCACATCTCGACACGGAGTGTCGAGCCACACTTTTACACATCGCACCATATTTCGACACACCCAGAATCGGAGCCCGCATGGCACTGTCCGAAAGTCGCTGGCAGCGAGTCTTCGTGCTATGTGCTCTTTACGTGGCGCAGGGAGTCCCGTGGGGCTTCATGCTGATCACGTTGCCAAACTACCTGGTCGACAAATTCGGGTTGAGCGACGACGACACCGGCGAGCTGATCGCAATCATTCTTGTGCCATGGTCGTTCAAGTTGCTGTGGGCTCCTTTGATGGAGTCTTACACGATCCGCTCGATGGGCCGCCGCCGGCCGTGGATCATCGGGGCCGAGCTGATGATGGCCCTCACGCTGCTGGGGTTCCTCGGAATCGGCGATCCGTCGCAGAGCCTCAACTATCTCATCGGCATGTACTTTCTGCACAACTGCTTTGCATCGCTGCAGGATGTCTGCACCGACGCGCTGGCGCTCGACGTGCTGCCACCGGAAGAGCAGGGGCAGACTAATGGTCTGATGTGGGGCTCGAAGCTGGTCGGCAAAGGTGTCGGAGCATGGGGGCTGGCCTACGTTCTCCGCTGGGGTGGCATCGAGGCCTGCGTCTTCGTGCAGATCGGCATTCTGCTGCTGATCATGCTGGTCCCGCTGTGGATTCTTGAGAGGCCTGGCGAGAAACGGCTCCCCTGGAGTTCCGGCATCGCGAACGAGTTCGCCGGTTCCAACATCAGGCCGGTTTCCGAAGTCATGAAAGATGTGCTGCGAGCATTTTCGTTGACAACGCTGCTGTGCTACTTCGCCTTCACTCTGCTGAGTCTGGTCGGAATCGGCATCAACGAAGTCATCACAAAGACACTCTACTCGCAGCAGCTCAACCCGAAATGGGACAACGTCGAGCTTTCGACCGCGACGGGTCTTTACGCCGTGTTTCCAATCATTGCCGGCTCAGTTCTGGGAGGTTATCTGGGCGATCGGTACGGTCGGCGAATCATCCTCTTCACCGGCTTTGGCGGGTACGCTCTGGCGGCGATGACCTTCGCTGCCTGTCCGCATTTGTGGGACGATCGCTGGTTCTCGATGACGTACCTGCTCTCGTACGAGACGCTCTACGCGATCGGCTCGGTCGGATTTCTGTCGATGGCGATGCGGATTTCCTGGACGACTGCCGCCGCAACGGTTTTCACCGTTTACATGACCCTCTCGAACGTGTCGCACGTCGTCGGCAACTGGGTCGCCGGCCCGATCCGGACGGCGCTCACCTTCGAAAACGCGTACGGCGACGCCGCCACGCTGAAGTCGTACGAGCTGACGTTCTGGCTGATCGGAGTCCTGTCGGCTTTGCCGCTTCTGATTCTCTACTTTGTGCGGACCGACGAAGTGGACAAGGCCCGGGGCGCGGAACCGGCAACCGCTTCGGCCGACGACGCGACGAAGTCTGAAGCGAAGCAAGAGGAGACGACCGCAACGTAGGCGGATTTCTCCGAAATCCGCATGTCTTCCGATAAGCGATCGCGGCTTCGCGTCAAAGCGAGTTCGGCCGCCGCTTTTGACCCACACCTCGCACGTCATTGGCTCGCCGAAGGACTGCGGATTTCGGAGAAATCCGCCTACGTTCGCGACGCAAGGACACGCTCACTTTGCCCGGTGGCGTTCCACGAATTCGCTCATCCGCTCCGCCACTTCGTCGCCTGGCCACAGGACGCGGTTCATGACGGAGCCATGATCCCGCCCGGCGAGTTCGTGGAACGAAATGGCTTTGTGCCCGGCCTTCTCCATCGCGGTGAAGAAGCGGCGGTTCATGTCGGCCCGGCCTTTGAGGTCGTTGTCCGCCACGAAAATGATCATCGGCGCGGCGTCTTGACGAACATGGAACAGCGGCGCGGATTCGTCGATCACTTCTTCGTCTTTACCGATCCCGCGCTCGGCGCGGACCGTCCAGTGACTGTCGACCTGAGCGCTGACCGGAATCGTCCCGGCGAGGTCGGTCAGTTTCAGGCCGTGTTTCCCGAGATACTTTTCGTCGAGGCCGACCATCAGGGTGAGGTACGCTCCCGCCGAGTGGCCTCCGACGAAGACGGACTTCGGATCGCCGCCGTACTTTTTCGCTTGGGCGATCATCCACGCGACTGAGGCGGCTGAGTCCTCGATGTAGGACGGAAAAGTTCCGCCGGGCGAGAGCCGGTAATTCACGACCGCAACGATGACTCCCGCCGCGGTCATGCGACGTCCGGTATCGACGGCCGCGGCCGCACTCTTGCTGCCACCTGTCAGACCGCCGCCGTGGAACCAGACCAGACACGGCGCGTTCTTCGCGTTTTCCGGCACGTAGAGATCGAGTTTGCAGCGCGACTTTTCGTAGTCGGTCTCACCGGTTTTGTAAGAGACGTTGCGGACAACTTTGTGGCCTCGCCCCAACTGTTCGAGCATTGCCCGACCGAGGGCGTCACCGATCAGAAAGTAACTTTCCGCATTGCCGAACCAGTGGTGCCCGTGCCCGACGTTGGGTGATTCTTCTTTCGGCCGAGCGAAGGAAGTTGTTGAGACAAAGCTGACCGACCCGTTGAACTCTGCTCGTTCGGCTGCGGCTTTCTGAGCCTCTCGAATCGCGATCATGTTCTCGCTGGCTTTCGGGCCGCCGTTGCCGAGCTCGCCAATAACCGCCGGCAGGTTCGGGCTCTTGAAATGAGTCCTCACATCTTTGATCAGGTTGACGAGGTTCTGTTCGTACTCAGTGCGAGCCGTCTCGTCGTACATGTCGTTCCAACCCTGGAACCAGACGAACCCGGCGAGCCTCTGCTTCCGTCCGGCCAGCGACGGAAAATCCTCACCCATCTTTGCGAGGCCTTCTTCGACCTCGGCAATCAGCTGTTTGTAGTAGGGTCCTGTTTCGCCACCGGACGACGGCGGCCGGAAATCTTTGAAAAGGCTCTTACCACCCCACGCCGTTTTGATGAGCAGCACCGGCTCGTCGAGCTGATTACCGACAACGTGGCCGAACTGAAACTCCGGCCCGATGTGGTGTTGTCCGTCGTAGCCGGCAAACCCGATCGACAGACCGCTTCGTTTGAGCTGACTGTTCGTCTGAAACCGCACGAAGACGTCGTCGCGCACGACCCAGTTGCCGTCGCCGTCTTTGATGTGCGAGTACTGCGGAGCCCGCTCGCCCTTCATGACGGTATTCAGGATCCCCTTGCCGCCGTTGTAGTGCTGTGGATGGTTGAGATCGACGACGCCCTGGCCTTCCATGTTCGACTGCCCGGCCAGAATGAAAACCTGCACGGGCTTCGCCGCGTCGTCAGCGACAGCAGACACGGCCGAGGCGACAACAGAAAGCACGAACAGGAAGTGAGTCAACTTGCACATTCAGGTCAGTCTCCGGCGAACGGCGTGGTGTCATCGATCTCGCAGCAGCGAGGCGGGCTCAGCATGGAGGATCGGAACGAGAATCTCCAGCTGACAGCTCAGGCGGACTCTATGAATCCGTCCCGTAACAGCTTCCCGATTTTCAAACGTGAGAATAAGGAAAGCTGGAAGACAGGAAGAACTGCGAATCCCGATTCCTGTGTTCCTGACTTCTTTATTAATCGGTGTCATCGGATCAGCCGAAGTCGATTTTCGGGAAGCTGTTTCGTGACTGTCCCTTAACCTGGAACAGAAGGAGCGGAGCGACGCGCAGTCGGTCACGTCCGCGCTAACTTCGCTCCTTCGCTCCTTCGGTTCAAAACCGAATCCTGCTGAAATTAATGACGGCTCCGTCTCCGAATGTCCTGTCAATGTCGAGCAGACTGTCGCGGCATCGTGGGAATCCTGTTTGAGACTCGACACGTCGATTCCCGTTGGCCGGCCGGTCGGATACCCTGGTGGGCTTCCCGCATCGCGTCACGTTTTGCTCGTCCGGAAAAGCTCGTTCATGAACCTGCCTCGTCCTGTTTACATCGCCATACGGATCGTGATTCCGCTGCTGATTCTGGCGGCTGGCGGCTTCGGATATGTGAAATTGAAGGAACTGCGGAAACCGCCAGCGCGGTCCAGGCCGGATCCCGGACTGCCTCTGGTCGAGACCGTGCCTGCGAAAATACACACGGGCGAACTGACACTTCACCTGGACGGGACCGTCGTTCCTTATCGCGAAATCAACCTTTCCTCCGAAGTCGCCGGGCGCGTCGTCAGCAAGGGGTCTGAGTCCGAATCGAAGAATGTTCGAGCGGGGCGCTTTGTGAAAAAAGGTGATCTCCTCGTCGGGATCGACCCGCAGGACTACAGGCTGGACGTCGACCGGCAGACGCAGATGCACGCGCAGGCGGTTGCCAGCATTGATGAGACGCAGGCAGAGATCGGCAACAGCCGCATTCAGGCCGGGCTGCTGAAGCTGGATCATGAGAGGCAGACAGCGGACCTTGTCAAAGTGAAGAACCTGCGTGCCGAGGGAGCCGCGACGGAGACGGACCAGGACAACGCCGAGCAGAATCACCGGCTGTCCCAGTCGGCTCTGTCCAAAGAAGAGAACAACCTGAAACTCCTGGAAGCGCGGCTTCGACGGCTGGAGTCAGCTCGGGATCTTGCGGGCACGGAACTTCAGAAAGCGCAGCTCGACCAGAGCCGCTGCACAATCTTCGCGCCGTGCGACGGCGTCATTGTGGAAGACCACGTTGAAGTGGACTCGTTCGTTCAACGTGGCGCGATGCTGATGAAAATCCAGGACACCAGCGCGACGGAAGTTCGCACCAGCCTCCGCATCGATGACGTCTACTGGTTGTGGCAGCACAAGTCGATCGCCGAATCCGGTTCGGACGAGACGGGTTCAAACGAGACGCCGCGTAACGAATGGGAGATTCCCGACGTCCCGGTCTGGGTGACGTACGAGCTCAACGGAGCAACGTTTCGGTGGGATGGCCGACTCGCGCGACATGAGGGATCGGGGCTCGACGAACGAACTCGGACGGTGCCCTGCCGCGTCCTGGTGAGCAACCCGACTTCCGCATCACGGCAGAACGTTGACGACGTCGCGACTCTTCCGCCGCCGGCTTTGTACCGCGGCATGTTCGTGACCGTGCAGCTTCGCACGATTCCTCGCGAATCGCTGATCGAAGTTCCCGAACGGGCGATCCGGCCGGGCAGCGTGATCTGGAAGGTCTCGGACGGAAAGCTGAAGCGGCTTGAAGTTCGCATCGCGCGCGTCATCGACGGCCGCGCTCTGATTCACGCGTCAAATTCGGATCTGAGCGAGGGCGACGCGGTTGTCGTCTCACCCCTGTCGACGGAAACAAGTGGCATGGCCGTCTGGACTCTCGCAGAGAAAGCGGCTGCGGAAAAGAAGGCCGCAGGGAAAGAAGCCCCGGCGAAGGTGAAACAACAATCGGGTCAGAAATCGGGCCAGAAGACGTCTGCTCCCGCGTCGGGAGCTGCCGGATGAGAACGCTCGTGGACTGGGCGGTTCGCAACGCTCCGGGGATGAACACGCTGATGGTCGCGCTGCTGATCCTCGGCGGAGCCTCGCTTTACAATATGCGCCGTGAGGAGTTTCCGGAATTCGAACTGGAGATGGTGCTCGTCACGGTGCCGTATCCGGGGGCGAGCCCGGAAGAAGTGGAAGAAGGCATCTGCCTGAAAATCGAAGAGGCCGTGCGCGGACTCAGCGGTATCAAAAAACAGACGTCGATCGCGGCCGAGGGAATGGGTAGCCTGGTTCTGGAAATTGAAGCCAGCGTGCCCGACGTCCAGAAAGTTCTCGCTGAAGTCCGATCCGAAGTGGATCGCATCTCGAGCTTCCCGGTCCTTGCGGATGATCCGGAAGTCAAGCAGGTCACGATGCGGCGCCCGGCGATTCGGGTTGCCGTCATCGGTCCGGATTCAGCCGACCCGGAAGCGGAGCTTAAACTGCGGGAAGTCACCGAGCGGGTCCGCGACGGTTTGCTGATGCTGCCGAGCGTGACTCAGACAACGCTGATCGGCACGCGCGATTACCAGATCGACGTTGAGATCCCCGAAGCGAGGCTCCGCGAGCACGGACTCACGCTGCGTCAAGTGGCGCAGATTCTCCGCCGGGAAAACCTGGAACTGCCAGGCGGTCTGCTCAAGTCTCAGGCTGAACACATCCTGCTCCGCGGCCGGAACAAACGCGTGACCGGTGTAGAGATCGCGAAGATTCCGCTCGTGACTCGACCGGACGGAGTCGTGCTGACCGTCGGCGATCTCGGCGTTGTCCACGACGAATTTTCGGACACCGTCGCGATCAGCCGCGTCGACCATCAACCGGGCATCGTCCTCTCCGTCGACAAGACCGCAACCGAGGATCTGCTGACCATCGTGCAGCAGGTTTACGGTTTCGTCGAGACGTATGAAATGCCGCCCGGCTACACGCTGAAACCCTGGCAGAATGCTTCGATCGCCGTCGAAGACCGCATGAACCTGCTTTCGCGAAACGGAATCCAGGGTCTCATCCTGGTGTTTATCATGCTCGCGATTTTCCTGGAGATTCGTCTGGCGTTCTGGGTGGCGATGGGCATTCCCATTTCGATTCTGGGAGCCTGTGCGATTCTGCTGTACTTCGATCAGACGCTCAACATGCTGTCGATGTTTGCGTTTCTGATGGCGCTGGGAATTGTCGTCGACGATGCGATCGTCGTCGGCGAGAACATCTACGCGCATCGCCAGAAGGGCGAGCCGTTTCACAGGGCCGCCGTCGAGGGAACGCTGGAAGTGTTCCCGTCGGTCTTTGCCTCGGTCATGACCTCAATCATTGCCTTCGCACCGTTGCTGTTTGTGAGCGGGATTATGGGCAAGTTCATCGCCGTGCTCCCGGTGACCGTCATCGCAATGCTGGTGATTTCACTTCTTGAGAGCATTTTCATCCTGCCTGCTCACCTGGCTCACGCGGACAGTCTGCTGTTTCGAACCGGCAGGGTTCTGCTGTATCCGCTCTTGCCGGTCGTCTGGCTGTTTGCTTATCTCAATCAGCAGTCCGCGAAAGGGCTCGACTGGTTCATCGAGCGGGTTTACATGCCGGTGCTGCGGTTTGCTCTGCACTTTCCCACGGTGATCGCCAGCCTGGCTCTGATGGTGCTGCTGCTGTCCGTCGGCTTCGTTCAATCCGGGATGCTGCCGTTCGTCGTGTTCCCTCGTCTCGACAGCAACAACATTCAGGCGAAAATCAACTTTCAGGACGGAACTCCGTCGGCCGTGACGAGTGCCGCGACGGAGCGTCTGGAAGAAACGATCCGGGAAGTGGCTGCCCGTTACGAAACACGGGATGGTCGACCAGTCGTCAAAACAATTCATCGGACGGTCGGGACGATTGAGGGAACCGACCGGGAGGGTAGCCAGTCGTCCGGAGGCAGCCACACGGGGCTCGTCGCGCTGGAGCTCGAGGACACCGGCGAGCGGGATGTCCGCAGCCGGACCCTGCTCGCCGAGTGGCGGACAGCGGCGGGTGAGTTCCCCGGCGCCGAGAGCGTCGTCTTCGAGAGTCCTCGGGGCGGGCCAGGTGGCAAGGCGGTGGAATTCAAGCTGCTCACCAGTGGCGAGCACGTCGAGGAACTCGAAGCGGCGGTCGAGGATACGAAGGACCGTCTCGCTGAGTACCCCGGAATCTACGACGTCGTTGACGATTCGACTCCGGGCAAGTTCGAGTTCCGGATCCGCATTCACGAGAACGCCGTCGCGATGGGGATCACACTGGCGGAACTCGCCGAGACGATCCGGGCTTCGTACTACGGCGACGAGGTGATGCGACTGCAGCGGGGTCGGCACGAAGTGAAGCTGATGGTGAGGTACCCGGACGCCGAACGGAAAACGCTCGCCAGCTTTGACGAGATTCGTGTCCGCACCGCCGACGGCAAAGAATATCCAGTCAGCGAACTGGCGGATGTCACCGTCAGTCGCGGGGATTCGGAAATCAACCGCGTTGATCAACTGCGGTCGATCACGATTTCCGCGGACCTGAACGAAGCCGTTCCGGGAGCCAATGCCAAACAGTCGGTCGAGGATCTCCAGAAGGAGTTCATGCCGGGCCTCTTCAAGAAGTACCCCAACGTGCGGGTCCGCTGGGAAGGGCAGGCCGAGCAGACCAGCGAATCGGTCGGCAGCATGATTCGCGGTCTGGCGATCGCTCTGCTGGCGATGTACGTGCTGTTGACGCTGCAGTTTTCGTCGTACCTTCAGCCGCTGCTCATCATGATGATCATTCCGTTCGGCGCCATCGGCGCGATCCTGGGTCACGCGGTGCTTGGCCTGTCCATCACGATGTTCAGCCTGTTCGGGCTTGTCGCGCTGACAGGCGTCGTCGTCAATGACTCGATCGTTCTGATCGACTTTATCAATGACCGATTAAAGAGCGGGATGCCTCTGGGAGACGCTCTGATGGACGCGGGCCGCCGCCGTTTCCGGCCGGTGCTGCTGACCAGTGTCACGACCGTTGCGGGTCTGACACCGATCCTGCTGGAAACGTCGATGCAGGCTCAGTTTCTGATCCCGATGGCGACGAGCCTGTGCTTCGGAATCATGATGTCGACGGCCCTGGTGCTCGTCCTTGTGCCGAGCTTTTACCAGGTGCTCGGCAAGCTGGCCGGCACGAGCCAGACCTCGCAGTTGTCGAGTGAGCCGGGCGAAGCGAACTGAATCGGTACCCGGTTCACTGGAGGGGCATCGGCGGCAAGCTCGCCACGCAGCGGCGAAGTGAGCCCCCTCTCCCCCGCCCGCGGCTGTGATCCGTTTTGCCGCGTTGTTGCGGGGGAGAGGGCCGGGGTGGCCTGATGAAATTGCCGGAGTTTGGGGAGATTGGGTTTGCGGGGAAATGAAGAAACTGTTGCGCTCCCTCGTGTGTTAATCACGAGTTCTCACTCGAGCGAAGGAACGCAACAGTGGATGGATCATGCTTTGTGCTTGCCCGACAGTTCAAGTCTCCGGTCCGGGTTGTCGTCGCGGTGCTGCTGAGGAGTCGCCAGACTCAGACTCAGGCTCGGCGAGCCAGAGACAAGGCTCTGGAAATTCGACGTCTCCGGCAAATCAACGACGAGCAGCAGCGGCTCATCAGTCGCCTGCGGGAGCAGTTCGCCCACGATCGGAGCCACCGGCGACGACTCGAACTCGAGAACGATCGGCTGCCACAGCAACCGCCGGTACTGCCGGATGATCCGCCGCTGGCTCATCTGACGCCGCCGGGTTCGCGACCGAAGGCTCGCTTCATGAACCTCGCGGCGACTCTGAAGTGGGCGAACATGGTGTTGTGACACTTGAGCCATCCGCACTCGGTCGCCCGCAGCGGCGTCACCACCGAGCGGATGAACGAGAAGCTCGGCTGGCTCAGAGAGTTCCGAAGTGACATCGAACGCTGGCTCGCCAGCCAGACGGTGATCTCGACCGCGTTGACGTTCATCAACCGTCAGGCGTTGTTCCGCGGCGCTGCGGAGGCCCTCACCAGAGAGCTGCTTCCTCTACGGACACGTGAGCTGTCGGGTCTGGTGGCCGATCGCCTGATCGACTTCGTCGGCAGCGCCGAAGCGAAGCTGAGCCCCGACGAACGTCTTCCCCTGAGCACAGAGATTCTGGAGTCGTCGTTCGGTCTGTATAAACAACTGGAGGGCCAGCACAGCAAAGGCGGCTTCACGAGCCTGCTGGCGTCCTTCGGCGCGTTACTGAAACCAGCGACCGCCGAGTCAATTCGTCGAGACCTGTCCCGAGTCCGCGTAAAGGCAATGCAGACCTGGGTGAAAACGAATCTGAAAACGACAGTCGCCTCGAAACGAAACGTCGCCTGCACCGAATCCACCAAAGCAGCCTGACGTAACAGTCTCGTTCCAACTCCGGAATCCATTTCATCAGGCCAGTGCTGGCCCAGGTTCGCGTCGAGCATTCGCAACTGACGAAGGCCAACCGGAAGGCAACGAGAACGAACGCAGCACTCAAGGAATCGCAGGAGAGTCTCCGTGAAAGACTCGCTGAACTGCGGGAGTTCAATGAGTCCGCGGCGAATCGTGAACTGCGAATGATTGAGCTCAAAGAAGAGATCAACGCTCTGTCTGACCAACCCGGCGCCGGGCCGTGCTATGACGTCTCCGTCACTCAGGATGAGGCACCGATTGCAGGAGCACACAACTCATGAAGACCGAAAAGGACTCAACGGCTTTCGACTCGGCCATCGTAAAAACACCATTTCTGTCGTGGCTGGAACGCAACTCCCTGACGGTTGTGGGCATCCTCCTGATCGGCGGTTTCTCCGTCGTCGTCTGGCACCTGATGACCGCTTCGGAAGACATTGTGCGATCCTTCGCTCTGGACGTAGCCGAGCGGCAGTCTCTCGCGCTCGCCGAGTTTCGGACGCTCTACACAACTGAAGTCGTATCAAAAGCCGCCGCCAACGGACTAAAGGTGACTCACGACTACCATGACCGACCTGACGCCATTCCGCTTCCGGCCACGCTCAGTATGGAACTTGGAAGTCGGCTGGGTCAGAAAAACGAGGGACATGCGACTCGTCTTTTCAGCGACTACCCGTTTCCCTGGCGAAAGGAGGGTGGCCCGAAAGATGAGTTCGAACAGCGGGCACTTGCGAGGCTTCGCGACGCGCCCGAACGGCCGTACTACGAATTCATGAGCATCGAGGGAGCTCCCGTCCTGCGGTACGCCACGGCAGATTTAATGCGGGAAAGCTGCATCCAGTGCCACAACACACATCCGGACGCACCCAGAAACGACTGGAAGCTCGGCGACGTGCGAGGCGTACTCGCCGTGACACTGCCGATGGACAAGGCGTTCGCCGCGACCAACGGATCGATGCGAAGTGCCTTTTATCTGATGGTTGTTGCTGGCGACGTTGTTCTGCTGGGCTTCGCGTTTATCTTCATGAGAATCCGCCGGCACAACGAAAAGCTCGAAGAGAGGAACCTGACTCTCAGTGCAAAACGTGAGGAACTCGAAGCGGCTCGTATTTCTCTCGCAGCGTCCAACGCCAAACTGTCTGCAGGGAACGAGAAGATCGATCGGGCGCGACGAGCCGCGCTCAATCTGATGCGCGACATGGACGCGGCACGGCAGGCCGCGAACTCCGCGTCGAAGGCCAAAAGCAATTTCCTCGCCAACATGAGTCACGAAATCCGGACGCCGATGACAGCCATCATCGGCTTTACCGAGTTGCTCGCTGACGCAGAGACTTCGCAGGCCGACCGGACTCGGGCGACGGACACGATCCACCGAAACGGCAGGCACCTGCTCGCCCTGATCAACGACATCCTCGATCTGTCCCGCATCGAAGCGGGGCACATGGATCTGGAACTGTCGAGTTGTCGCCCGGCAGAAATCCTCGGCGAAGTTCGACAGTTGCTGCTCGTTCGCGCCGACGAGAAATCGCTGCCGATCGAGAGTTCTTTCGAAACACCAATTCCAGAGGTCATCCAGTCGGACGAACTGCGGCTCCGCCAGTCACTGGTCAATCTTGTCGGCAACGCGATCAAGTTCACTTCGGCCGGGTCAATCAGAATCAAAGCCGCATGCGATGTGGAATCCGCCCAGTTGAAGTTTACCGTCGTCGATACGGGAATCGGCATGAATGCGGAACAGGTTCAGCGCATTTTTGAACCGTTCAGCCAGGCAGACAATTCGACGACGCGTCGCTTCGGCGGAACGGGCCTGGGACTGGCGATCAGCCGCGAACTGGCAGTCCTGCTCGGTGGCGGTCTAACGGTGGAGAGTGAACCAGGAGTCGGCAGCACCTTCACGCTGACGATCGCAACCGGTCCACTGGCCGGCGTAAAGATGGTCGACTCACTGGACGGTCCCGTGGATGACGCTCTGCCTGAAACGGTTCCTCGCGCCACAGAGGACGCAGACACACAGCCTCGGATCTCGAAGAGCGGTCACTCAGGCGAAACATCGAGCAACGAAGAAAAGCCGAATCCGATCGCCGGGCGAGTGCTCATCGTTGAAGACGGACCGGACAACCAGCGGCTCGTTTCATTCCTGCTGCGTAAACGCGGTGCAACTGTCGAACTCGCCGACAACGGTCAGGTCGGCCTCGAACTGGCGCTCGCCGCGAACGAAGTTGGCTCGCCGTTTGATCTGATTCTGATGGACATGCAGATGCCCGTTAAAGACGGCTACACGGCGACCCGGGAATTGCGGCAAGCCGGGTACCGCGGACAGATCATCGCCCTCACCGCCCACGCCCTGAAGGAAGAAGTCGGCCGCTGCCTGGAAGCAGGCTGCGACGCGTATCTGCGGAAGCCCATCGAGAAACCCGTGTTCTTTACCGAGATCGAAAAACGGATCGGTAAGCAATCGGAACTGGCCGCAGTTCCGACTTCAACACCGGCTTCGCTGGAGTCGTGATTACGTCAGAATGCAGGTTTGAAAACGCCCCGGAACGAGTCCACGATCGAGTCTGAAGCGCGAAGTTCGTCGGTTGCGTTTGACGAATCGACCTGTATATTCCAACCGGTCACACGACCCGGAGAGGTGGCAGAGTGGCCGAATGCGCATCATTGCTAATGATGTGTACCGCAAGGTACCGGGGGTTCGAATCCCCCCCTCTCCGCTTGGATTCATCAGGAATCAACGACACTCAGAAAGGCGCAATCAGTTGCAGTCGCAACGGGTTGCGTCTTGTCGTTTCTGATGAGCCGGAAGCCGGCGAAGTCGCAACGGGCGTCGATCGCTCGCAACCGGATTCAGCCGCGCAGGCCCAAATTGGTGCTGAGCGAGCCCAATTTGATGCCGAGCCTGATGCCGCGTATTCCTCTTCGGTTCCGACGGTCGATGAAGTTCGCTCGATGGTCGAGACCTGTGAGTCTCTGCCCGAACACATTCGCGCCGCTGTCCTCGCGCTGCTGTCATCGGCTTGCCTGGAATCCTGATTCCGTGCGACGTTGCGCGGGAAAGCTTCTGGCCCGCCAGGCCATTCGACAGCACGGTCTGTACGGTCGAGGTGAAGCTCTGGCAAAGCTCGAAGAGCGAACCACGAAGACGATCGACGCGCTGGGAGGCTGGCGGAGCATCTGCGACTGGTCCTGCGATCAGTCCGGAATTCTGACCGCTCAGTTTCGAGGCATCTATCAGGACATCAGTCGGCGCGAGGACGCTCGTACCGACCCACCAGTGAACTGGCTCAGTCCACGGACGTCATCCGGCAGTCCCTGGAGGCAGAACCCGTTCGCTCGATGGCGGAAGCCTGCCACCGGAACGAAGTGCTCACGGGAGTCAAACGTGGCCAGCCTCAGGTCCGGACGTTCCTCAAGCGCATTGGTCTGAAATGGCAGCGCGTCCCGACGTTCGCAGCGTTTCGAGCCGACCGATGCGAAACCGACTGACATCCCGTTTGACGGTCGAGCGTGTTGACGGTCGAGATTGCGACTCCGGCCACGCGTGCGGCTTTCTCGCGAGTGAGCCCGCAATGCAGCGACCAGATCACCAGCAACCGTCGCCGGACACACGCCGAGGGGTGCGAGTCACGCTCCGCCTGGACGATCTTCTGCTCTGCTTCGGTCAATTCCATTCGTAACCACGCCACGCTTCGCCTCCCTGCGAATGATTCGAAACCGCATCACCAATCAAGAGGTGCAAGTGCTTGCACCTTGTTTCCTTACTCATCAGCTGCGAATGATTTCAAACCGGATCACCAATCCAGAGAAACTCCCGTAGAAATACTCGCTCGCTGAAACGTTCCATACAGAATCGTCGCGAGAGACCGACAGCCCACGCTCGCCACCAGCGTTTGGCTCGACACCGAAAGCCTCGCTTGATTGGTGGTGATCGGATTGACCATTACAAGCCGCAAACTCTTCGGACACAATATCTTGTGCTACATAAACGGCTGGACCCAACACCTCGTGTAAGTCGCGTGCCAGGATGGGGCTCTGTGACGGCTGTAGCGATTTTTTTGATTTTTCGAAATCGCTAACCCCCATAAAGAACCAGAGCTTCCGACGATTTTCGAATTTCCAAAATCAGATCCCAAAAAGAGGCGACTTGACAGGATTGGCGACCGATTTATGATTCCAAGTCGCTGCTGAGTCACAATATCTTGGGCTCGTGGCTGGATTGACTACCACTGATTGTGTTTCAGTGGGATTCGAGGGAGCGCTCGCTCAACCAGTCGCGGCGTGACGAAACGTCTCCTTGATATGGCTTAGTCTGTTCATCGGAGTTCACTGCCGTTTCGACAGTGGATTTCAAGTCTGGGGCAATTCTGCTCACTGATGAACGATCATCGGACGTGGAATTGCCTTGTTCACTTCTGCTTACTTTTCAGTCTCGGTAACCAATGGATTGGCATGTGGCTGCTCGTCACATGCCGGGATTTCTGAAAGAACCCCACTCTCAACTGCGGAGATTCTGCGCGCCGACCCGGCCGCCGTTCAGCCTCAGCCAATTCGCCGCTTTGCCGACTGAAGCTCGGCTTTGCGGCAATCGAAGGCCAATCGGTGTTGTGCTCAGGACGCTTCATCAGGTGAGAGTGACCAACGGATTGCGTAAGACGGATTTGACCTGACAGCAGGACGCTGAGCACGAACTGACTTCCCGGCTTCGGCCGGGTCAGCACAGTGGCGACTGAATTTCGTGTTTCAAGGGACCCCAAAAGGACTCGGAAAGGAGTGCACGATGCACAACAAAGGATTCTTCGAGGATGATTTCGAACCGAAGAACGGTCAGCGATCCGTCGTTATTTCGGAGGCCAGCCCCATGCAGGTCGAACCCTATTTTTGTCCGGAAGGCAAAGACCCATTCGACACCGTCGAATGGCAATCCCGGACCGCGTCCATCAAGGACGAAAACGGCGGAGTGATCTTCGAGCAGACTGACTGCCAGGTGCCCTCAGACTGGAGCGCCCTCGCGACAAATGTTGTCGTCAGCAAGTATTTCTACGGCGAGCCAGGAACTGCCGAACGCGAGCACAGCGTTCAGCAGGTCGTCCACCGCGTGGCCCGAACCATCGCCGACTGGGGCACTCAGGACGGCTACTTCGCCAGCGACGAAGCCGGGGAGAATTTCTATAAGGAACTGGCCTGGCTCTGCGTGCATCAGCACGGTTGCTTCAACTCACCCGTCTGGTTCAACGTTGGGCTGTTCCATCAGTACGGTGTGAAAGGCTCGCGCGGCAATTACCGATACGACGTCGCGACGCGAGCCATCAAACGGCCGGAGACTCCCTACGAGTACCCGCAGGCCTCTGCATGTTTCATCCAGTCCGTTGAGGACAACATGGAAGACATCATGCGACTGGCCCGAAGTGAAGCCATGCTGTTCAAGTTTGGATCCGGCACCGGCACCGATCTGTCGACGATCCGCAGCTCGAAAGAAAAGCTCAGTGGCGGTGGCATTCCGTCCGGTCCGCTCAGCTTCATGCGGGTTTACGATCAGATCGCAGCGGTCGTGAAGTCCGGTGGAAAGACTCGTCGCGCGGCGAAGATGCAAAGCCTGAAGGACTGGCACCCGGATATCCGCGAGTTCATCCAGTGCAAAACGAAAGAAGAGAAGAAGGCCCGCACGCTGATCGAATCCGGCGAGTACGACTCGAATTTCAACGGCGAGGCGTACAGCTCGATCATGTTCCAGAATGCCAACCTGTCCGTCCGCGTTTCGGACGAGTTCATGCAGGCCGGTGTTGAGGGCGGCAAGTGGCAGACACACTGGGTCACCGACATTGACACGCCTGGCCCCGAATACGAAGCCGCCGACCTGCTCAACGACATGGCCGAGGGGACGTGGTTCTGCGGCGATCCCGGCGTGCAGTACGAGACCACGATCAACCGCTGGCACACGTGCAAAAACTCTGGCCCGATTAACGCCTCGAACCCGTGCTCGGAGTACATGTTCCTGGACGATACGGCCTGCAACCTGTCGAGCATCAACCTGCGGAAGTTCCAGAAGGAAGACGGCACGATTGATGTCGATCGGTTCCGCCGGGCTTCTTCGATCTTTATCACTGCTCAGGAAATTCTCGTCGACCACGCCAGCTACCCGACTCCGTCGATCGCGGAAAATTCGCACCGCTTTCGTCCGCTCGGACTGGGCTTTGCGAATCTGGGCAGCCTGCTGATGTCGATGGGAATTCCGTACGACAGCGATCAGGGACGAGGCATTGCCGGATCACTCACCGCTCTGTTGTGCGGCCAGGCGTTTCTCACTTCGAGCGAGATTGCTGGTCACATCGGCCCGTTTGCTGGCTACCGCGAAAACGAAGAGCCGATGCTCGACGTCATGCGGATGCACCGCGACGCGACGGCCGAGATCGACAGCGCCTGTCCAGAGTACCTGCGCGAAGCTGCAGCGGACGTCTGGAATCAGGTCGTCGAATCGGGCGAGAAGTACGGCTACCGAAATGCTCAGGCAACGGTGCTGGCTCCGACTGGAACGATCGCTTTCATGATGGACTGCGACACGACCGGCATCGAGCCGGACATCGCACTCGTCAAGTACAAGCAGTTGGCTGGCGGCGGCATGATGAAAATCGTAAACCGCACCGTGCCGCTGGCTCTGAAATCGCTCGGCTACACCGAAGAGCAGGTCGGAAAAATCGTCTCCTACATTGATGAACGGGAGACGATCGAAGGGGCACCGGCATTGAAGGACGAGCACCTGCCAGTCTTCGATTGTGCGTTCAAGCCGTCCAACGGGACGCGCACGATCGACTGGCGAGGTCACGTCAAGATGATGGCGGCGGCTCAGCCGTTCCTCTCCGGGGCGATTTCCAAAACGGTCAACATGCCAGCGGAGTCGACCGTCGAGGACGTCAAGGACGCCTATGTCGAGGGCTGGAAGCTTGGCCTGAAAGCACTCGCGATTTACCGCGACGGCTCGAAGCAGAGTCAGCCACTTGCCACAAAGAAAGAAGGCGACCGTAAAAAACAGGGCGAGGCGGTTGCCACGGGTCCTGTCCGCCGTCGACTTCCGATCACCCGGCAGTCGGTAACTCACAAGTTCTCGGTCAACGGCCATGATGGCTACATCACGGTCGGCATGTTCGAGGACGGAGCACCGGGCGAGCTGTTTATCACGATGGCCAAAGAAGGATCGACCGTCGGCGGTCTGATGGACACGATCGGCACGCTGACTTCGATGGCTCTGCAGTATGGAGTGCCACTTGGCGACCTGATCGGCAAGTTCACTCACATGCGGTTTGAGCCGGCGGGCTGGACCGGCAACCCGGAAATTCCGAACGCAAAGAGCGTTGTGGACTACATTTTCCGGTGGCTCGGCATTCAGTTCCTCGCCGGTTACCGCGAGGCCAACACCCCGCAGGGCATGGACTCGGAACCGGATCCGGCAATCGTCGCCGTCACCCAGGCGGTTACGAAAGTGGTTTCGGAACAGAAGCTGAGCGACGAAGTGGTCTCGATGATCAACGAGACGCTCAACTCAGCCGACTCCGGATCCGATACGCCGGCGGTCCGCAGCCGTCAGTTCGCAGACTTCCAGTCAGACGCTCCGGCCTGCGACAACTGCGGAGCCATCACGGCCCGCAACGGCAACTGCTACTTGTGTCACAACTGCGGTAACAGCATGGGCTGCAGCTGAAGGATCAGCGAGTCCATTTCTGGACGCACCCCGGCTCAACGGACGAGCCGGGGTGTTTTTTTTTGCGCGAGCCCGCTTCGGTTTTCTCATGCCGCTGACATTTCGTTAATGCCAGCAGCCCGATGAAAAAGTGCGAACCATGTAGCGGAGCGGCGCGAGCCGCCCGGTTTTGCATGGAAAAATGCGCTCTGGCCGGACGGCTTGCGCCGTGCCGTTACTTTTTCAATGGGCAGTTTGGTTAGACGTCACTTCCTGTCAGAGGAGTCCCGGACTCCGTTCCAGGCGTGATTCGGACAGCCGGGCTGAATCGCCTCACTCGGAAGAATGAGGTACCTTTCGTTATCGCAGCTCATCCAGACGGAATTCGATCTGCCAGCCGCTTTGAATTCTGCAATTCTGACTGTTCAACTCCCAAAGGACTTCGAATGCTGCTTTCTGAACAGACGCAAATTGACGGTCGCGTTTCACTGTTTCTTAAAGCCGAGCGTTTCTGTGTGAGCCTGGCGGGCGTCTTATTCGCCGCTCTGATTTTCGCTGCGAGCCAGTCGGCGGCGATCGCTGCGACCGCACCGAACATCCTGTTCATCATGTCGGATGACCATGCGGCTCACGCGATCGGGGCTTACGGCAGCCGCCTGGCCGGGCTCAACCCGACTCCGAATATCGATCGTCTTGCCAAAGAAGGGGCGAGGCTTACCAACTGTTTCTGCACGAACTCGATCTGCACGCCGAGCCGTGCGACAATCATCACCGGGCAGTACAGCCACGGAAACGGCGTCACCACGCTCAATGGATCGATTGAGCCGGCGCGGCAGACGCTGGCTCTGCAGATGAAAAAAGCTGGCTATGAA
>JAQBVJ010000064.1 GCA_027623235.1 Planctomycetota bacterium
CACTCCCGTATGGAATTCAGCGTGCTTTTTCAATTGAACACTTAACCCCAGCTTTTCGCGAAGAACCCGCGTTCGAAGAGCCGGGAGTTGTTTCGCTAAATCGCTTTCTTGAATCCTACGGGGAATCCCCGTCAGGCAGAACGCTCGAAACACACAGAGACATCGAGGCGGTACCCTGGCAGGCTGCCCCGACTCGGGTAACAGGGGCGGGAGGATTAGTCCTGAGGGACATGTTGCCTGCACCAAGCCCGAAAGAAAAATCCGGCTCTCCATTTGATTACTTCCGCAAGGTTTCTCGAATGGTCAAGATGTCTCGGCCCCTTCTTGAGTATGCCAACGCAGATTACTTTTTGGTCGTCGATGGTCTAAACGCGTTAATGGATTGGACGCTTATACACTTTCCGAATGCGACAGTTCGGGAGATCATGACATGTCTCGAGTCCGCTTTTCATGTCCAGCGTAGCATTGAGTATGGTCAGCGAACGCCAACTAAACTACCTGGAGAACTTAAGCCAAAGCTTGTCCTTTTGACGGCGGAAGACAGAGAAGACCGATCCGATCGTTGGTCGGAGAGCTATCTGGCAGATTGCCTCGTGCAGTTGGGATACGAAACACTTCGAAACGAACACCTAAATTGCGACGAAACGATTCTCAAATGTCGAGTTCCCAAAGGTCGCAACCTTCACGTGCAACGTCGCGAATGCTGCTACGACTTCGACGAGCGCGTAGGAGTTCAATTCTTCGAGTCCTACGCTGCAGAAGGTGCCGTCGCACTTTTTCACGAAAATACACCCCAACGAGAACAAATCGACGATTTTCGTGAGTACGATACAAAGGCGTTTTTTTCCAAATTGAATGTTTCCGCCTTTGACCGTTCGAATATGTTTCATGAATACGCGGTAAGGCACCATGAAATCGATGTGCCGCCCCGGCGGCCAATGTTGGTTACCAACGTGGATGAGTATTGGGTCTCCGGACTGATCGAAAAGCGCTTGCTACGACACATGGACAAGGTCGAACTGTACGATCCCAGCAATGGAACATTGCTTGAACCACTGTCAGCAAAACTGCGCGCATTAGGGATAATGACGGGCGACGCACAATTGGGTGCAGTTCCGCATTTTCTTAACCCCAGCTTGCTCGTATCTAAAGAATCAGGAGTGAATGCCGACCGGCTTTCGACATGGACATGGGAGACGTTCGACAAACGGTGCGAAGAATGGAAGAGTACTGCAAGCACTGCCGAGTGCTTTCCATACCTAATCGAGACGAAAACGGTCGATTCGTTTGTCGCGACACTGCTCGAACTATTTTGGTCTCACGGCGGTGGGTGGCATACCAAGAAACGCGAACGTCAACTCGAAATCAAATACTGGACGGATGACGGCAAGGTACACGATCGGAGCGGCGTTGTAAGAGCCTTGATTCGCTTTCGAGATTGGCTGAAAAACGGAATCGTCCGCCCCTACTCAACCGTTGACGTGCGGCATCCCTCAAATCAGTCCAATGAGTGGTTGTTCGCACGACATTGGTACTCAACATTGGTTGATACGCTGACTGCGAAAGACGCAAAGGGTGATAGTATAAGCGCGTTGCAACAGAGAGACGTGGAAGTGCTGAGATTTCCTATTGCTGCTGACTGTGAACACGCAGTCTCGGCAACAACCAGCGGCGACTGGTATTTGGCCGTGGAAGTAGGGACCGAGAATTTGGTATTTGCGCAAGGAATAATCAGGAATCTAATGTCCGTCAATAAGGTTGTGGCCCGCGCCATCTCAGGTGGCGGTCTTCCGCCCATCAAGGAATTCTACGCAGATTATGGCAAAGTACGTTGCTTCGGTACCAATAAGACCTTTAGCGAAATGCTCGACATTGGTGAATACACAATCGATCGATCGGAATTCGAGGAGTACAGATTCATACTTAGGAATGTCTATGCTTGTGGGCTCGAAATCATGGGTAACTATAACTCCATGAGTGATGCTGAAATCGATGACACCTGGGCACGCCGCGAAGAATTGATTTCCGCGTACACGGATTGATCGGCTTGTCGTGAAACATTGGGGTCATGAAACAATGAAACATTGGATGAAACATTGGGGGCAGGTGTTGACGTTTAACTTTTGGCGGTTAGGTTTGGCGGTATGTCGCGGCCCTTACGCATCGAGATGGCATTTTATGGGATCGCAAACTCGTATAAACGAGCGCGGTTGGTGAAATGAACGAGCGGATGCTCGGGCTCGCTGATGGCTGCGAATTCAGCGGGCGGCAAGCCGTCCCTGTGTTCTTGGGCCGATGGGGCTCGGTTCAACAAGAGAAGAAGATTCGAACAACGGCCGCCGCCTATCGTGCTGGTGATGACTTGTCGGTTCGACCACTCAAGGAATCGCGGCCACTGAACGATCGCCGCGGTCGCCAGTCAGGCGGAATTCAATAGCTGACGGGCGGCCTTGGGGCATCGGTAGACCTGCCCACCCCCTCGCGGACGGTGGGTGTCGATCCGGTTCGGTTGGCCCGCCATTACCGAAAACAGCTTGCCGAAGTCGCCAACCAGACTCAGCCACTGCGAACGCGTGATTCCCAGCCGGTCAAACAATGCCCGCGCACACTTTGGCGTCGCACCTCGCTTGTCCGCCTTCAACTGACGGGCCGTCCAATCCAGCAGTTGCAGATACGCAGCCTCGGGCAGTGGCAGGGGAAATACGGGCAGTGGCAAGGGAAATATAAAGGGGTCAGGATTCTTTTTCTCTTTCGAGGTCACGTGGCTTACTTTTTCTTTGGCTGCGGATTTCGTTCTTGCCTCGCCGGTTCGCCGGAGAAGGGGGGCCTGTCGAACGTTGAGCCGTCGCCGGTGACTCGGGGGTCGCCGGTTTCTTTGAGGACTTTCATCAGGCGGTCGGACAGGTCTTTTCTGGCTTCGCCGAACGCGGGCTCGGCCGCGACGTTTTTGATCTGGTGAGGATCGGTGCGCAGGTCGTACAGCTCCTCGGCCGGACGGCGGCCGAAGGCGAACTGGAACTCCTTCTCAAGGTAGCCGCCTGTGCCGTTCCGGTAGTTCTCCATCAGCCAGGCCTTTGTCGGGCTGGCGTCGAGGTCTTCGAATTCGACGAACGTGTTGTTCGCCAGCGTGTTGAAATCCGGAAACGGTCCGGATGGACGGCCGTAGCCGGAACCGGTTCCCATCGGCCAGCGGTCGGGTTTGAAGTTGCGGATGTAGAGGAAATCTTTCGTCCGGATCGCTCGCTGCGGGTACGGCAGGTTGTCCGTTCGAGCCGCCGCGACGTGTCGTTCTCGCCCGACGATGACGGCGTCGCGAGTCGCGTCGATCGTGCCGCTTCTCTCTGACTTCAGAATCGGAAGCAGGCTGCGGCCGGTCATGACGTCTGGCGGAGTCAGCGTCGCGGCCTCGATAAATGTCGGGGCCAGGTCCGGCAGGCAGACGAAATCGTCGATGACCCGATCGGCCGGCACCTTGCCAGGCCACCTCACAGCGAGCGGTACGGCGACTCCAAAGTCGTACAGGTTGCACTTTCCGTACGGGAATCCGGGGGCGCCGTGATCGCCGCTCACGACGATGAGCGTGTTGTCGAGCTCACCGAGCTTTTCGAGTTCTGCCAGCAGCACGCCCAGGCCCGCGTCGAACGCGTGAATTTCTCCGAAGTAGTCGGCGAGGTCTTCCCGGACGATCGGGACGTCCGGCAGGAACGGCGGCACCTTGCCTTCAAGGGCGTCGGGGTCGAGGCCCCAGAGCTTTTTGCCCGAGCCCTGGGTCCACTTGCGATGCACGTTCGTCGGCCCGAACCAGTAGCAGAACGACTGATCTTTCTGTCGATCGGCCAGGAAGTCTGAGAAGTTGCCTCGCACTTCTTCGAGCAGTGTCTGCTTCGCCGCTTCTTTGTCGTCCGCGCCGAAAACGAACTGCGAGTAACCGTTGAACCGGTTGCCTCGTTTGTTATACGCGGTCTCGGTCGCTCCATACGGAGCGTTCGCCGGAGTTCCGGGGCTCCACACTTTATAACTGTGCCCGATGTGGTAGCCGGCATTTTTCAGGATGAGCGGGTACGAAGGAATCTTCGAGTCCCAGATGGCTCCCTGCAAAATCGCTCCGCGGCCTGTCCGCCAGAAATACTGACCGGACAACAGCGAACTGCGACACGGCGTACACGACGGAGCATTCACAAACGCGTTGCGGAAGAGAGCTCCTTCCTTCGCGACGCGGTCGAAGTTCGGAGTGCTGATGATGTCGTTGAGGCCGCCGGGCTCGATCTTCGCGTAGGCACTCGCGTAGCGCCCCATGTCGTCGGCAAAGGCGAACAGAATGTTCGGCTGCTGCTTCGTCGAGGCGAACGGTTTGGTTTCCGCGACGACCGATGCTGAGAGGAAAACGGCGATCACGAGAGCGGCGGGAATTTGAAACCGGGGCATGAGGCAGACTCGTAAGAAATGAATTGACCAAAGCGTGCTCAGCGGAAGGGCTGGTCCATGCCAAAGTCGAAGGTACGTTTTGTCAGGCTGGATGTCCACGAGGACTCCATCCGGTTCGCTCCCCGCTACCGTTGCAGAGACAACTCGATCCTTGCGTCCTCGCGGGGTTGCGAGCTGTCCGTACTCCTGATGTCGCGGCCTGGCAGAAGCCTCGCCCCTTCAGGCTCGCAAGGCGTGCCTTCTGGTCTCGCGCTCTGCACCGGTTTCAACGTGTGCTCCTGATCCGCCGGCCGTCCGGTATCCAATGGCCATTCCGGCTTGCTCCTCACAAACGGGTTAAAGCTGACAGCGGCTACAGCAGGAAATCTGCAGCGAGTCGTCAATTCACGGCCAGCCCTGTGACGAAAGTAGAGACGGACTTTCACAAGACATGCCCGGTGAGAAACCGCCGGACTGCGTTCGCTCAACATTGCGGTTCTTCCGAGCCACTCCTCTGCTGACCATCTGCGAGCCCGCTGAACGCGACGGATTCGACGCGACTGCCTCCCCCCACCAAGGACTGCCTTCATGAGTCGACTGATCCCTCTTGCCGCTGTGATTGCACTCGCCATTCCGGGCGTGCTGCGAGCCGAACATCCCGGGTACTGTGCTCCGCGCACGCAATGCTTCCAGGAGAAAGTGGAGTGCTTCAAAGAACGCATCAGCTGCATGAAGCCGCGTCTCACCCTCCCGTTGTGTCAGCCGTCACAGCAATGTCGAACACGGTGCTATGAACCGCAGACCTGCGACCGACCGACAACCTGCAATAAGGAATGTTGCAGGAAAGAGTGCAGCCAGAAGCCGTGCAATATCGTTCTGCACGTTGAGCGACCGCAGGCCGTCATGCAGCAGATGGCCGTGCCTCAGCAGCAGATTGTGATGGTGCCTCAGACCGTGATGGTGCCGCAACTTATGCAGTCAAGCGGCTTCATGAATTCGAACGCCTGCTACGGAGCCAGCTCGCTGACATTCAACGGAGCGGCGTTGCAAACGTCGTCCGCCTCGACGGCAAACTCGGAAGAAGTCGCGCGAGCGTTGCGGGCGATCCTCGACGCCCGTCAGGCGAACGGCGCGATGAGCGCATCTGCCGCGTCAAGTTCCCGATCTCTGGACGCGGTCGACACCGATCTGAAACGCCTGCAGGAAAAAGTGGACCTGCTTTGCAGGACTGTCGAAGGTCACGGAACTCGAATCGAGAAACTCGAAAACCGTTGATCGCTGCCGGAAATGGCCCGGACTTTCCGCTCAGAAGGATCATCGACCGAGAGAAATCTGCCAGCGAAGTCGACTCAAAGAGCCCGACCTGAATTCAGGCCGGGTTTTTCTTTTGCGCCGACTTCAATCGTTTTTGGCCTCAAGGTTTCTGGCCTCAAACAGTGTCGGGACACGGTTGGGTGAATCTGGTGCGGCAGCCCGCACGGATCAGTGACTTCCGGGCGACAACATTTTATGATCGGCGGTTCATTTCTCTTCATGAATTCGCTGCGGGCAACCAGGCAGGGTTCTGCTCAGAAGCCCCGGGAGTCCATCCACTCCGTTCGGAGACGCACGACGTGACAAGAATTGTGCTGACTTTGTGTCTGGGCGCGCTCGCAGTCGCTTCCATCCCCGTTGAATCCGCTTTGGCTCAATCCCGCAAGAAGCCTGCGGCGAAAAATGCGCCGGCCAAGAAGGCACCGCCGCCGCCACCGAAGGTCAACCTTCCGGTTGAGGCTCCGCGGACCAACATCAAAATTGCGCCCGTTGAACCGAGCCAGCGCGAACACGCACTTCGCTCAGCCTCAATCATCGACGGCATCATCGAACGAGGTCTCGAGAAAGCCGGAATGGAGCCGAACCTGCTCGTCCCGGACGAGGCGTTTGTTCGACGAGTCTACCTCGACATCACCGGCACGATCCCCACGTCACGCGAGTATCGGTCGTTCATGGCTTCCCGCTCGCCCGACAAGCGGACGGTTCTGATCGACAAACTGCTGAATGAACCGGGATACGCCAGTCACTTCTACAACTACTGGGCGGACATCCTGCGGATCGTCGACAAGGTTGATAACAACACCTACCTGCGTCCCTACGGAGACTGGGTGAAGCAGAGCCTCCGCGAGAACAAACCGTACGACAAGATGGTTCATGACATGATCGCGGCCGAAGGTCGAGTCTGGGAGAACCCGGCCGTCGGTTTCACGCTGCGTGATAACGGGATGCCGCTCGACAATCTCAACAATATGGTGAGGACGTTTCTCGGGACTCGGATCGGCTGTGCTCAGTGCCACGACCACCCGTTTGATAAGTGGTCTCAAAACGATTTCTACAAGCTCGCCGCTTTCGTCAGCGGGACCGAATTCCGGATCAACGGAAAGATGGGTATCAATGTCAGCGACAAGCAGATCATGGCTGCCTCGCCCGGCGAGAAATCTCCGGAGTACCGCAACGCGCGAAGCATCCTGCGTATGAATCGGCCGGGCATCTGGCAGAACGCCCGCAAACAGTTGAAGTACCCGGCCGATTATCAGTACCAGAATGCGAAGCCAAATCAGCTTGTCGAGGCGTCCGTTCTGTGGGGCAACTCCAGCAAACCGATTAAGCCGGAGAACCGACGCGAAGTCCTCGCCGACTGGATCGCAAGCGAAGACAACCCGCGGTTCCCGTTGACGATTGCCAACCGTATATGGAAGCGTGCGCTTGGCGTCGGCGTGATCGAGCCGGTCGATGACATGATGGACGAATCGAAACCGTCAAATCCCGAGCTGATGGATTTTCTCGTGGCCGAAATGAAACGGGTTCAGTTCAACCTCAAAGAATTCCAGCGGATCATCTACTTCACGAAAACCTACCAGCGACGCGCGACCTATGACGACCTGAGCCCCACGGATTCGTATCGCTTCCCGGGACCAGTCCTGCGTCGAATGTCCGCCGAGCAGGTGTGGGACTCGCTGGTCACACTGACGCTTCCGAACCCCGATCAGATTCTGCGACCGGAGGACGAAAGTTACACGTCGATCATCGGCATCGACGGAAAGACGACGCCGCAGCAGGTCGTCGCCAAGGCGGCTGAGATGCAGGAATGGCGGAAGCAGGACGGTCTGCTGAAACGAAAACGCCTCTACAAAGGCGCGGAGCTGATGCGGGCCTCGGAGCTCCCGCAGCCGCTGCCGGATGCTCACTTCCTCCGTCAGTTCGGACAGAGCGAGCGGGATTCCATCAGCGAGTCCCACACAGACGGCACCGTGCCGCAACTGCTGACGATGTTCAACGGACAGGTTTCTCACATGATGCTTGAGTACGGCTCGGTCATGGTGACCGACGTGATGGCGAAAAGCGGACTGGATGATCAATGCGAAATGATGTTTATCTGCATCCTCAGCCGGTTGCCGACTGAAGAGGAAAAAGCCATCGCCGTCCGCGAAATGCGAAGCACGATGAATGACAAAACCAACAAACTGGCTGGTCACGGAAACGTTTTGTGGGCCCTGCTCAACACGAGAGAATTCCTCTTCGTGCAGTAGGACTTCCTCCGAACGCCACACTTGACCCGTTGAGCGTGTGATTTTTTTATGTAGCAGGCACACTCCGTGTGCCGTCCGCCGAAACCTGCGCTCAACCCCTTTTTTCGAGGCATACGGCACACGGAGTGTGCCTGCTACTTTCACTTTTCGAAAAACTCACAGCCTCGTTCCGTTTCAGCAGCGACCAATACCGCAACGACCAACTCTCCAGCTTCCATGCTGGTTTCCTGAAAGGACGATTATGTTTCCCTTCAATGTTTCCCGCTTGAATGACGAATCCCGCCGCGATTTCCTGTCCACGATGGCGAAGTCCTGCCTGGGAGTCAGCCTGCTTCCGCAACTGGCAAACCTCGCCAGCGCTCAGTCACGTGGTGGCAAGCCGATGCACGTAATATACCTCTTCATGGCCGGAGCCATGTCGCATCTGGACACGTTCGATCCAAAACCAAAAAACAAAAAAGTCCAGGGCCAGACGGGTGTGATCAACACAAAAACAGCCGGCATGCAGCTCAGCGAACACATGAGCGGTCTGGCGAAAATTTCCAATCGATTTTCGCTCGTCCGATCACTCTCGACGACGACCGGTGCCCATGAACCAGCTCGCTACCTGATGCGGACCAGCTACAAACCGATCGCGTCGATACGGCACCCGGGCCTCGGCCCGTGGGTGCAGAGGCTCGCCGGAAAGATCAGCCGGGATCTTCCGCCGACGGTGCAGATTGGCGGCGGCGAGGGACCGGGCTACCTCGGGGCACAGTACGCCCCCGTCCCGCTCGGCGATCCGGAGCGAGGCCTGGAGAACACGAAAACTCCTGCCTATCTGTCAGAAAAAGCTTTCGATAAACGGATTCAGCTTTCCACTTCGTTTGATTCAGGATTCCGCCAGCGAGCTGCCAAAAGCAGCAGAGTGACCGGCTACGACGATCTGTACGAGGACGCGATCCGGTTGCTCCGCAGCGAAGACCTGAAGGCCTTCGACATCAGTCTGGAACCGGATGCGATGAAGCAGGCTTACGGCGAAACCCGTTTCGGTCGTGGAGCCCTCCTCGCCCGCCGCCTTGTCGAAAACGGGGTCCGATTCGTCGAAGTTTCCTTCGGCAGTTGGGATCACCACAACGACATCTTTAACACGGTCCCGGACAAAGCCGCCGAACTCGACAAAGTCGCCTCGGCGCTGATCAGCGATCTCGCCCAGCGAGGACTGCTTGAATCCACTCTCGTCGTCGTCAGCAGTGAGTTCGGACGCAAACCTCACATCAACCAGAACGCTGGCCGCGACCACCACCCGGCAGCGTTTTCGGGATTGCTCGCCGGAGCAAAGATTAAAGGCGGCCAGGTCATCGGAAAAACTGACGACGAGGCCTTCTACGTCGATGACGAGCACGCTTCGATCGAGGACTTCAACGCGACCATCGCGACCGCGATCGGCCTCAAGCACGACGAAGAGATTCGCTCGAAAACCGGTCGACCATTCACGATCAGCAATGGCGGAACGCCGATCAAGAAGCTCGTCTGATCCGGCGAGTCGTCCCGAAAAAAGAAAAGCCGCGAGCAATCCGCTCGCGGCTTTTTTTCGTCGTGTGCCTCTTCGTCCTACTTGAAGATCTTCCGCGGGTCGAACTTGCCACCGCTGACTCGCTGGATCAGCTCGTTGGCATTCAGCTCGCTGAGCATCTTGTCATTCAGTTGAAGCTGCTGCGAAAGGTCACCGTATCGGCCGTTGAGTTTTCCGAGGAACTGCTCCTGTCGGCCTTTCAGCTCACCGTCCAGTTTCGCGACGAGCTTATTCTTTTCGGCCGACAAGGCCTCATTCATTCCTCGTTGCACGCCTCGGGAAATCTGACGGCCGAGTGTCGTGCGGAGTTTCCATTTCGGATCGTTGACGGTCCCGGCCAGAGTCACGGTTGCCTGAATTTCGTCGACAGACGCGACAGACGCTTCGAGGACCTGCCGCAGCCGCTCGTCCGCTCCCGCTTTCAGTTCCGCCTCCAGCCGCACCGGCTTCTGACGCAGCACGATGGTTCCGATGAGGTCCTTGTCGAGCGTTCGCAGATTGATCGTCCACTCCGTCGACGCCGCGTGAACGATGACTGCAAACGTGTCGTCATCGCCGAGTGAATCGTCGGTCGCGTGAGGCAGGCTGTACGAAAGATTGAGCTCATTCGACGGCAGTTCCTGCGTGCGATCGATCGTCGCGTGAAGCTTCACGCTGGCTTCGCCGTTGCCTTCCAGGCGAACGATCGTCGGCTTGCCGTGCAGCACGGGATTGTCTGTGACGTCGGAAATCGTCCCCTGAATTGTCAGCTGATCGCCGGCAATTTCTCCCTGGCCTGACACGTCGACCAGGCGAGCCAGGAATCGCGGCAACGGATTCCGATCCGTAAACAGAATGTCCTCGCCACGCGTCCGCACGGGCTTCGTCGATTTGACGCGGTCGACTCGATCGTCGGTCCACCTCAGCCACGACATTGCCTGAGCCACTTTGTAATGCAGTTCCGGGCCGAGCAGAAATTCGGACAACTTGTCTTCATTCAGGACAAGGTCCTTGACCTCACGCTGAATCCGGTCCGTGTCCCGCTGCCGGGCTCCGTTCAGCGCGTTGAGATCCTGCTGTGCCTTCGGCGGAAGTCGCCCGACATCCGATCGAACGATCTTAAGCTGCTCTTTCAGGCGAAGGCCATCCTTCACAATCTGATCCAGCTTTGCCAGATTCCGCAGCGGGTCGCGTTTGGCCCCGTCGAACAACTGCTTCAGTTGCTTCACGCGCGCTTCAATGTCGTCAACGCGAAGTTCCAGGTCGTCGAAGTCGGTTTTCCATTCGTTCTCAAACTGGTCGGCCAGGACGTAGGTCTCCAGATTCTTCGGGTCGTATTTCATCGACGCCCGGTTGAGTAGACCTTTGGCCCACTCTTTACCGGCGTCTTCCAGCTTGCCGAGCAGCTCGGACTTGCCGGACTGTGCTTTCTCGTCAGGAACTTTTTGATCGTCAAGCTGACCGGATTCGGCCCGTTCGGTTCCCCAGCGAAGGCCCGTGATGACAGCCTTATTGAGGATGTACGACTTCTTCATCAGAGCAAACCCGTCGACTTCTCCGGTGAGTGATTCAAACTCGAGTAGATTGGTCATCGGATCTTTGCGGTTCGCGACGGCGACGTTGCCGATATGCAGCCGAGGTGGAAAGAACTCCGTCGAGAACTGCTCAACGTCAACTTTCGCGCCGGCAACGCTCTGAGCAGATTGCACCGAGCCGAACCGGATCAGCGGATCAAAGACGTACGCGAAAAACGCCCAGACGAGCGCGACCACCAGGCCACGAGTGATGATGTAGCTCCAGCGCGGACCGAGGCCCGGCTTCTTCTTTTCGTTTTTCTCTTTGTCGGTTTTCTTTTCACCATCGGCGACAGGCTCCGCGTCGGGAGTCGTGCTGGCTTCCGGGCCTGCTGATGGAAGCTCGACGGGAGTGGCCGGAGCTGGCTCGCTCGATGCCACTTCGTCGGCTTGAGGAGCTGCGGGATTCGTGAGGCCCGCAACAGTTGATGCTGTCCCGGTGGCGACTTCAACCGCACCCGGCACGTCGCCAGCAGCAGTTCTGGCCATCGTTTCCGCCGTGTTCAGCACGGCCGCGGACAATTCGGCGGCGGACCGTGTTCGAGGTTCCGGCAGCGGCTGGCTGTTTTCCGGACTCGGGTTCACCGTTGAGTTTTGATCGGACATTTGTTCGTCCTGGGTTCGCGGCGTTGTGTGTGAAGATCAGCTGGTGGGTCTCGGTTCGCGTGGCCCGCCCTGCCTGCGTGGCCCGCCTGTGCTCAGTTGAGCTTGCTCGTGACCTCGCCACCCAGCAGCAGGTGGTACAGCTTCGACTTCTGCAATTTCTCGGAAATGTCCGGGGTGTACTTTGCGAAGACGGGCTTGCTCGCCAGAAAGACCGGCAGGAAGAGTCCGACTCCAAGTGCGAAGCTGCCCAGGACGATCGTGTTGTTGAACGAGGTCCACGGACCGAGCGGCAGGTTGTAGAGGTCCGTCCAGAACGGCTTCAGCGAATCATGAAGCAGTAGAAACTTTCCAACCTCGTGAGTCGCTCCGTCGAACAGTCCGGCCAGCATCGAGACGACGATGGCGGTCAACATGCCGACGCCCAGATTGACTCGCACGACACCCAGTGTGACCATCAACGCGACGGCAAGCAGGTTGCCTTTCGGCACGAGACCGATCGCCATTCCCAGAGCGAAGCCGAGTGCCATCTGACGTGGCTCGGTGTCCTCAACGAGGGCTTTCACGAAGAAACGCAACGGGCGGAGGAAGAAGAGCATGCGAAACCTCGCGGCAGGTTTGGGATCAGTTTCGGGTTGTATTTCCAAAGTCAGTCCCCTCTCCCCTCGGGGAGAGGGTGCCCAAAGGGCGGGTGAGGGGGCGGTGCAATCTGGTGCGGACTCGCGACGCCAGTTCCACGGCCCCCTCATCCGGCCTGCGGCCACCTTCTCCCCCGAGGGGAGAAGGGACGGCTGAAAGTTGAAAAATCATCGAATTGTTGTGTCGGAAACGAGCGGCAGCTTCAGGTTGGTCGACTCGACCGTGACGGCGCGTTCGCCCAGGCCGTGCTTCTGCGGAGCCGCGTTGTAAAGCGACATCGCTTTCGGCAAAGCTTCGCGAAGATCCGTGGACCGTCGCGTGTCGGACGGGTGAGTCGACATCCACTCGGGGCTGCCCTGGCCGCCGGCCTTTGCGGCGGCGAATCGTTCCCAGAACACAGGTGCCTCGCTGGGGTCGTAGCCGGCTTTCGCCATCAGCTCGATGCCGATCAGGTCGGCTTCCGATTCGTGCTTGCGGCTGAACGGCAGGATGGCTCCGTACTTTGTCGTGACTCCGTATGCGGCTTGAACGACCTCTCGCTTGTCCTCGTACCCGTCTTTGTCGAACCAGCGGCCGGCCAGATCGATGATGGGTTTTCCAAGACTCTGAGCGGTCCCATGAGCCATCCGCTCGCCACCGTGACGAGCGAGGGCGTGAGCAATTTCGTGAGACATCACGACAGCGACTCCGGCTTCCGATTCGCAGACCGGAATGATTCCTTCATAGAAAGCGACCTTGCCGCCCGGCAGGCAGAAGGCGTTTTGAGTTTGACTGGCGATCACTTTGAATTCCCAGTCGTAGTCGTCTCGACCGGCGACCGCGGCGATGCGCTGTCCGACCCGCTCGATCATCTCGTTGTACCGTTGATTCTGCGAAACGGGTTCTGTGGTAAGGATGTCCTGGTAGGCCTCGGCCCCCATCGAGATTTCCTGAGTCTCCCCGCCAGGCAGCAGCAACTGTCGTCGGCCGGAGACCGGAACCTGTCGGCAGCCCCACACGACCAGACACAGAGTGACTGCCGAAACCGGGACCACGAGACGTTGAGTGAACAAGAACGTGCCGCGGGATTCGCGCAGAGACATCGCGTGACCTTGCGTTTTGCTGAGTTGTGGAGGGAAGTCAGATCGGCGGACGCCGGAGAAGTGGGTTTGGCCATTGGCAGAAATGCCTGGCCGGAAGGGGCGAGATTAATAAACGAGATCCCTGAAACGCGGCAAGGTTAGTTTCAAGTGGGATGCAGCGCTGGGGGATTCGCGGCGAGGCAAAGCCGCAATTATTTATCTGCCACGGATGGACACAGATGGCCGCGAATCTGCTCCTCCGAATTCGCGTTCATTGGCGTCCATTCGCGGTTTCTCAGCACCTTCGTGCCAGCCTGTTCCGATGACTCCCACTCCTGTCAAAGATGGCAAATTCGTTTTCTCCCCCCGGCGGGCCAATCTGCGAAATTCGAAAAATCCGCAATCTTTCGCCCCCTTCGCTCGTCGTAAACTACTTTTAATCCGAGGCACCCGGTCCGCGCGCGAGCCGCCACTCCGGAAAAATCGGACTAATTGGCACAAGTCTCGCAAACGTCCTAGACTGCCGCGACTTTGACCGACACCTTTTCGACATCTCGGGGGGCACTGCGATGAGCAGTAACGCTCTGTGCCAAAGCGACTTACAACCAATTGAACCTGCTTATGCGAGACCGCGTGCCAACTGGCGCCGCTGGTTTTTCGCAGGTTTCGCGACGCTCGTTCTACTTTTGAGCTCGGGCAGCGGCCTGGCCCAGGACGAGCCAGCCACGGGAGACGGCCCGGCTGAGGCCAAAGCCGGTGAGGCCAGCTCGCTCGAGCGGCTGATTTACCTCCCATACAGAAACCTCAAAGACGTCTTCGCAAAGCACGGCTCGACCGTGTTCATGCCGTATGCGGAGTACCTGAAGCTGTGGGAGCAGTCGCAGGCTCCCGGCCGGAAAGACGTCGAGGGCGTCATCACGGAAGCTCACTACACGGCGTCGGTCGACAAGTCGCTGCTGCGAATTAAAGCGGAACTGACCGTCCGGGTCCTCGGCAAGCCGTGGGTCGAAGTGCCGGTCACATTCGGCCGCGCGGCCGTCGGCAAACTGACGGCAGATAAAGACGGCCAGGTTCTGCTGCGAGGCACCGGCGACGGCCAATACGCACTGCTGTTTGGCGAGGCGGGCGAGCACAAAGTGACGCTCGAACTGGCCGCCGCGATCACAACATCTCCGGACGGTCGCTCGGCCGATTTTTCCGTGCCTCCCGTGGGAGTCACGACGTTTGAGCTCGCGATTCCCGAGACCGATCAGACGGTCGAGATCTCGCCGCAGCTTGTTGGACTGCCGATCGCCGCGGCAGCGGGTGAGACACGAATCAAAGCCAACCTCGGTTCGACCACAAGCGTCAGTGCCCGCTGGCATCCGCGGACCAGCATGAAGCCGGATATGGACCTGCTGGCTTCGGTGAAGAACCTGCAGAAAGTCTCGCTGAGGGACGGGCTCGTCCACACGGACGCGTGGCTGGAGTACGACGTCCTGCGTGGCGAGATGACCGAACTGGCGATCGCCGTGCCGCTCGGTCAGCGGATTCTGGGAGTCACCTCACCGAACTCAAAGCTTCGCGGCTGGAAAAAAGCCGACGAGGCAAACCGGCAGACGGTCACCGTCGAATTCCTCAGCCCGGTCAAAGACAAAGTCACCATCGAAGTTCACACCGAACGCGAGTTCGCGGCCGACGCAATCGAAGTGGCGGGACGCGAGGACGGCGGCAAGTACCTGGGCATCCACTCGGTCGACGCGGTTCGCGAGTCCGGACAGATCACTGTCGCAGCGGCCAACGATCTGTCACTGCAGTTTGAACAGACGACCGGCCTGAGCCGAATTGAAGACGACAAAGTCGAGGCACAGATCCGGGAAGCCGGTGCCGCCTCATTCAAGTTCTACAGCCCGAACATTCGCCTGAGCATCCTCGCCAAACCGGTCGAGCCGCGACTGCAGGTGAATTCGAATTACGCGTTTGAGTTTTCCGACGACGAACTGCAACTGATGTCGACGCTGAACTACACGATCGAACGAGCCGGCATCTTTGAGTTGTCGCTCAACCTGCCGGACGGCCTGGAAGTGGATTCGGTCGGCGACCCGACAAACTCGATCGTGCGTGAGCACCACGTGGAGGGCGACTCTCCCCGAGTCCTTCGCGTCGTCCTGCATCGAAAAACCGCGGCCGACTCGACGATCCAGATTCAAATCAAAGCTCACACCAGCTTTGAAGAAGTGTTGAAGTCGGTCGAACTTTCGCTGCCCATTCCCGAGCCGATCGGGATCGAACGCGAAACCGCGCAGGTTCAACTTGTCGCTGAGGGAGCTCTGGAGGTCATCACTGATCAGGACGCCGTCGTCGGAGCTCAACCGATGCCGCTGGCAGCCGGAAGCACTGTCCAGGGCAAGCGGGTCGCGGCGGCCTGGACGTTTAACCGTCGTCCCGTCGAGATCCCGATCAGGACGCTGCGTCGACCGACCCGGCTGACAGCCAGCATCGGCACGACCGCGACCGTGAAAGAAGAAATCGTTGAAGTCAAAACTCAGCTCACCTACAACGTTCAGTACGCGGGTATCGACACGTTTCGTTTTGCCGTGCCGGAATCGCTCGCGAAAGACCCGCAGATCACGTCGCTGGAAAGCGGCTCGGCCCCGGCCATCAAGCAGAAAGTGAAAGCCGAGGAAGCGGAAAACGGCTGGGTGACGTGGACCGTCACCATGCAGCGGGACGTGATCGGTCGGCAGCGGTTTCAGGTGACGTGGGATCTCAAACCGAAAGCCGCCGAAGGCGAAGCCGCTGCGAAAGCCGCCGCCGCTTCCACATCGACGACGATTGAGACGCTCCGGGTTCTCGGCCTGACCGAAAACGATGCGGACACCGCGGTCGAACTGTCCGACGTTCTCGGCGAGATCGTTGTGCAGAAAGATCGGGCTCTCTCCGTGACCGCCACGAAGCTGGACGACGGCCTGGAAGTGATCGACGTTCGCGAGCTGAGCCTCCTGCCTCAAGCCGGAGCACTCGCCTACCGCTACTACGTTCAGAATCCGGTCGGCATCAAAGTCGACGCGACGAAGCACGAGATTCAAAAAGTCGTCGAGACGGTTGTGATGAGGTCGCTCGTTGAGGTTGTCGCCCGGCGGGAACTCACGGCCGCTTACCGTTGCCGATACTGGCTGCAGTCGAGCGA
Organism: Planctomycetota bacterium; assembly: GCA_027623235.1. GTDB lineage: Bacteria > Planctomycetota > Planctomycetia > Planctomycetales > Planctomycetaceae > JAQBVJ01. The sequence goes on from JAQBVJ010000064.1 coordinate 16,548, forward strand.
GCGGCAGCGGCTGCAGATCGACATCCCGGCCGGCTCGAATCTGCTCGGCGTCTTTGTCGACGGCAAGCAGCTCAACCCGGAAAAAAACACCGTGCCCGTCGAAGAAGAAGGCTGGGATTCGTACTTCATCAACGTGGCGCGGACGAACAATTCCGATCAGCCGTTCGGGCTGACCATCCAGATGGTGACTCCGATTTCTGACAAGCGGGTTCCGTTCGACAGCTGGCTGAGCGGTCTTGTTCTGCGGCTCCCGCAGATCGGCGGGCTCGGCCAGTCAGGAGTCGCCTCGCAGGAAACGCAAACCGTCGTGTGGGTGCCTGAGGATTACCGTCTGCTCGGCAACCCGGACAACTTCGTCAACCGATCGCGACTCGATCTTGAGACTGCCATTTCACTGGGCGATCCGCGCGGCGGTCACAACCCTCACTGGTCGCCCGGAACCGGCACGGACTGGGTCGGAATCGGCGAGGCGGGCTTCATCGACTTCCCGACCGAGGGCACGCCGTTCGTCTTCACGAATCTTGGCGGAGCGAAATCGATCACGGTGACCTGGGCCAGCATGCCTCGTTACACGTGGCTCCTCAGCGGAGCTCTCGTGCTGATCGCCATTCTGCTGCGGCGAATTCCCTGGGATCACAAGCTGCTGATTCTGGTCGTGCTGGCATTCGTCACGACGCTGGCCGGCCTCAGTTTTCCCGGCTGGATTCCCGCAGTCGTCGCGGCGATGAAATACGGTCTTTACGCCCTGGCCGGAATCTGGATTCTGCAGGCCGTCTTCAGCTGGCGAGGCTCCATTTCATTTTCCGGCGGTGATCGCGAAACGCCCTCCGGCCCGAGCCTGCCGATCAGCAGCGGCTCCCATCCGCCCGCGGTGATCCCACCACCCGGCGTGTTCGACGACTTCCGCAAGCGGGTCGGGAAATAACGGGAGCCACCATGAAAAAACCATCAGAAAATCAGACGGCCTACCCCGCCATCGAAATAGTTTTCGACGCAGCCGCGAAGTGGCGGCAGGTAACAGCCTGGGGCGCAAGCCCCAGGGAACAGGCTGCATCCGGGCATGGTCCCAGGGCTCGCGCCCCAGGCTTTATTCTGCGGCCGCTTCGCGGCTTGAAAACGGCATTTGTGATTTTTCTGCTGTTGTCTTCTTTCCCGTATGCGGTCTTTGCGCAGGCTGGCAATGACTCGCCGGACGAGTCCGAACAACGACGCGTCTACGTGCCGGTCGAGGACCTTGACACGGTTCTCGCGAAAGATCAGCAGGGCGTCCTGCTGACTCAGGACGAGTTCGCTGCTCTCCTGGCAAAAGCGAAAACGAATTCACCAGAGAAGCGGCAACCGGCGGCCATCGTCGTCTCCAGTGCTCAGTACTCCGCGTCGCTTTCCGGCGACCATTTGCTGCTCAATGCGACGATTTCGTTTCGGCAGTTTGATGAGGGATGGCACACCCTGGCGTTGCCGTACTCGAACCTCGCGGTTGAGTCAGCGTCGGTGAACGGCAAGCCGGCGCAGCTGGCAAGGCAAACCGTTGCCGCAAAAGGCAAAGGGCAGAGCCCGTCATCGATGCTCGTTCTGTTTCACAACGAGCCGGGGACGGCCGAACTGAAACTCGCATTCTCAACCGTGCTCGAGTCGGTCGGCAACGACCGCGCGGCGAGATTTGGTCTGCTTCCGGTTCCGTCCGCCACGATCGATATCAGCGTCCCGGCCGGGCGTCATTTGCAGGTCGGCAGTCAGACTCTCAAACGACCGGCGGCGGAAGATCAGCCGGCGGTCTATCAGCTTCCCGTCGGCGGCACGCGGGATCTGCTGCTCCTGTTTAACGACGAGCAGGACGAGCAGCGAACCGACTCGCTGACGTTTGCGACGACCGGTTACGGACTGAACGTGGCGCCGGGTGAGGTCACCTGGCAGGCTTCGACTTCGCTGCAGGTTTACGGCACGACGCTGAACCAGTTGCTCTGCTCGGTGCCGAACAGCCTGGAGATCACTGACGTCGAATCGACCGGTCTTGAGTCGTGGGACCTCTCTGACGATCCGAACAATGCCGAGCAGACACTCATCAAGCTCAACTATCGCCAGCCGTTTGACGGCCGCCGCGATGTCACGTTCCGCGGCGTGCTGTCGACCGGTTACGGACAGGCATGGGCCGTGCCGTCGCTGACGATCCGCAGCGTGACGTCGCACATCGGCCGCGTCGTGATTCAGCATCCGCCGGGTGTTCGGCTGCGAGTTCTCGAAAGCGCGGGCACGCGGACGGCCGGAGGCGATGCCGGTTCGCTGACGTTTGATGCCTGGCGAGAGAATTTCCGTCTCGCCCTGGAAACCCGCACGCGGGAACGCGAGCTGCACGCCAGCGTCTCGACGATCCTGGACCTCGGTGAAAACTCGCTGACGTTTCACGGCGTCACGCAGTTTCAAACGCACTTCGAACCGCTCTTTGAAGTCGGCTTTCGACTGGCCGCCGAGTGGGAACTCGAAAGCGTCTCGGTCAACGGCACCCCGTCGACCGACTGGAAAATCAGCTCTCGCGAAGCCGGCTGGAATGACTACCGCGTCCCGCTGCCGACCGCTCTCAAACCGGGCGAGGAAGCCACGTTTACGTTCTCGGCCCGGCAGCAGCTTGAGGACTGGCCGGTCGAGGAAGAGCCCGTCGACCTCACTCTGCCGACCGTGCAGATTGAGGAAGCCGCGATCGTCGAGGGCTCGTTCGTGCTCAAAGCGGGCGAGGATCTCGACCTGGAAATCGGCGATCTCACAGGGCTCGATCCGGCTAGAACCGGCGTCCCCGGCGAGCGGCTGGGTTTCGTTTTCCAATCCGCCGAACATTCTGGCCAGGTCACGGTCACGCGACGTCCGTCGCGAGTCACCGCGAGCACGCTCGCCTTCACGCGACTGGACCGCGAAGTTTTGAATTCGCATCTGCAGGTCACGCTGGACATCGCCGGCGGAGGCCTGCGCGAACTGAACATCGGCCTGTCCGAATCGGCCGGCCAGGAACTGCGGTTCCGATTGCTCCGTCCGGCAGCAGGCATCGTCGAGCAACGGGCGAGCGATCCGGAAAAAGGCGTTCGAAACTGGACGCTGCTTCTCGACCGACGGCTGCGGGGCGAGATCGTCCTCGCGGTCGACGTCGTCACGCCGCGCGGAGCGGACATCGAATACGCCGCTCATCAGGTCACCGTTCAGGGCGCGGAACGTGTCTCCGGCTTCGTCGCGTTTGAGGCAGCCGCAGAACAACAGCTCAATCTGAAATCGGCCGACATCGCCGGCCTGCCACTCTCGTCCGTCGACCCGGTCGATGTGCCGCCGCCGTTCAGCTACTCGCCACAACAGCGGATCGTCGAGGCGTTTCGTTATCACGTGCCCGGCTATTCGGTCACGCTGGGCGAGAAGCGGTTTGAGCGAGTCGCTGTGCCGACCGCCGTTTGTTACCGCAGCTTCCAGCAGACAGTCGTCGGCAGCACCGGCGAGCTGCAGCACGAAGCTCAGTTTGTTTTCGTCGCGGTCGGGGCACAAAGCCTGCTCGTGCTGCTGCCCGAACCGACGGCCGACAGCAATTCGGAGAACCTCACCAGGCTGTGGGCCGCGAAGATTGACGGCATCCCGGTCGAGGTGCGGCGAACGTCCGCCGGCTACCTCGTGCCGCTTCCCGCCGCCGGTTCACCCGACGCGCAGCGGACGCTGCAGTTGTTTTACCGGACGCGAATGTCGGCTCTGACAAGCTCCGGCCAGTTCGACGAAGGGCCGCCACAAATCACGGTCGTTCACAGCTCGGGCAATCCGCAGCCGCTGGAAATGCTCGACCAGAACTGGCGTCTGCATTACCCGTCCGAGATGACGATCGTCGACAGCGACGGCGACTTTCAACCGGAAGAACGCATCCAGACAACCAGCGTGCTGGGCAACCTGCGCGACTCGTTCACGAAGGTTGACCGACAGAATCTTCAGAAGAACGGAATCATCGCCGCAGTGCTGATCGTCCTTGTCGGCGGGATCGCGCTGAGCCTGCGGAAGCTGGGCGTCGGCCTGGTCGGCTGCTTCGGCTGCTTCGGCTCACTCGTGACGATGCTGGTCTTCGCCGGCTGGCTGATGACCTCGATGCAGAGCGGCATGGAGACCGAAGTTGCCGACAGGTCTGACGCGCTTGAATCGAATTTCGCAGAGATGCCGCAAGCGTCCGGATTTGGTTTCGCAGATCAGTCTGACGACGGCGAGGCGACCGACTTCCAGGAGCTCGGCATCGTGAATGGCGAAAGCGGCAAGGTGCTGATGGATGTCGAAATGGAAGAAACGCCGATGGAAGAGGCACCGAATACGACCGCTGCAACAACTGCGAGTGCTCCCAAACAGTCGGTCATGGAGCCAACCGATGCTCCCATGATCGACGTTCCGATTCTCAACAAGATTCCCCACGTTGACGGGCGGTTCGGACAGCCATCGCAGCCACAACGTCAAACAACCAGCGGCGGTTTCGGAGGGGGACTTCCGGCAGGCGGAGATGACCTCTCGGCACAGATGCGTGGACGGGAACAGGATGACAAGATCCAGTCGCTGATGGGAAGGATCGGCCACATGTTTGCGGACGGTGGCCGCGAGGAAATCGCGCAGAACGGGCTTCCACCAGACATCGCTGGAGTCGGCGGCGCACAGAGAACTCGACTGAGTGGTCGAGGCGGCGAGGCCGGCGCGCGGTTGTCGCTCGCCCTGGAGCTGCAGGTTCCTCAGGACGCTGTGCATCGCGACTTTCGGTACACCGGAAATCGGACGGCGGCGTCTGACATTGCTCTGCGGGTCAGCTGGCACAACGGGGACGCGGCCCGCCTCGCGCGGCTGTTTCTGATCGCGGCCGTGACGCTGCTGCTGTGGCTGACTCTCGGGGCGTCGTTCAAGACGCGGGCGATCCTTGTGACGCTTGGCATGACGCTGCCTCTGGCGCTGGTTTCGGTCGCGCCGTCGAATCTGCACAACGTGCTCGATGGAGTTTTTCTCGGCTCGGCGCTGACGCTGGCTCTGTGGCTGCTGCGAGGACTGCTGATCGGCATCAAGTCGTGCGGTTGCTGTGAGAGGTGGCTCGCGAAGTGTTGCCGTCCGAAAACGACCGCCGCCCTCGTGCTGCTCGCGTCGAGCCTCGCGCTGACGACGTCCGCTTCGGCGCAGCCTCAGCCACCGGCACAACAGGCTGCGAACGCACAGGCATCACCAGAAGACGCTCGACCCAGCGGCGTCATCATCCCGTACGAAGCCGGCACCGACCCGGCCCAGGCGGGGCGAGTGCTGCTGACTCGCGAGCATTTTCTGAAGCTGTGGAACCGGGCCAACCCGGAACAAAAACTGAAAGACGCCGCGCCGGTCCAGGGCCTGGTGGCGGACGCGTTTTACCGCTGCTCGCTGGTCCCCGGTCAGGCGGGCGTCGCGGCCACAGACACGGTCGCCGTTGAGGCAACCATCATTCTGCACAGCTTCCGCGACGGACAACTCACGCTGCCGCTCAACCTGGGCAGCATCGCTCTCAGCGAGGCAAAGCTGGATGGCGAGGCCGCTCCGCTGCGAGTTCGCGACAGCGGAAAAAGCGGCCCGACTCTCGACGTCGTGCTGGACTCGCGCGGCCAGCACGTCCTCGATCTAAAATTCAACGTCCCGGCAAAGCTGTCCGGCAAAGTCGGCCAGTTCACCCTGCCGGTCATGCCCGTTCCGTCCGGCCGAGTTGTCTTCCAGCTACCGGAAACGGGCCTGAGTGTTCGGGTCAACGGATCGACCAGTCTGTACCGCCTCGCCAAAACCGGCGAGGGCGATGCAGCCACCGAGTCGATCTCCGTTTCGGCGCCCGAACGATCCAATCTGACGATCGCCTGGCGACCGCCGGAAGTTCAGGGAGACGTCGACGCCATCGTTCAGGTCGAGACGAAGACCGCTGTCTCAGTCGAGGACGCCGGCATCGCCCAGGTCTCACAGACAACAGTCCGCGTGCCGCAAGGGTCCATCGCCGATCTGTCCTTCGACCTGCCGAAAGGTCTCAGCATCCGCGGAATTTCCGGACCGCACATGGCCGGCTGGGAGCTCAACGAGGAAAACAACCAGCGACGGCTGCGTGTCTTCTTCAGCCCGACGATTACCGAGTCGACGACGATCCACCTCGATTTGTTCCTCGACCGTAAAATTGACGACACCGAATCGATTATCGAGATCGCGACTCCCACGCCACTTGAGGTCACACGCGAATCAGAAGTCATCGCCGTTTTCAGTTCGGACACGTTTCAGGTGCGAAGCGGTCAGTCCGACAAGGTGACTCGAATCGACGTCGCCACCAGCGCGGGACTCCTGCCACAACGACCGAAGACGGCGGGCAGCAGCTCCGCGCCGCGCGTCGCCTGGCGTCACGTCGAGCGGCCGTACCAGGCTCAGTTCATCGTCGGTCGCCAGGCTCCAAAGACAACCGCGACGGTTCAGCACGCGGTGCTCGTCTCACGCCGCAAGGTCGACATCTCCAGCCTGATGGCGGCGACTTTGAACGGAGCTCCCCGCGCGAGCATTTCGTTTGAGCTTCCCGAGAATTACCTCCTCATCAATGTCAACGCGACGTCGATGCAGGACTGGTTTGTGACTGAGTCGGACGGCACGAACCCGCGAACGCTCACCGTGGAATTTGACCGGCCGCTGACCGGACAGATTGAGGTCGTCCTCAAAGGTCACCTCGCCAAAGAACCGGACGATCTGCTGGTCGAGGTTCTGGTGCCGGAGCCGTTTGACGTTTCGACCCAGACGACCTGGGCCGCGGTCTGGATCGACTCGGGCTACACGGCCAGTCAAACGGGATTGAACGGGTTCAAAACCGTTGAGCCGGACCAGGTGCCGGCGACTCTGCGAGGCCGCCAGAACCAGCCGTTGAAGTACGCGTTCCGCTCGACGGAAAGCGAATCCCGGCTGATCGAATTTGAGACGATCAAAGCCACCCCCGACTTGAAAGCCGATTCGATCGTCGTCGTCAGCGTGACGGACTCGTTCCTCGACTACACCTTCGCGCTGAACTGGACGATCGAAAACGCAGCGGTCGATTCGTTTTCGTTCCTCACGCCCAAAACGCTGAACGGTGTTCCGCTGGCCGGAAAGCTGAAATTCACGGGCGAGCGGATTCGCGAATCCTCACACGAAGAAGTCGGCGAGAATCTTCGCTGGACGATCACCCTGCACGACGCGGCGCGGGATCGTTACTTCCTGCTGGCCACCGCGACGCTTCCGCCGGCCGACCGACAGCTCAACGCGCCGGGTGTCCGGTTTGTGGCACCGCTGATTGACGAGTTCGGCGACACGATGGACTTTGCCGAAGTCGAACGGCAGAAGCAGTACGTCATGCTGGTCAACCAGTCGCAGGCCCAGCTTGTGGCCGGCCGCCGGCCGTCGACCATTGAAGAGGTCGACAGTCAGTCGCTGCCGATCCAGCTCGAACAGGACATGATCAACCAGGCAGCCGAGACGCTTCGAGTCCGCGACGCCGCCGCGCAGCCGTCGTGGACCGTCCGCCGGTTCGCTCAGCAGAGCGGAGCTCCCGCGTCGGTCAACCTCGCCGACCTGGCCCTGGTCATCGCTCAGGACGGCAGCTGGCGAGGCCAGGCCGTTTACACGATTCGAAACCGGCGCCGGCAATTCCTCGCCGTGCGGATGCCCGACAGGTCGCAACTTCTGTCGTTGTTTGTCAAAGGCCAGCCGTCTCGACCGGTGACCACAGCGATCGGCGAGAAGGCGGTCCAACTGATTGCTCTGCCGCGGCAAAGTGACGCCGACCTGTCGTTTCAGGTGAAGCTCGTTTACACAGGCTCGTTCGACCAACCACTGCCACGCGGCTTCTCAACCAGTGGCAAGGACCTCGACCTGCCCGCGCCGCACGTGATCTCGCAGAAAGAAAGCAGCGAGTACGGCATCCCCGTCGCGCGAACCTTGTGGTCTGTCTACCTGCCGGACTCGATTGACGCGTCCGTGATCGAAGACGCGGCGAAAACCAATCTGCGACCGGCGAAAGGCGAATCTCAGAAAGCCCACGTTCGCACGCTGTTGCAGGACTTCAATGAGCTGTTGGCCGTCGCCGCGAATGACGAGAACTCCGGGCGACAACGAATGCAGGCGACGAATAATCTGAAGCAGATCGGCCTGGCTCTGCATAACTACCACGAAGGCAATCTGTCCGGCAAAGAACTGTCTGAAGTGCAGAAAGCGCAGGTGCAGATTGCCGAGCAGGATCGCCAGATCGCTGACATCGATAAGGGAGGAGCAAAAGATACATTGCTCGGTGCGACGGACTTTGATTCCGGCAAACAGCGGCAGGAAGCGATCAACTCGCGGAACACGCGGCTTTACGGAAACAACTTCAACAACGACATCAATTACACCGGGGTCGTCGACGGAACTTCCAACACGCTGCAATCCGGCACCGGTGTCGATGAGTCAGGGAAAGAACAGAACGCAGAGGGGGCAGAGCTCGACTTCAGGCTGAAGCTCTTCGCCCAGGATGCGCCGCCCGCGGTGACAAAATCGGGGGAGAGCAAAGGCAAGCCGGGGGAAGGCAAGCCGGGGGAAGAAGGCAAGTCGCAGCCTCAAAAGAAATCCGTCAGTCGGGCCGACCGTCGTCAGCAGAGCATTTCGAATCTGGCAACGCTAAACCTTCAGGTGGAGCAGCAGATGGGCAGCCCGCTGCCGCCGTTCGGTTCCGTAGCGGGCCAGGGCCAGCAAGGTCAGCAGGGTGGGGGAAGACAGCAGGCACAGAATCAGCCCGGCTTCTCGATGCCGCAAACCGGGCCTTCGTTTGGTGGACAGGGCGGACAGGCCCCGGCGAGGCCCGGTGATTCCGGAGCCGATCTGTTTATTGACAATGATTTCTTGTTTCAAGATACGGTGGGGAATCCGATGATCGATGGTCCCGGGCGCGGCCCGGTGCCGATGTTTGCGCCGATGCTCGTTCAGGCAGAACGAGGTTCCCGGTCATCGGTGAACGGCGTGGTATTTGACTCCAATGCCGGATACGTCGCGGCCTGGAGCAGCGTCGGTGGACTCAGTCTGCCGGTCGATCTGCCAACCTCGGGAACGCTGCTGCAGTTCACGAAGGTCAGCGGTGAACCGAAGCTCGCCCTGCGGGTTCGATCGAAAGAACTCGTCGACCGCAGTTTCGGGCTCGTCTGGACGGTCGTCTGGCTCGCCGTCGCGACGACTCTGGTGGTTCTGTTCAACCGGCTGGCCGGGCGAGCGGACTTCCTGAAGCCGGTCGGTCGACTGTTGTTTGTGGTCGGTCTCGTCAGCTTCACCGCCTTATCCGGCCCGCTGAGCGGAATCGGCTTTGTCTGCTTCCTCGCCGGACTGGTCCTGGTCGCCGTCGAAGTAGTCCGATCGAGAAAACCGGCCGCCTGATCCGGCCGGCAATCGGACGAGCTCAAAGTGGCAAATTTTGCCATAGCTGAGCCAGTCCCCCCGAAATACCGTGGCTGCACCTGCATGAGAGATGTCTCGTGCGTTACCGGTATTTCTGGAGAGAGCCTCAGTGTCCGTTGATTCTGCGTCATCCGATTTTACGTCTGTCGATTCCGCGTCCGTCGATCTTGTAACCCCCTGGGCGGTCGAGCATGCGTGCATGCAGCACGACAGCCTCGTCGAAAAAACTCAAAAACTGCGGGGCGACCTGAAACGCTCGCTCGCCGGACAGCCATCCCGCCGAACTCGGGAGCGGGTCGGCACGCTGCTCAACCAGCTGGTTGACGAGCTGCTTGACCTGCTGCGTATCAAACGGGACTCCGGCTACTTCGGCGGGATGACCCTGGGTCTCGCACGGCTGCAGTCGGAAGTCGACCAGCTTGACCGGGACTGGGAGCACCTTGTGTCGAACATCACGTCGCTGGCCGAGCAGCTCAAACGAAATCAGACGAGCCGCTCGACGCCGTCGCGAGTCCAGAACTGTTTCCGAACGATCGACGAACTGGATCTGCGCGAGTCACGGCTTGTTCAGGAGCTCTGGAGTTTCGAGATCGGCTAGCCGATCCCGGTTATCAACGCGAACTGACTTTCCATTTATGAAATCCGCCGAGGCGTACTGCTTCGGCTCCCAGAAACAGGACTAAAAACATGATTGCAACGGCCGAAACATTTTCAACAGAAGTCGAATCCAGGCTGCCTGTTCTGCGGGATGGAGCGGAAGTCGTCCGCATCGCTCAAGCCCTCGCCGATCCTCACCGCGTGACAATCGTCAGGCACCTGCTCAGCGACATCGAGCTGAACGTCACGGAAATCTGCAACCGGCTCGAACAAAGCCAGCCTGCGGTGAGCCATCACCTGAAGCGGCTTCGCGAGAGCCGGGTGCTCACGATGCGACGTGCCGGCAAGTGCAACTTCTACTCGCTGAGCGCAACCTGTTCGGACCTGGTTCGCAGTCTGATGCTGGTCTGATTTGCTGACAGTTTGACGCTGACTCCGGTGACCTCACCGACTCCCAAAGCGCAAGCCAGAGGGCCCCTTTGAACCGGCAACAGAATGCCGCTCCAATTGGGGCCCTCTCGCTTGCGCTTCGGGCTGTGGCCCGCTCGATTAGAAGAGCTCGTCGATGACGGCTCCGTGATCGATTGCCGCGATCGGGCGGCCTGCGTGGTCTTCAAAGTTGACCGTCGGGTCAACTCCCAGCACGCGGAAGATCGTGTGGTGGATGTCTCCCGGTCGCAGGGGGCGATCTTTGGGAACCTCGCCGAGCCGGTTCGTCGAGCCGACGATCTGGCCGCCCTTGATTCCTCCGCCACCCATCATCACGGACAGAGCGTTGCCCCAGTGATCGCGGCCGGGGGTTCCCTGACTCATCGGCGGGCCGCCGTTGCCACCGTCGTTCATCTTGGGAGTTCGACTGAACTCGCCCATCACCACGACCAGGACTTTCTCAGCGAGACCCCGCATTCCGAGGTCCTCAAACAGAGCACTGACCGCCATGTCCACTTTCGGTAGATGACTCTCCATCGTGCCCTGGTGATTCCAGTGGCTGTCCCAGCCGCCGAAGTGGCACGTGACGAACGTCGTACCCGCCTCAACCAGCCGCCGCGCCAGCAGTGTGCTTTGCCCCCAGGTGTTTCTTCCGTAGCGGTCGCGAAGCCGGGGGTCTTCGGTCGAGATGTCGAACGCCGCGCGGGCACGAGCTCCGGTAATCAGCTCGAACGCCTGCTCATCGAACCGGTCCATCGCGTTGACCATGCCGGTCTGATCCGCCTCGCGACGCAGCCGGTCGAACTGACTCTGTAGTCCGCGACGGTCCTCCAGCCGGCTGATCGTCATGCCGGTGGGTGGCGTGAGGTTTTGCACCTCGAATCGCGGCGAGTTCGGGTCTGACTCTGTCTGAAACGGATCGTTCTGCACCCCGAGGTAATTTCCGCCGAAGTAGCCCGGACGTATCCCGATGCTCATGGCATAAGGAATTGCCACGTTGGCCGGCATTCCCGGGTGACGAGGGCCGCTGAGTTTCGTGGCGATGCCGCCGAAGAAGGGGGACTTGCCGGCATTCATCGCGCCGCTGACCCCGCCCCGTCCGGTCAGCATCCAGTGCCCGCCGGTGAAGTGGTCGCCAGTGTCGTGATGCACCGACCTCACGATGGAGAATCGATCGGCCAGCTTCGCCTGCCTGGGAAACATCTCCGTGATGTCGAAGCCGGGAACATTGGTGTGAGTCGGCCGCCAGATGCCGGCGTAGTCGCCTGGCGCGTCCGGTTTCGGATCGTACGTGTCGTGATGGCTTGGGCCACCGTCCAGCCAGATCAGGATTACGGACGTGTCCTGACCATTCTGGCCTTTGGAACTCGCAGCGTCCTTCGCCTTAAGGATCGCGGGCAGGCTGAACGCGCCCATGCCGGCCATTCCGACCTGCAGAAAGCTTCGACGCGACTGACCGTCGCAGTATTTCGAGGTATTTCCAGCATCGATTCGGAACATGGTCGTCACTCGGCGAAAATGGAACGCGGTGGGAAAGATGTGAAGTGGCCTTGAGGCTGCTTGAAGTATCGTCCACTTTAATCGTGACGATTGACTATGGAAACGACATTTCAAAGCCGCGTCCGATGTGAGGCATTCTGAATGATCGCGATCAATCAACCTGGCCGGTCAGAGGACAGACCGGTCTTTGAACCCGGGCAACTTGTCCGTCATCGGCGATACGGATACCGCGGAGTCATCGTCGACCGCGACGAGGTGTGCCAGGCGGACGACGAGTGGTATTCTCGAAACCAGACGCAGCCGGATCGTGATCAGCCCTGGTACCACGTCCTCGTCGATGGAACGACGAGTTGCACGTACGCGGCCTCGCAGAATCTTGTGGTTGATCCTGGCGGGCTGCCCATTGAGCACCCGCTCGTCGCGTACTTTTTCAGTCAATTCGCCAATGGACGCTACGAAAGAAACGACGAGCCGTGGCCGGGTTAGACGCGACGTGCTACTTCACTTCCAGAAGAAAACTCTCTGAGTGGCTGTTGAATTCCGGGGCGTACATGCACTGAATCTGGGCCATGCCCGTCTGATAGCTACCTCGGTGCTGAATGCGGACCGAGTATTCAAAGACGTACGTGCCTTTCGGCAGGTAGTCGATGAAGAAGTGGCTGGCTGTGTCACGGGTCGACTCGTAGTAGTACAGACCGTCTTGGAATTTGTACCTGGACAGGACGTTGACCGGTTCGGTGCCGGAGCCTCGCTGGTCTTTCAGGTGGACGTACTCCATCGAGCGGTCCGTCTTGAGGGTAATTCGGACGACCAGTTCGTCGCCGACTTCCAGGTCTCCCTTCGCCGGTTTGAGAACCGGACCCTTCTTCGTGTTCTCTTTAATCCAAAGGGACTTCGTCAGCTTCAGCGGCGTACCCTCGTAGGAAGTGACCTTGCTCATGTCTTCCAGGTACTGCCAGTGAAGGCTGCCCCAGGCAACTCCCTTGTCGACCTTCTTGAGTTTCACTTTGCCGAACTCCGGCTGGACTTCCGCCCGCACAAAGGTCTTTTCGTAGAAGCCGGTGCCGGCCTCGACGTTTTCCGGTTTGAGGGTTTCTCCACCGAGCGAGATCTCCACGAGTTCCGTCGAGGCCAGCAGGTCCGAACCTCGAAGCAGGAGTGCGTAGACGGCGTCGGCGGTCGCCTTCGTCGTTTTCCAGTCCTGAGTCTGCTTCTGTTTCAGCAGCCAGACTTTGCACGACTCGACGGCATCCTGATCGTTCATCACTTCGTCAAATGCCTCGATCATCATCGCCTGCGTCTCGATCGGAGCCCGGTACCACCACCAGCTCTCTTCGGTGTCGCGCCAGAAGCGGCCGAGCTCTTCGTCCTCGACGGATCGCTCATTGATGGACGCCATGATCGCTCGCGCCGAGTCGCGTTCGGTGAGCCGGTTGAGGGCCACGGCCAGGTGAGCCTGCGACTGCCGGTTGGCCAGCTTCAGCCAGAATTTCTTCGCCTGGCCGACGAAGTAGTCGAACGCGACTTTGTGTTCCGCCGCGACGGGTTGGTCTTCCAGGAAAAACGTTCGGCCATAGAGATACAGCGCGATCGTCGTTGAAAGGTGATTGGCTTCTTTGTCCGTAATGCGGTCGTAAGTCTCCTTGATCCAGCCGTCGAGTCGTGTGAGCGACTTCACTGCCGGAGCCATGTCGAGCTCAACACCCAGGTGCCGCATCCGGCCGAAGCCGGTCGTGATGTAGAGCGTGATGTAGTCGTTCGACGGGCCGCCTGGGAACCACGGCCAGGAACCATCCTCGTACTGCATCTCGGCAAGTTTCCGCAGTGTCCGTTCCGTTTCCCCGTTCAGCCGATTGGCGTCGAACAGGATGCCGACGTTGCGTCTTGCCTGACTTTCATTGCTGGACTGTCGCAGCCAGGGAGTTTCCTCCAGCATGACCGACTTCAGGTCCTGGTTTTTCTCCAGCGGGCTGTCGAGCGTGTCGCCGGGCGTGTTTTTCCAGACGTCGAACACGCGGCGGATTTCCGGATCGCTGTTGGCGATGTGCCGGGCGAGGGCATTCGCGTAGAGCCTGTTGAAAGTCTGCTCGCTGCACTGATGCGGGTATTCCATCAGGTACGGCAGAGACATCACCGCGTACCACGACGGGTTGGAAACCATCTGCACGGTGAGCGACTGATGCTTGAGCGTGTCCGACTTCGCGGAGTCGAGCAGTCGCTTGAAATTGAAATTCTTCGTTTGAGCCCCCCGAATCGGCAGCGGCAGAGACTCTGTCACGAGAATCCGTCGAGACAGCACGGGCAGATGCCCTTCCTCGCCATCCGACAGGCGGCCCGTCGAGCCGACCGCTTTGTAAGTCAGAAAGCCCATGTCGTCCGGCACGACGATCCGCCATGAGAACGACCGCGACTCCTTCGAGGGGACTTCAAACGCAAGATCCGTTTCGAGATTCCCCAGCGCCGCATCCGCGACCTTGCCAGTCCTGGCATCGGCCAGACTCAGTCGCACCGAGCCGCTCTGCTGAGTCGCCGACTGATTCGTCACCTTGACGGTGAATTCCAGTTCGTCGCCTTCCCGGACAAAGCGTGGCGGGTTCGGCTGAATCATCAGTTCCTTGGCCGTGACCACAGTGTCCTGAATGAAGCCGCCGCGAAGGTCTTTGTCATGAGCAAAGCCCTGGAATTTCCATTCGGTCAGCGCTTCGGGCATCTCGAATTCGAGTTTGACTTCGCCGTCTTTGTCGGAAATCAAATGCGGAAAGAAGAACGCCGTCTCGTTGAGATTCGTACGTCCTTTCACCTGGCTCAGGTCCGGGCCTCCCGCGGCGGACCCATCTCCGGGCTTCTTATCCGCGTAATCTCCGTCGCCGCTGTCTTTTCGCCGATTCCGTGAGGCGGTTTCACCCTTGGCCTCACCAAAGGCTGCCTTCTGAGCCTCCATCGGCGCGGCCGCTCCATTAGCGGCCATGGGCATAGCCAGACCTCTCTGGCCACGCAACATTCCACCCCGAGCATGTGCGTACCCGAAGGAACCCTGCTGGAAGCCGGGCACGCCCTGGTTCGGTTGATCGAAGAACTGGTAGCCCCACAGACTCGCGATGATTCCCTGAGGAAACATCCGGTACCGCATGTCCGATTGCCGGTAGTCTCGCGGCCAGTTGCCGTAGATGTACTGCAGGTACCGCTGCGAGTTTTCAAACTGCGGATAGACGTTTGAGTAATCCTGGCGGAATACGCCGAAGTGCTGCTGCCACTGGTGAGGCAGGTAGGCATCCAGCGAGGCGTCGTACAGACCGGCGACCATTTCGGCGACGGCCTTCGTCGCGTCCGGGCCGGTGATGATCGCCGTCCAGGTTTCCTTCTGAGCCGGCTTCAGCTTCGAAACAAAGTGCTCCCACTTCACGGAGAGATTCTTGTTCGACCATGGCACGTTGACCGTCTGTGTGGTCAGGTAGGCGCGATTCTCGCGGACCATCGTGACACGAACGGTAAATCCACCGCGCATCGCCTCGGTCACTTCCTGCTTGATTTGAATCTGTGTCACGTCTGGCTTCGTCCAGAAGCTCCTGATGACTTTTCGGCGATGTTCGATTTCGACGAACGCTCGCGCCTTGTCGTAGCCGGTTCCCCAGATCGCTGAGAACTCTTTGCCCGGCTCCAGAGTCATGGTCGGAGCGATGAATAAATGCGGAAGCTTGATCGCCAGCTTCGTGGCGTTCGTGTCGAGAACCTGCACGGGATGTTCGCCCGACACTGGCTTCCCGAATCGATCCTGCGTTTCGAGCTTCACGCGGAACGGACCGGCGGGAAGTTTGAACGAAAGTTGAGCGGTCCCGCTCGCGTCGGTTTCGAAGTTGGATTCTCCGACAACTTCGTCCGTGTCCCAGGACGTGACGTTGGTCGGGTCTGGCCTCGGTGCCTGGAGCTTTGCTCCGCGACCGAATCGCGGCATGAATCGTCCGTTGAGGGACGCTCGCTCGACTTTCTCCGGCTGTTTCAGCGAGTAGACCTTGACCGTCCCTTTCGCCGACTGCGGCTCGCCATCCAGAGTCGTCGTGCTGATCGTGATGCCAACCGGCTTGTCTGTCGTCTGCCAGCTTTCCGCACTGATCGACGCCTGAAGCGCGGTGTAGCCGAGCCGGACGACCTGGCTGTCCGAGCGGGTTTCGCCATTCGTGTCCGTGACGTCGGCATAGACGGAGAAGTGGAATGTCGGCTCGTGCTTTTCCGGAATCGTGACGTCGGGCTTCGCGTTAAACGAGATGCGGAACGTGCCGTCGACGGACGTCTCGCTCGTGCCGTGAGCAATCTCCTGGCTGGTGTTCGGCTGCGGATACCACCAGTACCGGTAGCTGTACCAGTTGGGGTAACGGACTTCTCGAACGACTCGCCACTTCACCTTCGCCGCGTCGATCGCCGCTCCGGTGTAGGCGTTTGCGTTGCCGACGAGGCTGACGTCTCCGTTGAGTCGGCCGCCCTCTTTCGGCGCGTCCAGCGTGACCTTGAATTTCGGCCGCTTGTATTCTTCAACAGTGACCTGCGAGTACCCCTGCGGGTTCCCATCAACGCGGAGCGACATGCGCCCCATCAGTCGATCGCGAGGCGCGGTGAAGCTGCCATTGAAGCTGCCATAGCCATTCGACTTGTGGTTCTGCCTCTCAATTACCTTCCCGTTCGGGTCCTGGAAAATGACCGTCACGTTCGTTTCTGGCAGCACTTTGTAGCTGTCGGACTCGGCGTCGACGTTGATGCACAGGCCTTTGTAGTGAATCGTCTGACCGGGGCGGTACAGGCTGCGATCGGTAAAGAACATCGTCCGCGTATACGGCTTCGCCTTCTGGTCCTGCTGATAGGTGTAGTAGTAATTGCCAGTGGCGAGTGCCTGATTTTTGTGGCGTGCGTGCAGCACCAGTTGCTTACGATCGACGCCGCGAATGGTGAAGAATCCGTTCTCGTCAGTCGTTGTCGAACCAGCGGCCTCCCAGTTCGTTCGCTCAGCCCGCCACGCCTGGACGTTGGCTTCGACGATCGGTTCGCCGGATTCGTTGTCGAGGACGAAGCCTTCGATTTCTCCCTGCCCGTTCCGGTTACGAATGACGAGTCCCAGATTGCTCACCCAGAAATCCGCGAAGTGAACACGGTTGTCGTTTTCCTGGAAGTTTTCCTGATGGCTGGAGAGCAGGAAATACGAGCCGGGCTCAAGGTCGTCGCGGGCCGGAACTTCCTTTTGAGCTTCCTGGTAATCCTCAGTCGCGGGCAGATCGACGGACCACGCCACGGCGGGCTTCTGCTCGATGAGCGCCTTGCGATCGTTCTGGTCGAGGTAGTCGGGGCGACGGTTGCCCCGGGACGTCAACTGTTTATCCCAGTCGTACTTGACGACTCGAAAATAGACCTTCGTAAGGTTCTTGTAGCGGACATCGATCGTCGGCAGCGGATTGTTCCAGACCCGCTCGGTCGTGATCTGAACGCTGGGTGATTCGATTTCCTCGATCAGGTTGTGACAGCGGCGGCCACCGACACTTTCCGGAAACCGGTTCTTGCCCTGCAGCGCGATCTTGCGCGCCTCGACCAGCTCGCCTTCTCCCTGCACGACCGTCGCGAGGTGGTGCAGAGCTCGCGAGGAAATCTCGTGGTCCGCATGGGCTTCCCCAAACCGCTTGAGTGCCGCTTTGTAGCGAGCACTTTTTTCTTCGCCGAATGCGTAATCATTGCCAAAGTTCAGCCGCAGCAGATCGACGTCGAGCCACGCCGACCGGTCATCGTCGTCGGCATGAAACTTGAGCAGGTCCTGGTAAAGCTGAATGGCCTTCAGCTTTGGCGAGTCCTCGTCAGTCGACTCCGGCTTCCACGTGAGAAACTGCGCGGCATCAGAAAACACCGGGCTGTCGGCGGAAAGGTCGAACGCGTCCTGAGCTTTCGCGGCCGCCTGTTCGCCCGAGTTGTAAAATGCCAGCGCCTCGTGCGCGAGAAAGTCGTACATCGTCGGCCGGTAACTGTCCGGCACGTTGCCTTTGACGAGGAGTGCTTCGAAGTCGCCAACCGGCGTCTTCTTCAGCGTGTCCGACGCGCCGAGTGCCGCGACCAGTTTCGTGTCGATCTCCGCAAAGAGCCGGGACAGATCCCACGTCTGAAAATCTTTGCCCGGTGGCGTCGATGTCTGAGTCCGCTGCAGGAAGCGGTATCGATTCGCCTGGAAGTACTGCCAGTACCAGTGAGCAAGAATCGCATTCATCGCCGGCTTCGCCTCAGCCGGTGCTTTTTCGATTTCCGCTTCGAGGCGAACGATCTTCTCTTCCGGCTTGTTGCCTTGAATGGTCCCCTCCAGAGCGATCTTCCGGCCGATCCCGTTGACCGCCTCGGCCCAGCGTTTCTCCTTCAATGCCGTCGCGATGATCGGCTCAATCTTTTCGATGGCGGTTTTAGGAAGCCCCTTGCGAACCGCATCGTCAACCTCTTTCCACTGAGGCGTCCGATCCGCGTTTTGAGCCACAGTCACAAGGACGGCCGCGCCAGAGAATGCAGCCACCGAGAGCAGGAGAATCGCGAGTCGAGATTTCATAATGACTTACCGGAATTCAGGAACAGTCGTTTCGGAGTGAACTTCAGAGGGACGAATCCTACCAGGTAATTCAAAAAATGCGTTCTCAGGCCTGGAGAGCCGGGATCTCGGTTCGGCGCAGCCAGAGCGGAAGGCGGCAGGATTCCTTGTCTTTGACGCTCCACCGCTGACATCGTTAGAGCGAAAAATGCAAATCCGGCAAAAAAAGGTCGGCCCTCAATCCAGCCCGAAACGCCAGCGATTACGCCAGAAGTTCGTGTACTGGCGACCCGGCAAGGAGGTGATGCGGCCGGCCGAGCTGATCGTGGATCGTCGATTTCGGATCGACTCCCAGCAGGTGATACAGCGTCGCGATGAAGTCGCCCTGCGTGCGGGGCGAGTCTGCGGGGTAAGCGGCGGAATGATCTGAGGCACCGAAAACGGTCCCTGGTCGGGCACCGGCTCCGGCCATGACGAGCGAGTACACCCACGGCCAGTGATCCCGGCCCGAGTTTGTATTGATCTTCGGAGTCCGCCCGAACTCCGCGTTCACAACGACCAGCGTGTCTTCCAGCAGGCCGCGGTCCCCAAGGTCTGTCACGAGTCCATGCAGCGCGGCATCCAGTGTCGGGCCAAGCGACTCTTTCATCTTTTTGAAATTGTTGCTGTGCGTGTCCCACGATCCGTTCGGCGTGTGACAGTAGCTGACGTTGACCATCGGCACGCCGGCCTCGGACAGACGCCGGGCGAGCAGACAGCGCTGTCCGAACTCGGTCTTTCCATAACGGTCGCGGCTTGCGGTTGACTCGCCGGCAAGATTGAACGCGGCCTGAGTCGCCGGCGAGGCGAGCAGCCCGAACGCTTTCTGATAGAACTCGTCGAGGTCCTGCGCGGAGGCCTCGCGATCAAGAATCCGGCGCTGGTTGTCGAACTCGCGCAGAAGATTCTGCCGATGGCCAAGCCGGTCGGCAGAGAGGTCGACCGTTGGTTCAACGGCTTTGATTTTCACGTCGTCGCCAAGCAGCGGCTGATCGACGGCAAAGTGATCGTGCTTCGCGCCGAGGAAGCCTGGCAACTGACCGTGCAGAGTCGTGCCATTGCTGCGCCGCATGAGCGGTCCGATGCGGACCCACGACGGAAGTCGAGTGCTGGTTCCGCGCAGATGGCTCAGCACAGCACCGATCGGAGGAAAGTCCGACGGGGCCGGAGGGAAGTCGGTCATCGGCGTGCCGGGCGGATGCGCGTGACCGGTCTGTGCGGGAAGGCTCGCCGTCACATGATTCGGATTGTCGTGAGACATTGACCGGATGATCGACAATCGATCCATCAGCTGAGCACACGCCGGCATCAGTTCCGAAAACTGAACGCCGGGAAGGCTCGTCGAAATCGCACCGAACTCACCTTTGACCGCCGATGGCCCGTGCGGTTTTGGATCGAACGTCTCCTGCTGAGGATGCCCTCCGTGAAGGTAGAGCATGATGATGCGACGGGCCTTGCCAAACGTGCCGGTCTGAGCCGCGGAAGCCTGCTGTCGGAGCAGACTCGCCAGACCGAGGTTCACTCCGAAGACACCGCCCAGCCGAATCGCGCTTCGGCGGGAGATACTGGAAACCTCGCGAAATCCACGGCAACCGTCGCTCATTGGCAGCTTTCCGGCGTGTCTGGCGTTTCGAAGATGTGTCGATCAGAAGTGCCCCAGGAAACCATCCGGGACCGTGAAAACTGAAACGCGGCCTGACGAATTGCGCTCGATCCGGCGGCAGGGAAGCGAACAGGGAAATCGTACGTTGAGCTGTTCCGTGTCGTAAGTCGGACAGCGGGCTCCGTCTGAATCTGGATGGCGTTCCGCAGAATCGTTGGCTGATTTCTGCTGGAAGATCGCGGGCTGTAAGTCAACTTTCGTGGCGGTGTCCAGACGGATCCCTCCGGCGGATCCCCCTCATTGCGGCCAGGACGTCTCTCGTCGAAGATGCCGGGCGACCTTCCCCGACGGACCCTGGCATGCCTTCTCGCGACGATCTGGCTTCGGACTACCTCGACCAGCTTCTATTTGAACCGTATCCGATTCAGGAAGAGGCGCTGCTGGCCTGGTTCTCGACCGACACGGGCGTGCTGGTCTGTGCTCCGACCGGGATGGGAAAAACGCTGATCGCGGAAGCGGCTTTGTTTGAGGCTCTGCATTCCGGCCAGGTCGCTTACTACACGACGCCGCTCATCGCGCTGACGGAGCAGAAGTTTCAAGAGGTCCAGGCGGCGGCCGTGCGATGGGGATTTCAGCCCGAGGACGTTGGCCTGGTCACTGGCAACCGAAAGGTGAATCCGCACGCGAAGGTGCTGGTCGTCGTCGCGGAGATTCTGCTGAACCGGCTGCTCAACACCGAAGAGTTCGATTTTTCAAACGTCGCTTCGGTCGTGATGGACGAGTTCCACAGTTTCAACGATCGCGAACGCGGCATCGTGTGGGAACTGTCGCTCGGTCTACTCCCGAAGCATGTTCGGCTGCTGCTGCTGTCGGCAACGGTCGGGAACACGGCCGAGTTTCTGATCTGGTTGAACCGATCGCAGGGCCGCCACCTGGACCTCATCCGGGGCACCGAACGAAAGGTGCCTCTGCGGTATCACTGGGTCGAGGATCAGTTGCTCAACGAACAGCTGGAATTCATGGCGGCCGGCGATGACGAGACTCGCAAGACGCCGACGCTGCTGTTCTGTTTTAACCGTGAGGAATGCTGGAGCGTCGCCGAGCAGCTCAAAGGGAAATCGCTGCTCGTGGACGGCCAGCAGAAGCGGCTCGTCGAAGAAGTCGCGCAGCACGACTGGTCGCAGGGGATCGGACCGAAGCTGAAAACGATTCTGCTGCGCGGCGTTGGAGTTCACCACGCGGGCGTTCTGCCGAAGTACAAACGGATCGTCGAAGATTTTTTTCAGCGGAAGCTGCTGAGCGTTTGCGTCTGCACAGAGACTTTGTCGGCCGGGATGAACCTGCCGGCCCGGTCGGTTCTCATGACAGCTCTGCTGAAAGGACCTCCCGGCAGAAAGCGGCTCATGGATCCGAGCGTCGCTCACCAGATTTTCGGTCGAGCCGGCCGGCCTCAGTTTGACACCGAAGGACACGTCTTCGCGCTGGCTCACGAGGACGACGTCAAGATTCTCCGCGCGAAGCTGAAGATGGAGCAGATTCCGGAAGACACCAGAGATCCGCTGCTGATCAAAAAGCGGAAGCAGATGAAAAAGAAGCTTCCCAAACGACGCACAACGGAGCAGTACTGGGGCGAGACGCAATTCACGCAACTGATCGAAGCGCCGCCGACGAGCCTGGCCAGTCAGGGGCAGATTCCGTGGCGGCTGCTCGCGTACCTGCTGAGCCTTTCGCCCGACGTGACCCTTGTGCGGAGTGCGATCTCGCGGCGACTGATGGACCCGAAACAGATCGCGAGTTCGCAGCGTCTGCTGGTCGGCATGCTGCTCACGCTGGAGAGTGCTGGCTGCGTGACGCTCACGCCTGAGCCGTCAGCCGAAACCCGCTCGACCATGCGCCCGAATTTCGGCGAGGCCACAACGGCGATCCCACCGGGTGAGTCGGCGATGTTGAACCGGATCCGCGAGCTGGCCGCGGAAGGTGCCTTTGACGTTGAGCCTGCGGCGCCTCTGCCCTCTGCCCCCGTCAAAATTGAGATGCCCGACGAGGCGTTCGGTCTGGGCCTTCTTGAACACGAGCAACTTCCAGACGAGCCACTTGCCGTCCCTTCTCCCCCCGAGGGGGGAGAAGGTGGCCGCAGGCCGGATGAGGGGGGGGAGGCAGTTGCTGCAGTTGCCAAACCGGAATCCGACCTCGACTCCCCCTCACCCGCCCTTCGGGCACCCTCTCCCTCTCAAGGGGGAGAGGGGACGGACTCGGTCGCTTCCTCTTCGCCCGACGAGACAAAGCCAGTAAAACTCACGACGTCGATGAAGCTGCTGCTCGAAGCGCAGGGCGTCAACGTTGGTGGAGGCTCCTCAAAGAAAGCCGACTCGACCAGCCCGCGACTGATCATTCCCGGCGAGATCGCCGAGGACGACGACTACTCGCCCGAGCGGGCGTACGCGACGGAGAAGCTCGGCGACCTGCTCACGTTTAAGAGCATCAATCCGCTTTACGGAATGTTCCTGCTGGAAGTCCTGCCGCACGTGACACCCGCCGAGCGGCTGCAGGCTCTGGAAAGTGTGCTTGAGTTTCCGGGATCGCTCGTCAAGTCACTGCGGATTCCCCGCGCGGACATGCTGCCGCCCGGTGTCTTCACGCGGGATTTCCTCAACCGCGAACTTCTGCAACGCGGAATGGCCTCGATGGAAGAACTCGGTGAACCGGGACCGGACTGGTACGACCTGCCGCCCGAAGAACGCGTCTGGCCGCTTACCTTTCCCGAAAAACTGCTGCGGCTTTTTCTGAACGAGTATCCTGGCGTGCCCGATATCCGGCTGATGTCTGTGTGGGCGGCGGGATCGCTGCTTGAGTTCGGAGGCGACTTCAACAAGCTCGTCACGTCGAAGAAAATCGCCCGACAGGAGGGCATTGTTTTTCGGCACGTGTTGCGAGTCGTGCTGCTGTGCGAGGAGTTCATCCAGCACCTCCCACAGGAGTCACCCTGGCACACAGAGCTCATTGAAACGGCCGATGCCCTGACCGAGGCCTGCCGCACGGTCGACGCGCGGAGCACGGATCAGATGATCGAGTCCGCGAGGACGGCCGACGTCATCACCGGTGGCGAACCGGACTCTGCCGACTGAGCCAGGTTTCCGCGTAGTCCTGGGATGCCTCCCGCACAGAGGGGGCGCGAAGTTTCACAGCTGAATTTGCAGTACTTCGGCGAGGAATTGATCGTTCCATCCGGCGCTTT
>JAQBVJ010000065.1 GCA_027623235.1 Planctomycetota bacterium
TACACAACGCTTTGTAATCGCTCGGAGGCTCCTTTTCCTCCCCAGTCATGAATAATCCGGGGGCGGATTTCCATCTCAAGTGCAACGGGCCGATTCGCCCGCAATTTACCGGGCAAAACAGAACTGCAGGGAATCGCTCACGCCAGCCCTGTTTCGCCCGGAAATCACTCTTTTGACTGACAGGAACCCGAAGTGCAGAAACCAACTGCAGTTAGGCCCGTTGCACTTGAGATGGAAATCCACGGGGCTATTCGCGTCCTCGTACTCGGAGTCGGAGGAAATGTCGGCCAGGGTATCGTCAAGAGTCTTCGGGAATCCGGGAACGCCTATCACATTATCGCCGCCTGCATCGACGAAACCGCAGCCGGCCTCTACATGGCCGACGAAGCGTGCATTTCCCCCAGGGCAGATGCACCTGATTTTAAGAACTGGCTTATCTCGACCTGCAGGAATCATCGCGTAGCGGCAGTGCTGTCTGGCGCCGAACCGGTCCTGAATGAACTGGCCAACTCAAGAGCTGAGTTGGAATCCGCAATTGAAGCTCAAATCCTCGTGAGCCCCCCGTCTGTACTGGCCATCGGCAACGACAAACAGACAACGTGCGAGTGGCTCTCAGAAAACGGCTTCGACGCCCCAGACTCGGTTTCCGCGGCAGACAAACCAGCCCTGAAGCGACTCATCGAAAGACACGGATATCTGCTCTTCGCAAAGCCAAGGGCCGGAAAAGGCAGTTTGGGACTTCACGAAATCAACGGCCCGAGTGAACTTGCGCAACTCGAAGGGCGAGACGATTACGTCATCCAGGAGCGAGTCGGCACAGCAGATTCTGAATTCACGGCAGCAACATTGTCAGACCGAAACGGAGCAGTGGCAGGTGCGGTCGTCATGAGACGTCGCCTCCAGCACGGCACGTCCGTCTATACCGAATTCGTCGATCACCCACAGCTTCGACAGACGGCCGTTCGCATCGCAGAGCGACTCTATCCGACTGGCCCGTGTAACATGCAGTTCCGTCTTTGCGGAGATCGCTGCGTCTGTTTCGAGTTGAATATTCGCTTCTCTGGAACAGCTCCAATTCGAGCCCACTTCGGTTTTAACGACGTCGATGCCGCACTGCAGCATTTTGTAGCTGACAAGCCGATGCCATCACTTCCAAACATCGTTACTGGCCGATGTATGCGATATTGGAACGAAGTGTACCCGACACCTGGAATCGACTTCATTAACTGATCATCTTTTTGGCCGGACGGTCCGTTGCCGACTCACACAAGGGTGCTGAGTCCGTTGGCTCGGCGAGGATTTCTGCCAGTGAAGTTTCCTGGAATGCTCGCTCGACCTCGGAGAGTGCTTTGTCCATTCTGGCGTGAAGCGGGCAGAGTCGGACTCCGTGCGACGACAAGCCGAGCGGACACGTGTGGATTCGCTGGATCGGGTCGACTGCGTTGACGACGTCGAGGATCGTCAACTCCTCAGAAGGCCGGGCGAGTCGGACGCCACCGCCGGCCCCACGTTGGGATGTGACCAGTCTGGCTCTCCCTAACGCCTGCAGAACTTTACGCAGGTACGGTTCTGGCACCTTCGTCGCAGCAGAAATCTGCTGCGTGGTCGCGGCATTGGGAGCCACGTAGGCAAGCTGCACGACCGCTCGTAAGGCGTACTCAACGGTTTGTGAAAACACGGGACCGCCTAAAGAGGACCTTGACGTCCTGTTACCGAACGCTACAGTCCGAGATGAATTGGACTTGCGGGTCTCATTTTACAAAACGAGGCCTGCTCCGCCAGATTCGATTGGAAGTGTTTTCAGGATTCCTCAGAAGTGCGAGGCTACAGATGAAGCAGATTGACGAACTGCGGCTGGAAAGCGATCTCGGGTACCGATTTGAGTACCTTTCAGAATTCATCGGCCTGGGCGAGGCCGATATTGCGGCGATTCACGGCGCGGCTGAGCATCTGGCTCCGCTTGTGACCTCTCTCGTCGACGCTGTTTATGACAAGTTGTTTCAGTATGACGCGACGAAGCGACACTTCGTGCCGCAACAATCCGGGTACACGGGGGACGTTCCAGGGAGTCTCGACGAGCTGACTCAGGACCATGAGATGATTCAATTCCGAAAACAACACCTCGGCCGCTACCTCGAGCGGCTTGTGACTCGACCTTACGACGGGCAGATGGTGGAGTACCTCGATCTGGTGGGGAAGATTCACACACCCAAAGCCGGCAGCAAGGAACTTAACGTGCCGCTCGTCCAGATGAACGCTCTCATGGGGTTCGTTTCGGACGCTCTTATCTCGACGATTGCCGGTCTTGGTCTCGATCGAGACACTGAAGTCGCCACGCTGCGTGCCTTTAACAAGCTGCTCTGGGTACAGAACGACCTGATTACGCGGCATTATCAGGCCTGATGATTCAGCAGAAATCTGGCTGCCGTATGCACGCGTCGGGTTTCTTTCAGAGAAGGCCGGCGATCGGGACGTCGTGGTAGATGAAATGCGGGCGGTCGTCGGCGTCGTGCCAGGCCGCGTCGCGCGGCAGGCCCAGGGCGTGGTAGATCGATGCGGCGAAGTTCTCCGGAGTTTGCGGCGAAGAATCCGGGTAGGCGCCGCTTCGGTCAGAGGATCCGATCACCTTTCCGCCTTCGACGCCGGCTCCGGCGAAGAGGACTGTTTGAAGTGCTCCCCAGTGGTCTCGGCCCGGCGTTTTGTAGACGCGCGGCAGCGTGAAGATTCTGGGAGTCCGCCCGAATTCGCTGGCGATCACGACAAGTGTTTCGTCGAGGAGGCCACTTTCGGACAGATCGTCGAGCAGCGCGGAAATTGCCAGGTCGGCGGGCGGGTAGAGCAGGTCGCGCGAGATCGGGAAAATGCCGCCGTGCAGATCCCATGTGTTGAAGTTTCCCAGGTTGGCCTGGACGAGAGGCACGCCAGCCTCGACCAGTCGTTTCGCCATGAGCAACGTCCAGCCGAACAGATTTCGTCCGTAGCGCCGCGACGTTTTCTCGTCCGCATCGACCACGTCGAAAGCGTGCCTCACTTTTGCGTCGGTCAGCAACGAAACGGCAGCGTCTCGAAACTTCTGCAACCGCTGCGTGCTGGGATGACTCGCGAGGCCGGCGCGCTGTCGATCAAGCTCGGCGAGCATCTCGGCGCGGCGGCTCAAACGGGAATTCGTCAGTCCCTCCGGCAAAGTCAGAACCGGAGCCTGAAACCGGGATTTGTCCGTGACCTTTTCCTCGGTGCGGCGGCGGTAGGCGAAGTCCGGGTAAGCTCCTTTGACATCGTTGCCGCGGTACGGCGACGCCTCGACGAACCAGGGATCGAAGCGGCTTCCCATTTGCCCGCCAAACTGGCCGGGGATGACGACTCCCGACTGGTTCATATTGAGCAACCTCTGCGGGACCACCATGCTCGACGGCAGACTTCGGCTGCGAGACGGAACGAGCCGTCCGGCCGTCGCCGCGATCGACGGCCAATCGGTCGGCTGTGGTTTGTTGACGTTGTACCCGGGCGGCAGTTGCGAGCGGCCGGTCAGCATGAGCGTGTGCGACTCGTTGTGCTCGTTGCACCAGTGCGTCATCGACCGGACAAGGGCGAGGTGGTGCATCCGCTTTGCGAGGTGCGGCAGGTGCTCGCAGATTTGAATTCCCTCGGCGGAAGTTGCAACGGGCTGAAACTCGCCACGAGTTGCCGTCGGTCCTTCCGGTTTCATATCGAAGCTGTCGAGCTGCGACAGGCCTCCGCTTAGAAAGATGAAGAGAACGGACTTTGCCCGGCCTTCTTGTGGGGCCCTGGCGTCGTCTCCGGCGCGCAGTCGGTTGAACGCAGCCAGGTCGAGCCCCAGCGCACCGATCGCTCCTGCCTGGAGGAGGCTTCGTCGCGAGATGTGTGGGAGATCGCTCGTCACAGACGACTTTCAATTCCGCTCAACAAAACAATGAACCACGGAAAACGCGGAACCGACGGAAAGGAGTCAGTCTGAATCTCCTTCCGTCGTTTCCGTGCCTTCCGTGGTTCTATCCTGACCGCACGGCGATCGTCGAGTGAAATCCGCGGGCCGGCGGCACGACGAGCGGTGACGCAGATTTACGATTTCTTTTCGCCCAGGAGAGCGGACAGTTTTTCTTCAATCGACTCGGCCCAGATTGTGTAGCCCTTTTCGCTGAGGTGCAGCAGGTCCGGCATGATCTCTTTTGTCAGGGTGCCGTCCTTCTCCAGAAACTTCTCGCCGATGTCAAGGTAATGGACGTGCTTGCCGTCGTCGAGTTTGGCGAAGATCGCGTTGGTCTTCTCGTTGACCTGACGACGCGAATCGTCTTTGTTCGCTCCGCGCGGGAAGACGGCCAGCAGAAGGATTTTCGTTTCCGGCTTTTTCTCGCGAAGCTGTTTCACGATGACAGTGACCCCTTCGGCGATCTGTTCCGGCGTGTTACTTCCGGAATTATTGGTACCGATCATGATGACCGCGGCTTTCGGGGTGATGTTGTAGAGGTTGCCGTTGTCGAGCCTCCAGATGACGTGCTGAGTCCGGTCTCCGCCGATGCCCAGGTTCACGGCTTTCCGCTCACCATAGAACTTCTCCCAGACACCTTTGCCACGGCCTTCCCAGCCCTGCGTGATCGAGTCACCGATGAAAACGACGTCGGCATCACCCATCGCGACGCGCTTGTTGAAGCTCTCGTGCCGCTTCATCCAGCCACCCTCGCGCGGGACGGGCTTAATAGCGTCGTGAGGTTCGGCCGCCTGACTGGCGACGGGAATCAGAAGTGAGATAACAAACAGCGGGAGAAGAAGATGGCGTTTCATGGTGCGGTTCCTGGTTAAAGAAAATCGAAATTGAAAAGTCTGAATGAGCATTCGGGTTGATGTCCCGACTGCTACGAATCGTGCGGCTTCCCGGAGTCGGCGGTCGACGCCGCTGCCGGGGAATCGGACGCGGGGTCATGTTCGACACAGGCTTCTCCGCTGGCAAGCCGACGGACAACCAGGACGACAGCCACGACGTAGGCCGCACACAGAATCAGCAACGGATAGAAGAGATGCGGAAACGCCTGGAACAGATTTTCGGCAAGATACGCCTGAGCGAAACACAGCGGAGCCATTCCGAACAGCGTCGCCAGCATGACCTTCCACACGGGGATCGGAGTGAAACCGGCGGCGTAGGACACCAGGTCGGACGACGTCAGCGGGTTGAGCCTCAATAGAAAAATCAGCCAGCCGCCTCGCCGCGAGAGAGCCACTTGAACTGTGTGAAGTGCCTCCCGAGAAAAGAATCGGACGAGCCATCCGCCACCGAGGCTCCGCGTCACCTGGCACGCAATCCCTGCTCCGACCACGTTCCCCGCCAGGGCGATGAGCCCACCGAAGAAGCCTCCGAAAATCAGCCCGCCCGGGGCGTAGAGCATGAGACCGGGAATCGGTGCGACGACGACCTCGATGGTGACAAACAGAAAATACGCAACCGGAGCGAAGGCGCCACAGCTGTCAAAAAACTGTTTCAGCCGGGCCAGCTTCCAGGCAGGCTCGTCACCTGACCGGAGCATGTCAAACACGAGCCCGCCGCTCGCCCATGACCATCCGCCCAAAGCCAGAAACAGCACGAGACAACTCCACGCGACGAACGTGGAGACACGGTTCGGTGGGTCTTCCTGGACCGGCTCAATCGATTTGTCAGGGCCACTTGACATCGTGCGGGAGTCTACGTTGCGCGGGTCAAATCGCAACTTGCACGGGGAAGTGGGAGTGGAACGACACTCCGTGTCGTGAATTCGAGTCTCTCAGTCTGAAAAATGTGGTTATTCGGAAAGGTGGCGGAGTGCGGAATCACGACACGGAGTGTCGTGCCACTCTCTACGACCCCCAGCCGTCGGGGGATTCCCGTGCCGAGTTTTGATAATGTCCGCCCGGTTGCGAGATCAGGCCTCGCGACCGGTTTTTGGTCTGCCTTTTGAAAATCGATCAGGAGAAAACGTCGTGCACGTTTCTTTGTCTTGCGGGATGTGCGGCACCGAGCACGCCGTCGATCAGCTTCAGAACCTTTGCACTCAATGCCACAAACCACTGCTGGCTCACTACGACCTGGAGGCCTTGCGAAGCCGCTTTACACCGGACGTCGTTCGGGCGAGGACGATCCGGTCGATGTGGCGATTCTGGGAAGTGCTCCCGGTCGACGATCCTTCAGACGCCGTGTCTCTCGGTGAGGGAATGACGCCGCTCCTGGGCTGCCATCGTCGCGGCCCGTTCGAGGCCTTCGAAAACCTCTTCATTAAGGACGAGTCGTTCAACCCGACGGGGAGCTTCAAGGCTCGCGGCATGTCGGCGGCGGTGACTCGCGCGAAGGCTCTGGGTGTTTCGACGGTAGCTCTTCCCTCCGCAGGCAACGCGGCCGGCGCAGCGACTTACTACTCGCGGCGGGCCGGGATGAAGTGCTCGCTGTTCATGCCGGACGACACTCCCCCGGCAAACATCATTGAGTCGAAAGTCGGCGGAGCTGACGTGTACCTGGTCAACGGACTGATCAGCGACTGCGGGAAGCTCGTGAAGCAAGGCTGCGGGCGGTTCGGCTGGTTTGACCTGTCGACTTTGAAAGAGCCATTTCGGATCGAAGGCAAGAAGACGATGGGCTACGAGCTGGCGTTCGACATGGCCGACGCGGCGGGGACGAGCCAGCTTCAGCTGCCGGACGTAATTCTCTATCCGACCGGCGGCGGCACAGGTCTCATTGGCATGTGGAAGGCGTTTGACGAAATGGAGCAACTCGGGTGGATCGGCCCGGAACGCCCGCGGATGGTCGTCGTTCAGGCGGAAAACTGCTCACCCATCGTGAAGGCGTTTGAGGCCGGCGAGGAACACGCGCCTCTGTTCGAAAACGCCGCGACCGTCGCGGCCGGACTGCGTGTCCCGATCGCTGTCGGAGACTTCCTCATGATCCGTGCTTTGAAAGAGAGCGGCGGAACTGCCGTCTCCGTTTCTGACGAGGCACTGATGGATGGAGTTCGGGAGCTCGCCGAACATCAGGGAGTTTATGCGTGCCCGGAAGGTGGCGCTGTCTGGATAGCAGCCCGGAAATTACTGGATTCCGGCTGGATCAAGCCCGAAGAACGAGTAGTCCTGTTCAACACGGGGACCGGACTGAAGTACAATCACCTGTTTGACGCATCGGGCCTGCCAGCGCTGGACCACACAGACCCCGCCTGCCTGGATTCGATCGCGTGAGGCTTCTTGACGGTCGGTTTCTCCACGACTACAAGTAAGCCCGAATCGAGCGAAAACAGGCTTACTGTCTGCCATATCTGGATTTACATACTGTCGGGAATTGATCAGACGCCGTTATCAGCGGGGATTGGCCCGCTCTCACGCTTGAGCAGACTCTGCAAATTGATGCTGGTCTGCGGAGCACAACAGGTTCATGAGAGGGTTTAGAGATCGACAAAACGCAAAGGCTTAACGAGCAAATCCGGATTACACCTATTCGGGTCGTCGACCAGGACGGAGAAATGGTGGGCATCATTCCCACCTCGGAAGCATTACAGCTGGCAGTAGATGCCGGGATGGACCTCGTTGAGGTCAGCCCGAACGACCGCCCGCCCGTCTGCCGCATCATGGACTTTGGCAAGTTCAAGTACGAACAGAAAAAGCGGCTCAGCCAGAAGACCAACAAGCAACATCAAACGCAGCTTAAGGAGATTCGACTGCGGCCCAAGACCGGGCAGCACGACATCGACTTCAAAGTGAAGCGTGCGAAGGAATTTCTGGCTCAGAACGACAAAGTGAAGGTCAATGTGATCTTTCGCGGCCGGGAAAACGCTCATCACGAACGTGGCCGGCAAATCCTCGAAGGCGTGATGGAAATGCTTGAGGACATCTCAAAAGTCGAAAAGCCTGCCGGAATGGAAGGTCCCCGAGCGATGTCGATGATTCTTGCCCCGAAGTAGCGGCCATTTGCTGAACTTTCACAAACTGACTGAACGAAGGTCGTGGGATTCGTGCTGGCTCACGGTGGAAATTCCGCCGAAGCTCCCTTTATAATCCCCGACGCAAATGCCCAGAGCATGGGCAGCGGACGTAAACACTGTCACGAATGCGGCTTAGAGCTACGCACCGTCGCCGAAATTCGGGCTTTGTCCGCCAGAATTCTGTTCGGAACCTCTCCGACCAGTAAAAACTCACACAAAGAACGGTGGAACGAAAATGCCCAAACAGAAAACACACAAGGGAATGAAGAAACGCTTCAAGGTGACAGCCTCTGGCAAAGCCACCAAGCGAAGCGCGTTTCGAGGCCACATCCTCAGCAAGAAGAACGGCAAGCGTAAGCGCAGCCTGCGAAAAGGCTCGCTGGTGCTCGGCGCCGAAGCGAGAAAGATCGTTGAAGGTCTTCGCCCCTGTTCGTAAGCCGAACTGGTTCTTTTTGTGCCCGTTGAAAGCGGGCAATCTTCATTTCCACCGCCAGTTCTTTTGGCGGATCAAGAATCTAAAGGGCATTAGCCATGAGAGTTAAGTACGGTAAGGCTCGTCTCCGGTCCAAAAAACGAATCTTTCGCGAAGCCAAGGGGCGTCGTGGTGGCCGCCGCAATCTGCTGCGAACGGTCAAAGAGACAAATGTGCGAGCGCGAGCTTTCGCGTTCCGCGATCGACGAGCCCGCAAGCGAGACTTCCGCCGACTGTGGATCACCCGTCTGAACGCTGCCTGCCGTCAGCTTGGGATTTCCTATTCATCGTTCATTTTCGGTTTGAAGCAGGCTCAGATCGACCTGAACCGGAAAACGCTCAGCGAAATGGCGATCCACGAACCGGACATTTTCGGCGAGATCGTCGCACTCGCAAAAGAAGCACTCGCAAAGGACTGAGGGCTCGACGGGGCTCAATTGGGTCCTGGCAGACTTGTTCCTGGCAGACTATTGAGGCAACAGCCCGCCGTTTCATTCGGTGGGCTGTTTCCGTATCACGGCAGAAATCAGTTCGGCGGAGACTCATGGATCACACCGAAGCGTTTGCTCTTTACGAAAAAGAAGCCCTCGAAGCGATTGCCGCTGCGGCAGATTCCAACCAACTGGAGGCTGTTCGAGTCGACTTTCTCGGCAAGAAAAAGGGACGCCTGAAGGACTTGCAGTCGCTGGTCGGCAAAGTTTCGGCGGAGGAGCGGCCCGTCGTCGGCAAGCTCTTTAACGAAGTCAAACTGCGCGTCTCCGCCACGTTGGACTCGCGAAAAAGCGGGCTCGACAAGCCGAAGACAGCTTTGACGAGTCTCGACGTGACGCTTCCTGGAGCACCCATTGCATTCGGAAAGCGACACCCTCTCAGCCAGACGATTGAGGATTTTAAAGACATCATTGGCCGATTCGGCTTCACGGTAGCCGATGGACCGGAGATCGAAGACGAGTACCACAACTTCAACGCGCTCAATATTCCGAACGAGCATCCAGCGCGGGACCCGCTCGACAATTTTTATCTGGCGACAGCCGCTTACGGCATCAACGCGGGAGACAGTGGAGCCCGGCTTCTCAGGAGCCAGACGTCGACTGTTCAGATTCGTGTCATGGAGCAAACGAGGCCGCCCATCCGAATCGTCTCGCTCGGACGCGTTTACCGACCGGACACCATCGACGCGACGCACTCGTGCATGTTTCACCAGATGGAAGGTCTGATGGTGGGTGAAGGCGTCACGATGGCTCAGCTCAAAACTGTGCTGAAGCTGTTTGCTCAGACTTATCTGGGTGAGGACGTGACGATTCGGTTTCGACCGTCGTTTTTCCCGTTCACCGAGCCGTCAGTCGAAGTCGACATGAGCTGGCGCGACACCTGGCTCGAAATTGGTGGAGCCGGAATGGTCGATCCCAACGTCCTGCGAGCCGTCGGCTACGACCCCGACGAAGTCAGCGGGTTTGCGTTCGGACTGGGAATCGAGCGATTCTGCATGAGGCGGCACAACATCACCGACATCCGCCGGTTCTACGAGAACGATGTGCGGTTTCTGGCTCAATTCTGAGCGGAGACGGCCGCAGAACTTCATGGGCTGGAGTCAGTTGACTCCGGCTTTTTTCTTGCGCCGATGACCGCGGACCCGATACACCCCAAAGCCCATAACTGCCCCACTCTAAACCCATTAAGGAGTTCCCCCACCACCAGTTAGATCATCTGCACTCAAATGTGGAAAAATCGGATGATCCGCTTCAATTCCTACAATCCTCACAACCGATAGAGTTTTACACCACGCCGTCGTTATTGCGCGGACAGGCTCAGCGTGTCTGGATTTCCGATTGAAATTGCAGTCCGTTGAGACCGTCTGGATGCCGGCAGCGGAGGTCGAGGCGACGATTCAAGTTGCTTCACGCAGAGCTTCAATATCCTGAGGTCACAAATGCGACTCACAAGAAGCCACAAAGCTGAACGAGCTCGGGGACTTACCTGGGCGATTGCTGCAATGCTGGCAGTTCTCTCTGCCACGGACCTCACGGCCCAACAGGACCCAGGCCAGGTGCAGTACGCTCCGCGTCCAGGCGCCCAGCAGGCGACAACGCCGGGGCTTCAGTATGGCGGCGGGATTCAGTTGACCCAGCGGATTACCGCGAATGATTCGAAACCGAAACGGCCACTCCCGTACGAAATCGAGGATATGCCGGACATCCAGGAAGAAATGGAAGTCATCCACCGGAGAAGCCAGCTCGTTATCACACGTGCTCCTATTTCCCGGGTTGCCATCGCCGACCCGTCGATCATTGACGTCGTTCAGTACAGCCCGACGGAAATGTCGATCCTTGGATTGGGTCTTGGCTCGACGGTGCTGCACTTGTGGTTCGACGGTTCTCCGGAGCCGCTGATTTATCTTGTTGAGATTGTTCCTGATCCAACTTACGAAGATCGACTGGAAATGGATTTTGGCAAGCTCGAAAAGCAGCTTCAGATCCTGTTTCCGAACAGCAAGGTCTATCTGATCCCGCTGAGGCGTCGCCTTGTTGTTAAGGGGCAGGCTCGAGACGCCGAGGAGGCCGCTCACATTCTTCAAATCGTCCAGTCGTCGGTCGCCGCCGAATATGGGCTGAGCGGACAGTCTGTTGGTGGTGGCGGAAACGGCAATTTCGGTGGCAACAACATCGGCAACAACAACAACAACGGAAACAACAATAACAGCCTCATTGTGAACCTTCTTGAGGTGCCAGGCAATCAGCAGATCATGCTGCATGTCAAGGTCGCCGAAGTCAGCCGAGGCCAACTGAGACGGCTTGGAGTCGATCTCGAGTGGATGCTCAATGACGGCCGACAGATTCTGACTTCGACGCTGGCCGGAGCCGGAGGCGCATTGACGGGTATCTTTGAAAACAGTGAAGTCGATGTGATGGTCAACTGGCTGGCCGGTAACCGAACAGCCAAAGTCCTGGCAGCCCCGACTCTCACCGTTCTCAGCGGTCATTCGGCCAGTTTCCTGTCCGGTGGTGAATTTCCCGTTCCGACCATTGTCGGAATCGGTGGAGCTCAAGGCACTTCCACCTCTTTCCGAGGGTTCGGAACATCGCTTCTCGTCCAGCCAACCGTCGTCGACAAAGACTGGATCCAGCTCAACATCACACCCGAATACAGCCAGATCAGCGGTGGTGGTGGCGGTGGCGGCGGCGTGCCATCCCTCAACACACGAAGAGTGTCCACGACTGTCCGACTTCGCGAGGGGCAGACGATCGTCCTGGCAGGTCTATACGGAAGCACGATGACCACGGAAGTTGATCGGATTCCGTTCCTGGGCGAGCTGCCCTTGATCGGACCAGCACTGTTCAATGCGAAAACCGCCGATCAGGGCCAGAACGAGTTGCTGATCGTTGTGACACCGGAGCTCGTGCGACCGATGGAACCCGATGAGGTTCCGCCGCTCCCTGGATTTGAAGTGACCGCTCCAAACGACATCGAGCTTTACGCGTACGCGAAGACCGAGGGCTATCCCGATCAAGGTATCTACCAGCTGAGCCCGTATGCCTGGGGCCCCGGGTACGCGTCGGAAGTCGGCTATCGCCCGTTCAATCCCGCGCCGGCCGGCAACCCGTTCGATGGTGGAGCGATGATGGGTGGAGGCGGTTATCAGGTCGCGTCGCCGGGTTACATGATGCAGCCTCAGCCGACCGGACTGATGCCCGGACCGCCGCCTGCTCAGCAGCAAATGATGGCACCAGGCATGCAGCAGGCACCGGGAATGATGCCAGGGGCCACGCCGATGCAACCAATTCCCGATCAGAACATGGGAATGATGGGCGGCAATGGGGGGTTCATTCAGCAGGTCGGCTACCAGCAGCCGGCTCCGCAACGCGGTAGTTTCATGAGCTGGCTGAAGCGACAGCCGGCACCGAATCCGGCACTCCGGGCAACAAACACAACGTCGCCAAGCCTGCAGAACGGCAACGATGGACGACTCGGTCGAGGCGGCACGTTTCGACCGCAGCCGAACCGTCAGCAGATGGGGCGGCCGCAACAGAACTACCAGCCGGGACCGTATCCTCGCTGAGCAGACAGAAACGGAATCGAGCATCGCCGCCAGAAAGACAACGATTCTCTGGTTCGGTCCATGAGTTTCCGACGATAAGAAGCCAGCAAGACCACAACCACGGGGGAGCGACAGCAAGACCAGTTTGCGAGATTCCGGACTCCTGGGACACTCTCACAAACCGGCCGCCGTCGCAGTAGTAACAGGGACGTTACGATGCAGAAAACACAACCTCGATGGATTATGGCGGCGCTGGCCGTCGCGTGCCTTGGCACGATCTCCGGATGCCTGAAGCCGACCCTTCAGTTTGTCCCGACGACGCTCTCGATGCGTCGCTCGCTGGCCATTCCGGACACCTACCCGCTTGGCAGTGTTCCGCGAGCTCATTACCACCAGATGGAAACCAACGGAGAGGCGGTTGACTTTGTCATCAACCGTCACGAATTCATTCGGTCCACGGCCGAGCTCAATACCTGGGGCCTTGACCACATCATGGAAATCGCGGCCCGCGCTCCCAGTAATCCGTTTCCGATCATCATTGAGCGGAGCGAGAACAACTCGGATCCGGAACTGGATCAGCACCGACGTCTGATTGTCACTCGCATTCTGGCCGAGAAAGGCGTTGGTAACGCAGCAAACCGGGTCGTCGTTTCTCAGTCGTACGACCGTGGCTATTACGGCGAGGAAGCAACGCAGAACTTCTTCGGATTTATCGGCAATGCGAATGGCAACGGGAATGGCGGCGGTGGCGGCGGTGGCGGCGGTGGCGGCGGTGGCGGCTTCGGTGGTGGAGGAGGCGGTGGGTTCTGATCGAATCCAGACGTCTGTCGAAACGGCTTCGTGACAAACAACGCCCGATGGGAATTTTCCTCGGGCGTTTTTTCTGCGCTTCCCACTCGGTCAATGCTGATAGTGCTTGCCGAAAGGCGAGGTCCACTCGGCCGCCACAATCTCCCGTTCCTACGCACCGTCGTCAAGCAGAAAGACAACGTGGGAGCGTGGACCTTGCGCACCAATCACCAGCGATTGTTCGATGTCTGCCGTCTTGGAAGGACCGGAAAGGAACGCACCGAATCGAGGCTTCTCGAAGGCGAGTCGCTGATAGGCTTCGTGCAGGTTACTGACAATCTGCGACCTCGGCACGACGAGGGCCAGGTGCTGCGTGATGAAGTACAGAGCTCGATGCGGCGTCGGTTCGTCGGTGATCCAGACAGCTCCGTTTTCCGCGACGCAGAACTCACCGCGGAGAACAGCAAAGTCGACGGCGAGCAGATCATGCGGCTTTGCGACCGATCCGGCGTCGAGAGTCGGCTCGCCAATCCCGTCGACCGTCGAACAGCGGACGATGGCGGAAGCAAACTGAGGCAGCTCTTTCAGGTGCGAGTTGATCTCGCCTTCAGAAGAAACCGGGATACACCGGCCGCCGACCGTCTCGATGACTGTCGTGAACTGAGCGACTCGATCCGGATACTGAATCCAGTCCTGGTTCAGTGTTGGTAACGGAGTCTGCTCCAGCGGATGTTTACGGATGGCAGCAAGGATGGCGTCGCGACTGCTCATGACGATGTGTCCTTTCCGTCGCCGCCACTCGACGATCGCCGTTTTTCCCAGGCCTGGCGAAAACTCTCTTTGGGAAACTCGGGAAGCTCACGCTGCCGGCCCCACGCGTTGAGTGGGTTGTAAATGAGAAACCTCGGCAGCTTCGGCGTTACCCAGCGAGCGATGCTGCCTCCGAGGTTGAAAAGCCACGGCCGCTTGAAGACGGCTGTGGCAAGCCTCATCGAAAGCCGCTTGCTGAGCGGCACGAGGCCTCGCACTGCGATCAGCTTTCGCCAGGTCAGCAGTTGATGATGCAGGTCGATTTTCACTGGGCACACGTCGGTGCAGGATCCGCACAGACTGCAGGCGAACGGCAGACTGTGATGTGCCTTCGCGTCCTGGGCCGGAGCGAGGATCGATCCGATCGGCCCGGGCACGGTCGTCCCGTAACTGTGCCCGCCCGACCGCCGGTAAACCGGGCACGTGTTCATGCAGGCTCCGCAGCGGATACAGGAGAGCGAGCGGCGGAATTCGTCACTACCGATCAGATCCGAGCGGCCGTTGTCAACGAGGACGATGTGCAGCTCGCCGCCGGGTCGCGGCCCGTGAAAATGCGAGCTGTACGTTGTGATCGGCTGGCCGGTCGCCGACCGCGCGAGCAGACGCAGGAACACACCGAGATGCGCGGCCTGCGGAATAATTTTCTCAATGCCCATGCTGGCGATGTGAAGTTTCGGCAGCGACGTTCCCAGATCCGCGTTGCCCTCGTTAGTGCAAACGACGATGCCGCCGGTTTCGGCGATGGCGAAGTTGACTCCGGTCAGTCCGGCATCGGCCTCGACAAACCGCTGCCGCAATGCGTGCCGGGCCGCTTCCGCGAGGTACTGCGGATCCGAGTTTCCGGCCTCGGTGCCAAGCACATCGTGAAACAGCTCGCCCACTTCCTCTTTGCTGATGTGAATCGCCGGGAGGACGATGTGGCTGGGCGCCTCCTGCCGCAACTGGACAAGCCACTCGCCGAGGTCCGTATCCGTGATCTCCATCCCGTGCCGCTCAAGGAACGGGTTGAGGTGGCATTCCTCAGTGAGCATCGATTTGCTCTTCACGACTTTTTTCACACCGTGGTCGCGCAGCAGGCCGTGCACAATCTCGTTGTGCTCTGCTCCGTCGCGAGCCCAGTGGACCGTCGCGCCGAGCTTCGTCGCGTTCTCCTCAAACTGCTCCAGCAGATCGGCAAGATGAGTGATCGTGTGAGATTTGATGGCCGCCGCGGTCTCGCGAAGGATCTCCCACTCCGGCAGACCGTGAGCCATGCGGTCGCGTTTTTCTCGCACAAACCACAGAGCTTTGTCGTGCCAGTGAGCCCGCGTGTCGTTGGCGACGAATTTTGCGGCAGCAGTCGGATGGTCCATGACAGGTCCAGACAGGGTAACTTTCAGTGTGGTGAAACGTCCGAATCTCAGAAATGAGTCAATCCCACCACTCAGCATACGCGATCACACGATCCCAGAACGCGTTGTCTCCTGTGGCTTCGTAAAGACGTCCCAGCGGGTAGTAGACCGCTTCGATCGCCGGTGACGTTGCAGGATAATTCGCCGCAAGCCAACAGGCCGGGCCGAACAGCAGGAGATAAAGAACTGGTGACAACAGGAGCAATCCAACGAGAATCGGGCCAACCGGAACCCGGCCACGTTGCACTTCGTCCTTGTCCTGTTCTTGAATTTCAGTCATGTGCTCTTTCGTTGAGCGACCCCGTTCCGCTCTCCCGTGAGTGGCTGGCCTGGGCCAGAATCTCGGCAATGTGCATCACTCGGATCGGCTTCTTCTGACGCCGGATCAGCCCGTCGAGGTGCATGAGGCACGACATGTCGTTCGCCGTGAGCACCTCGGTCCCGGCTTCCTCGTGATCGTGAATCCGGTCCTGCCCCATCATGCACGAAACGGCTTCCTCGGCGACGGCGAAGGTACCACCAAAACCGCAACACTCGTCCGGGCGTTTCAGCTGCGTCAGTTCCAGGCCCTCGATTGTCCGCAGGAGGCTTCCCGCCTTGTTGAACGGGTCCACGTTCATTTCACTGGAGCTGGCCAGTCGAAGCTCCCGCAACCCGTGGCAGCTCTGGTGGAGCCCGACCTTGTGCGGAAACGCTCCTCCGATGGATTCCACTTTGAGGACGTCGACGAGAAACTCGGTCAGCTCAAACGTTTTTGCTTTGAGCTCCGCGAAGTCGTCTTTGCCGTCGAGGTACTCGTCGTAGTGGTACCTCACCATCGAGGTACAGCTTCCCGAGGGGCAAACGACGTAGGGGTACGGCCGGAAAATATCCAGAAATCGCTCGGCCAGCGGACGGGTTGACTCGGTCAGCCCGGTGTTGGCCATCGGCTGCCCACAGCAGGTCTGCTCGGCGGGAAATTCGACCTGGACGCCAAATCGCTCAAGAACATCGACCGTTGCCATTCCGACCTGCGGGTAAAGCTGATCGATATAACACGGTATGAAAAGCCCGATACGGATCATGGTGGGGCGATTGCATTACGAGGGGAATTGCCTGACAGGTCTTCGCCTGCCTTCTGAATCGAGCGGAGGCTACCGGATCTGGCAGAGCGAGTCGAATAACCTGCCGGGTCCATCCAAACGACCGATTCTGCCCCCGCAGACGAACCGCCGCGACCGGAGGCGTCTGACAGAACTTCGTGTGGTGACTGGCTTTCCGCCACTTGAAACACCCAGGATT
The DNA here is from genome assembly GCA_027623235.1 of Planctomycetota bacterium. Taxonomy (GTDB): domain Bacteria; phylum Planctomycetota; class Planctomycetia; order Planctomycetales; family Planctomycetaceae; genus JAQBVJ01. The sequence continues at coordinate 16,729 of JAQBVJ010000065.1, forward strand.
GACTCCTACAGTGGCCGCCAACGTGAAAGATGCCTGAAAACACAGAGATGGTCGGCAGTCGCTCTGACAATCACCGTCGGCATTCGCCACTTCAGAAACCTTCGTTGCTGGAACCGGAGAACTTTTTCGGGTTCACTATCACCAACTGTGTAAATTCTCTAACGAGAGTCGAGTACCAGACGTACGGACCTCATTGATCTCGACGAGCCTGCTGGCTCGATAATTCGGCAATGATCCGAGCCTGGCTTTTCGAACAGATTTATCTCCTGTTTTTCTCTCTCTTATTGCTGCGTGCCACCGACAGGACCCAATCCTCATGAGCAACGAGACTGAAGCAGTTATCCAGATCCGCAACCTGAGCAAGGTCTATCGCGACTTCTGGGGACGGAAAAAAGTTCAGGCACTGAAGTCTTTGAGCCTGGATATCCACAAGGGTGAGGTCTTCGGATTGCTCGGCCCGAACGGTTCTGGCAAGACGACCACGATGAAGCTGCTGCTGGGCCTGCTCTTCGCAACCGAAGGCGAGATCAAAATCCTCGGCAAGCCAGCCTCAGACGTCTCAAAGAACGAGCGGATCGGGTATCTCCCGGAAGAGTCGTACCTGTACCGGTTTCTGAACGCCGAGGAGACGCTCGATTTTTACGGTCGCCTGTTTGATATTCCGGCTGCCGAGCGAAGAAAACGGACGGACGACCTCATCAAGATGGTCGACCTCGATCACGCCCGTCGTCGCCAGTTGAAGGAATACTCGAAGGGGATGACCCGGAGAATCGGGCTCGCTCAGGCACTGATCAATAATCCGGATCTCGTGCTGCTCGACGAACCAACGAGTGGCCTCGACCCGCTTGGCACACGTGACATGAAAAACCTCATCCGCAAGCTGCGGGACGAGGGCAAAACGGTTGTCATGTGCAGCCACCTGCTGGCGGATGTTCAGGACATCTGCGACCGGATCGCGATTCTCCACGCAGGTGAATTGAAGGTCCTGGGCAGCGTTGAGGAATTGCTGAAGAAAGAGAACTCCACTCAGATTCTCACCTCGAAGCTGAGCCCGGAAGCCGTCAACGATGTGAAGGCCGTTCTGGAAAAACACAACGCGACCATCGAGAGCATCGACCATCCGACAAGCAGCCTGGAAGACCTCTTTCACAGGACGGTCGAAAGAAGTATCGAGCGACCGGGAGAGCGGTTCGTCCCGTCTGGCGAGCCGAAGAATGAACCTGCCGAAGAAACGGCCGAAGCGGAGTCCACATAGTCGACTCGACGCCAGCCGTTTCTGTGTGATTTCGAGTTCATTCTGGTTTGGGAATTTCACCCATGACAATTCAACCTGCCGATTTCGATCTAGCCGCCGGACTCCTTCAATGGGGTAAGGCCATGCTGTCGGTCATCAGTATTTTTCTCGGCGTGGCTCTGGTGGCAGCCGTGACTGCCTCTGGCAAAAAAGGACTGTTCACCGTCCTGGATGGCCTGATCCGGACCGTGCGCGATTTTGCGTCGCTCTCTCCGCGCCGAGTCCTGGCCATCTCACGTCTGACTTTCAAAGAGGCGGTCCGTCGCAAGGCACTGCTTGTGTTTGTCGTCTTCGCTGTGCTGTTCATGTTTGCGAGCTGGTTCCTGACTGGCGAATCCCATCGTCCAGGCGCACAAATGAAGGTCTATGTCACCTTCGTCCTGACCGCAGTCAGCTGGCTCGTGCTGCCGGTCATGCTGCTGCTTTCCTGCTGGGGTCTGCCTGAGGACATCCGGTTGCGATCGCTCCACACCGTTGTCACGAAACCGGTCCGCCGGAATGAAGTCGTCCTGGGACGAATCCTTGGATTCTCCGCCGTCGGAACACTCATTCTCGTGGTCATGTCCGTGACCGGGTTTGTCTGGGTTCAACGCCAGGTGTCCGACGAAACGGATTTGACCTGTCGTGTGCCGGTTTATGGCGAACTCTCCTTCCTCGACCGACTGGGCGTTCCGACGGAAAAAGGTGTCAACGTTGGGGACATCATTGAGACGCGAAGTTTTATTGAGGGCGGCACCAATGCCACGGCGATCTGGAAGTTTCCAATTGCTTCTCAGCCGGATGAATTGCGGCTGGAATCCCGATTCGAAGCGTTCCGTACCTGGAAAGGGGATATGGAACAAACATTGCGAGTCCAGTTTTCACTCGTTAATGAGGCGACCGGTTTGAAGGTCCCGCTGCCGAATACGGTCAACATCGCAGAGTTCTCGACAAACGAAGTCATCGTCAACAAGACGTTGACGTATAAAGACAATATCACTGGCAAAGACGTCACTGTCGACGTGTATCAGGATCTGACCACCGACGGAACGCTTCAGATTCACGTGCAGTGTCTGGACCGCAACCAGTACCTCGGCATGTCACAGGGCGATTTCTTCATCCGTCTTGCCGACCGTTCGTTTGCAACCGGCTACTTCAAAGCTGTCGCCGGCATCTGGCTGCTGATCATGCTTGTGGTCATCTTAAGCGTCACGGCAAGCTGTTTTGTCAAAGGTCCTGTCGCGTCGCTGCTGGTCTTTTCACTGATCATTATCGGACAGTTTTTCCACCCGTTTATGGCGAAGATTCTGAACGAAAATCCGGAGGAAAAGCTGAAGGGTGGTGGAACGTTTGAGTCAATTTATCGCCTCGTCAGGCATATGAATGAGACGACCGCACTTCCGGAAGGATTCCTGACGAACACCATCAAAGCTGTCGATGGAGCACTCGTCAATTGCCTCTGGCTTGTGCAGCACATCATTCCGGATCTCAGTACATTCAAAATGGCACCTTATGTTGCCAGCGGATTTGATATTCCCTGGAACGGGTCGATGCTCCCCGCGATTGTTATTACTCTCGGGTATGTCATTCCCTGTCTCCTGATCGGTTACTTCAGCCTCTCATTGAGGGAGCTTGAGGCCAAATGAACAATCTCACATCACGTCAGCGTAAGACCGCCTGGTTTGTCGCGATCCTTGTGCTTCTGATTCCGGTCGTCCTGCTGGGTATGCCAGCTGGCAACACCGGGAGTGATTCCGGGGGCGTGCTGTCTGATCTGCGCGCTGAGCACGATCTCGGAGAAAGCAAGCTCGGCCAGATCGACCCGACAAGCGCGACAATGAACCTGCTGCTGTTGGGACTGCGGGGAGTCGCAGTCAACGTTCTGCGAATGGATCTGGACGATTACAAGGATCGCAAAGACTGGGCACAGATGCAGGCCACGACCGAAGCGGTCATTACTTTGCAACCTCACTACATCGAAGTCTGGAGATTCCTCGGCTGGAATCTGTCATACAACGTCTCCGCCGAATGGGATTCTGTCCCCGAACGATACTACTGGGTCAAGGAAGGCGGAAAGTTTCTGCAGCGCGGCGAGAAACGGAACAACCGTGTCCCCGAACTGAAATGGGAAGCTGGACGTACCTGGGGACACAAGATTGGCCGGTCCGACGAGTGGAAGCAGTTCCGCCGATTCTTCGTCAGCGACCCCGATACAAAAAGATTCAAGGGAGAGGGCGACCGCGAGATTAATCCCGCCGGCACCATGGACAATTACCTTGTCGCGAAGAGCTGGTTCGTGCGATCCAATGCTGCCGAGAAGGAAAAGGACCAGCACATCATGATGCGGGAGCTGTTTCGTTCTTACCCGGCGAAATCTCAAATCGAATACGCAGACGCTTTGCAGCGGGAAGGCAAATTCGAGGGTGTCACCGTCGCGGCCTGGCAGGAAGCCTTCGTCGACTGGACAACGCAATTTGGCAAGGAAGAAATCCACACCTTCAATGACTGCAAGATTTTCCTGGAAGCCAACGAAGACGACGTGGCTCAGATGGCACGTAATTCGAAGGTGACCGAGTCAGTCATCAAGCGCGAACTCGTCTTTTATCAGAACACTTCCAATTATCTTCATTGGCGGCTGCTGTGCCTCGCCGAAAAAGAAGAAGAAATGGGGCTTGCCCACCGGCTTCTGTTCGAGGGAGAGCAACTCTACGACCAGGCAGAACACGAGAAGGCGAGAGCCAGTCTGCTCATGGGTCTCCAGAAGTTCGAAGAGATTCTCGGCAGAGACCAGTTTCGGCCACTGCGGGCCGAGGACAATCTCGTCGAAGAAATCATGTGGGGGATAATGCTCTGGCGGCAGACTTACCTGATCCTGCGACTACCCGTCCCGGCGACTTTCCCGCTGAAGGAACTGTGGGATCAGAACCAGGGCAGGCTCCCGAATCTGCAGAGCCGATTTAACCATCTGTAGGAACCGCTGACCAAATGCGTTCCGTCGTCCGCGCGTCCGCCATGCTCGCGGTTTTTCTCCTCGTCCCTGTGATTCCGTTCCTCTTTCTGGGTGAGTCCTTCGAACAGGACGTCAAACACTGGATTGAGGCCGACGCAGATCGAGCGGAGCAGGTGGAATTCGCGTCCGTGCTCGGCATTCTGGCGAGCGACATTTTCCTTCCGATTCCGTCCAGCGCTGTAATGACCTACGCGGGTGGCGTCATGAGTTTCTGGGCGGCTGTCCTTGCGTCATGGACTGGCCTGACCCTCGGTGCATCCCTGGGCTTTGGGTTTTCCAGAATTCTCGGTAAACCGTTCGCGGCCCGCTTCGCGGAACCCGACGATCTGAACCGTATCGAATCGATCAGCAAGCGATTTGGCCCGGCAGTGCTGCTCGCGACACGGCCTCTTCCGATCCTCGCAGAAGCCTGCGTCCTTTTGATGGGCACGACCGAACTGAGCTGGCGTCGATTCCTGTTACCGGTCATCGCAGCCAACCTGGCAATGGCCGTTTTTTACGTCGCCTGTGGGGCGGGAATCGAAAACCAGCGATTGCTCGTGCTGGTAGCAATCGGATCAGGAACAGTTCCTCTTCTGCTGGCTCTGATCATCCGCCGAAAGCTGACGGCGAGGCTGGATGCAGAATCAACGCTTGAGCAGACCGAGCACTCACCCCCACAAAGCCGCTAGAGAAAAGTCGCACGCTGTTTGGCCGGCGGTTTTTGTCAGGCAGAGCGAAACGGCAGCAGTCGCTCCACGTACTTTCCAAGAATGTCAGTCTCGATGTTGACTGGATCGCCGACGTCGCGGACTCCGAGCGTCGTCACTTCCAGCGTGTGTGGAATCAGAGCGACACTGAATCGAGTCTGCTCAACATTCACGACGGTCAAGCTGATTCCGTCGACGGCCACCGATCCTTTGGGAACTAGAAACTTCGCGAGAGCGACCGGAATCTCAAACCACATCGTGATCCAGTCGCCATCACGATCGATGCTCGCAACCTTGCCCACACCATCGACGTGCCCCTGCACGAAGTGCCCGCCCAGTCGACCGTCGACGGGTAAAGATCGTTCCAGATTCACCGGGTCACCCGGTTGCAGACGCCCCAGGTTCGTTCTCGAAAGGGTTTCCGTCCCTGCCTGAAAAGCGACCACCGGTTCGGCCAGTTCAACCACGGTTAAACAGCAACCATTAATCGACACGCTGTCGCCGATGGACAGTCCAGCCGCGATTGATTCTCCGGCGTCGATCTCAAGTCGAATCGCTTCGCCTTCCGGCAGGATGGCACTCACCCTGCCCTGTCCTTCAATCAATCCCGTAAACATCCGCGCGACTCCTCAAACTTGCCGGAGTTTTCAACTACTCACACCGGTCGTCAAGACGCCGGCGACTCGCGATTTTTCGACGACATGGCCCGCTCCCAGGCGGCACGTATCGGCGAGGCAAAGGCGAAATAACAGAACAGCAGCGGCACGGCCATTTCCTGAACCATGAAGACAACGGCAACCGTAAACACGATTTGAATCACGTGAGCCCGGTTGCGGCGACCAGTAAAGACCTGATTAAACACGTGCGAATAGCGAATTCGCGACATCATCAGGCACGCCGCGGCCAGCGTGATCAGCGGCAGCAGGTTATGAGCCGCCGGCTCAATCCACTCGCTCGTGAAACCGGACAGTGGAGAAGTCTTCGCTGCGATGAGCTTATCGATTCCGCGCATGGCAATTGGAAACGACGCGACTGCTCCCGCAGCGGCCGGTGATGGCAGCCCACTGAAAGAGTCGTGCGAATCTTCTTCGTCAGTTTCCACGTTGAAACGCGCCAGGCGGAGGACCGCACAGACCGCGAAGAGAGCTCCGATCGCCCACAGGACTCGGCTGTGATAAAGACCGTTGTGATGAACGCTTTCGTTGTAGTGACAAAACTGAATCATCAGAAACGCCGGGGCGACACCAAAGCTGATCGCGTCGCAAAGACTGTCGAGTTGTGCTCCAAACTCGCTCGTCTGGTTCGCCCAGCGAGCGGCACGTCCGTCGAGTGCGTCAAACAACATTCCGGCAAAAATGCACAACGCCGCCGTCAGCAGATGAGCGCCTTGACCTTCAGCGGGCTCTGGACCAACTTTGGCCGCGTACGTGATCGCGGCAAATCCACACAGCGCGTTGCCGAGTGTCAGCATCGTCGGCAGCACGGCAAACATTTTTTCGCGACGACTCATGTTGAGACCTCGTTGGCCACTTTGTCGGTTTTGGCAGGGTATTTGGCCAGGATCGATGAGCCTGCCTGAACGGTATCGCCAACCTTTGCCAGCAGTTCCAGCCCCTCTTCCTTCGGGAGAAGCAGTTCCGTCCGTGAGCCAAGCTTGATCATGCCAAACTGTTCGCCTCGTTCCAACTCGTCACCCGGTTTCAGCCAGCAAACGATCCGACGGGCGATTGCTCCCGTGATCTGCCGCACGATCATTCGTCGATGGGGAGCGGCCAGTTCTTCGATTCGAACAGCAAGCTGCTCGTTCTCTCTCGCTGATTCAGGACGGAGTGCGTTGAGATATTTTCCCGGCTTATATCGCAGGCCAATGACACGTGCCTCGATCGGCGACCGGTTAATATGCACGTTGAAGATGGACAGAAAGATGCCAATCTCAATCGCCGGCCCGACAAACTCGTCGTCAACTTCTTCGATGTGAACCACTTTTCCGTCTGCCGGTGAAATCACCTGACCTGGCTCACTCGGGACCACTCGTTTCGGATCCCGGAAGAACCAGACAATCTCTGTCCCAACAAGTGCGAGAGCGAATGCGGCCGTCCACAGCACATAATTCCAGGGAGCCTCTACTGAGGAATTCAGCAGAAACGCCGCCAGGCCGATCGCTGGCCCCCAGAACACGATCGAAAAGACGATGAGTTCCGCCAGACCGACTCGTGCAAACGGAATCCGGTCGCGTCCGGTGAAAGGATCATCCTGCGGCTCCCAGTGACAGTCAGTCTGGTTGCGGTAAAACTTCAAGTCGCGTGAATCGAGCACCTCGATCGGAACTCCATCGGGTGTGCCTTTGCGAAGCTGCCGCATCTTCTCGACGTAACTCTTGCGAAATGTCTTCAGCCAGAAACGGCGCCAGCATCCCCACAGAAGCTCGAGGTGAATGATGATCCCCCCTCCCGGCTGAATGTCCTTCAGTTGCGGATCGAGCGGTTCGAGCGGCGTATTTTCAGCGGAGTCATCCGTCATTGATCTTGCATCGCCAGGATTTGTTGAATCAGCGTCAGATTTTCAGCGTCGTCATGAATCGCTGATTTTCGGGCGGAAGCCGAATTTTGAGCATAACAGACCGGCCAGGCAACCAGCCAGAAGTCAGAACCAGGCAAGGCGATTGTGGTCTCGCCCGTTGTAGCAGTTGTCCGAGTCAGACACGCAGACAGGCGTCTTTGCTGCAGAGATGCAACGACGCCTTTTGCCCCTGAGGTGACGTCATCTGCGGAACTCCCGGCGTGACTTTTTTCGACGAAGGCTACTTGAAAGCCAGCTCATCCGCCTGCGGGAGTTCGTCAATACTGCCGATACCAAATACAGACAGAAACCGCTTCGTCGTGACGTATTCCACTTTCTTTCGGTCCGAATCGTCACGACGGATTGCGATCAGTTCGCGGCGAAGAAGTTGTCGAAGCAGCGGCCCCGCTGAGGGGCGGCCCAGTTCTTCAATCCCCGCCTGCGTGATCGGCTGCCGATACGCGACGAGGGCAAGGACTTCCAGCACCTCCTGCGACAGTTTGATTTCTCGCGGGCCGATACCAAAGACTCGATTCCGCACTCGTTGAAATTCGTCGTGCAGCACAAGCCGATAGCCACCTTCTCCGAGCCGAATCTCGTAGGGTCGTGCTTCGCGTTCGTACTGATGATTCAGATCCTCAATTGTGTCTTCAATGAAGTCCAGGTCGTAATCACCGCGAAGCATGAAGCAGAGCCGCTTCGTTGTGATCGGCTCGCCACCAACAAACAGGGCCGCTTCGATTACCTGCCTCGTCGAAATCCGCTCCGGCCGGTTCTCGTCCGCAGTCTGCTCTGGACTGTCTGCCGAATCTGCGACCGCTTCCTCGCGGTCATCTGAAACGAATCCCTCTTCTTCTGTGACCGATGAGGATTCTTCTGGAAACTGAGCGAAGTCCCATTCGACCGCATTATTCGCGTCGAGGGCCTTTCGATACGCAGACTCAAGATCTTCCGCGGGCCAGCCGTCGACGTCCGCTGAGTCAGCATTCTCAGCGACTTCAAGCTGCCAGCCATCGAACGGCAACTCAGCCAACTCGCCCTCGGACTTCTCCAGCGAAGACTCGTCGGGTTCGCCTGAAGCCTCATGCTGCGCGTCGGAGTCCGTCATTTCTGAAACCCGGTCTGTTGAACTTCTCCTTCGCCATCCTTCAGCCCGGAACTGGGACTGATCGCTCCCGCGACACCGATGAGTTCAGGATGCCGGGCAACCTTGTCGGCAAAGACACGCATGTCTCTGATAACGGGGTTCATGTTCTGCAACAGGACGGTCATCGCCTCGGAAGATCGTTCGAGGTTGCGATAGAGAGTCGGATCGGAAAGAAATTTCTGAAATGAACCATCATTCCGCGTCGCTGCCTGGGAGATCATTCGAAGTTCTTTCGTCAGCACCTCCAGATTGGCAAGGCTGTTGTCGAGGCGGACGACGATCGACGTCGTGTGTTTCCCAAGCGGCTCCGTCACGTTCTCAAGATTGACCAGATTGTTGTTGATGGTCCCAACCGTTTTCCGCATGGCAGAAATCGTCGCCTGAGTCTCACCAACGATCTGCGGCAGTCCAGCCAGCGCCTTGCGAAGATTCGCGACAGTCTGCGGATCTCCGATGACTCGATTGGCATTGTCGAAGGTGTCGCCAGCACGTTTCATGGTTGTCGTGAATTCCGCCAGCGAAATTGCCGTTTCATTAATGACGTCGTGGAGGTTTCCTCGATTCGTGTCGACCAGCCCGTTGATGTTCTTTGCCACGAGCTGCCATTCACGACTGGTTTCATCAAACGAGGCCATTGTCAGACTGGTCTGCTCCTCGAGCTGCCTGACGACGGCCATCATGTCGAACGGGGGCTCGCCTTCAAGGACGGTGTTTCGATCGAAGGATTCGTTACTGACTCCGGGAGTAAACTCGACAGTCGCGTCACCAAGGATCGACTGCTGAAGCATTGGCTTCGAGTCCGACCGGAGCGGATATTTCTGATCGATGTCCAGGACAAGAAGCACGCCACCTCGCTGTTGATCGAGAAGCAGATCTTTGACGGACCCGATGGGGATCCCGTTCATTTTGACTGGCGACCCAGGGAGAATTCCCGGTGCCGAATCAAAGTGGACGTGCACGATATACTTTTTGGAAAACGCACCTCGGAATTCGCCGAACTGAAACGTCATCACGCCGATGACCACGAACGAGACCAGCACAAACAGGCCGACTCGGAATTGAAGCTGTTTCTCAGACATGTCTGCATCCTTGCAGGAATTGAGCGTTTACGCGGCCGCCAGTTCTTCCAGCCTGTCCCGCGCCTCGCCGTAAACAAACTGCGACACGCGCGGGTCGAGCGACGAAAACGCCTGCTCGGGAGTGCCTTCAAAAACGATTTGTGGCTCACCCGGCTGCAGCCGTGACAGCGGGTAGAACATCAGCACCCGGTCAGCGACTTTGCGGACTGTCGACATTTCATGTGTCACCACGACGCTCGTCACCGGGCGGCGCGAACGAGTCTTCAGGATCAATGTGTTGATCACGTCCGTCATGATCGGATCGAGCCCGGTCGTCGGCTCGTCATAGAGAATGATGTCCGGCATGAGTGCCATGGCTCGTGCGAGACCCACCCGCTTCCGCATCCCACCGGAAAGCTGAGAGGGCATTTTAGATGCCGACGCCGCAGAGAGACCGACATCCTGAATCCGATTCATGACGCTGTGCCGGATGTATTCTTCGGACATCTTTGTGTTCTGTCGCAGGCCGAACGCGACGTTCTCGAAGACGCTCATGCTGTCAAACAGAGCCGCTCCCTGAAATAGAAATCCGAATCGCAACCGGTCCTGAACAAGCTCTCCATCGGACCGGCCGGCAATCGGAACTCCATTCCAGAGGACATCGCCCGAAGACGATTCGAGAAGTCCCATCATGAGCTTCATCATGACGCTTTTTCCGCAGCCACTTTCACCGATCAGCACGAGTGTCTCGCCGGAATAAACCTGCATCGTGATATCGCGCAAGACCTGCTGCGTCCCGAACTGTCGCGAGACATTTTTCAGTTCGATGATCGAACTTCCAATCTCATCACTGTTGAAGCGATTTTCGAAGCTCATGGAACCTGTCATTCAGAAAAACACTGTGGCCTGCTACAGCAGAGAAACCGGGGCTGGCCAGATGACGTAATAAAGATGCGTTGTGAAGATCGTCACGAAGAAATCGGTGACCAGAATGGCCACGAAAGACAAAACGAAACTTTCAGTCGCCGCTCGCCCGACACCTTCCGCGCCGGCACCGCAGTTGAAGCCGCGGTGACACGAAATGACGGCGATGGCCGCTCCGAAAAACATACTCTTCAGGAGCCCGGTCAAAACGTCATACGCCGCGACGTAGTCCAACGAGTGGTGCCAGTAAAACGCGCTGTCCACTCCGAGCACCTGAGTACTCAGAAGCCAGCCGCCAAAAATACCGATTGCGTCTGCGAACGCTGTGAGCAGTGGAATCAGCAGAAAGCAGGCGAGGAATCTTGGGACGACCAGGTACTGATACGGGTTCGCGCCGAGAGCTCGCAGCGCGTCGATCTGCTCAGTGACGCGCATCGTGCCGAGTTCGGCCGCCATCGCGCTGCCGACTCGACCGGCCAGCATCGTTGCCGCCAGCACCGGGCCAAGTTCTTTCACGAGTGCGATATTGATGACAGCCCCGATGCGGGTTTCCATCCGCATCAGGTGAAACTGCTCGTACCCCTGCACGGCAAGCACCATGCCGATAAACATTCCGGTAATCAGTACGACGCCGATGCTGCGAACGCCGACTTCGTACATGCTCTGCAGCACGACCGATCTGCGCGGCAGACCTCGCGTCATCCAGCGCAGCGTGGTCAGCGTGAACAGCGCAAGATCACCCAGCCCCTCAACGAAGCGGATCGTTTCTCCGCCCAGCGAGTGAATCAAGTTTCTGGAATCAGCCGTAGAAGCGGTCGACACAGCGTCCCTGCCATGAAAATGCGGAAATTGCGAGGCGAAATCTACAGCAGACGGCGAAATCAGGGGGAGACCAATCCTGGAGACGCCGAAACAGCAGAGTCCGGGCATTCGACTTCGTTGCGAGCCGACGAACGGCGCGTGATGATCCGGCCGAACCAGGTGGTCCCTTGATGAACTGGAAAAAACATGACGATTGCCCTGGCCGTTGTCAGTAATGACGGCGTGGTCCTTGCCTCAGACAGTGCCTCCACGACCCGTGAGGCAAACGGCCGCACTTTCATCTTTCATCACAAGCGGAAAATCTTCCCGCTCCATGAATCGTTACCGGTCGCCGTCGTCACGGCGGGCCTCAACCGACTCGACGGGATCAGCGTCTCAAGCCTGTGTACCGAGCTCGCACAAAAGTTGAGCCAGCACGAGAAATGGAAGCTCGACCCGGAGTCGTACACGATCGAACAGGTGACCGACCGGCTTAAAGAATTGATCTTTGTGGAACACTACCTGCCGTTGTTTGAGAAACTTCCGCAGGATAACCGGATGACATTTTTCGTTGCCGGCTACTCAGCGGGGAAGCGGTTTCCCGAAGTCGTCGAGATCGCATTTGCCGGACAGCACATCATCGGCCCCTCACGAGTCGAGGCGAAGAACACCGTTCACGTCAAATTCTCCGGCGTTGCCGAAGCGACTCACCGACTCATGCAGGGCTTTGCACCGAAGTTTCCGGGACTGCTCGAAAAGGCAGAAATCCCCAAAGAAAAAATCGAACAGATTCTGAAAGCGGCCGGCAGTGAGCTGTTTCCGCCCATTCTGCATCCGGATCAGCCGCTTGGTGAAACCATCGCAGTTGTCCGGTTTCTTGCCGAGACTGAGATCAAGTTCTCCAGATTCAGCCCCGAGCCAGACACCGTGGGAGGCGCATTGCAGCTCGCCTCGATTTCTCAGCAAGATGGATTCCGCTGGCTTGAACGCGGACACGAAAAGAAGGACTGACTTTAAGCCGACAACCTGAACTGGTGCGCAAGGAAAAGAATCGAAATATCTTCCAGTCTGGGACCGCGAGTGTCGGGAGGGGCAATTCGGCATGCGATCTGACATTCACCCTCGCGCACCCCGGATGCGTTCACAAAAAAAGGCCCGCGACTTCAAAAGTCGCGGGCCTCATTCTTACGCAACGAAATCTGGATCACAGTCCCGAGACGGCGATGATCGATCCGGCTGGCTTGCCGTCGTCACCGACCGTGCCGAACACGGCGATGTAGGCCGTGCCGTCTTCGCCAAAGGCGATCGCGGTTGGCTTGTCGAGGTCGAGGATCTTTTTCGCTTTGGCTTCCGTCGATTCCTTATTGCCAGGTGTCAGCTGGTACAGAGCTCCTTTAGTCGCATCGACCCAGGAGAAGTCCGTGGCGTACAGCTTGCCGTCTTTGCTGTAAGCAATACCAGCGATGTCGTTCAGCGTAGTCGTCAGTTTCCGCTGGAGCTTGCCGGCCGGTGAGTAGAACGTCAGCAGGCTGTCGCCTTCGACCGTGACTTCACCGATCTGGCCGACGATGATCGCTTTGCCGTTTTTGCTCGCAGCGATCGGTCCGGGGGCGTCAACTTCGGTCGCCTCTTTCGTGGCAATCGCCAGTTTCAGCTTGCCCCATTTGCCGTCCTTTGAGGTCGCCTTGGCCACCCAGCCTTTGGTGTCGTCACCGTTACACGTCACGTAGATCGCTCCATCGATGATGGCGACGCCATAAAAGTTGCCTTCACCTTTCGCCGACAGATCACTCGCCGTAATCGGGCCGAAAGTTTTGACGGCGTCTGATTCTTTCTGCTCTTTCGGTTCGGCACCCACTTTGAAAACGCGAACCAGTTCTTCACCGTCCGCTCGGCTTCCGCAGCCGACGACCAGGTGGTCGGCGTCGAGGAACGCGAGTCCCAAAGGGCCGATCGCGTATTTCGGGCCTTTTCCGTAGACGTCGGTTGGGTCCGGGTAGCCACCGATTTCCGTCGTCACTTTTCCGGACTTCGGGTCGAGACGCAGGACACCGGCGTGGCTCGCAATGAAGACGTGACCGGTGCCGGGCTGAATGGCAAGGCCGGTCGGATTGTCCAGGCCTTTGGCGACGACCTTGTGGTCGGCGGCGCTGGCGTTCAGGGCGAACGCAGACACCAGGGCCAGGCTGCTCAACACAGTTGTAATACGGGATTTCAACATGGTGCTCTCTCTTGTCACGAAATGGGGGATGGGGTTATTTGAGATCATTCTCGATAAACAGGCTGCTACTTCGGCAGCTTCGGAGCTTTGTGCATCGGGTACTCACGGCTGGCGAGGCCCTCTTTCAGAAACGTGATCAGGTCCTTTTTGTCCTGATCGGTGAGCTTCAGTTTGAAGATTTCCTCGTCGAGGTATTCGTTGGCGATGCCGCCTTTGGCGTAATGTTCGACGACGTCTTCAAGCGTCTTTAACGAACCATCATGCATGTACGGGGCACTCCGCGCGATGTCCCTCAGGCCAGGCGTTTTAAACGCGCCGGTGTCGCCTTCGAGCTTGCTGACCGCGAAGCGGCCGACGTCGGGCTCTTTCTTGTCCATGCCAACGCCGACGTTGTGGTACGAGTTGTCGGTGAGGGCTGCGCCGACATGGCAGGCACTGCAGTGGCCCTTTCCGAAGAAGACTTTGCGGCCCCGCTCGGCAACTTCCGACAACGCATCCTTGTCGCCGGCTTTGAACGAGTCATACGGAGCATTGCCGGAGAGCACGGTCCGTTCGTAAGCGGCAATCGCTTTGGCGACGTTCGGTGCCGACGCCTCGCTGCCGAAGACCGCTTTGAACTGTGACTTGTAGCCCTCAATCTTATTGAGCTTCTGGATGAGATTCTCAAGCTTCATGTTCATCTCAACGCCGGCCTGAATCGGGCCGAGGGCCTGATCCTCAAGCGTCTTCGCACGGCCATCCCAGAACTGCTGTCGGAAATACGCCGAGTTGATAATTGTCGGAGCACTCCGTCCGCCCAACGCGCCGCCGACCCCTTTGGCGAAGGCCTCGCCATTGCTCCAGCCTTTGGCCGGGTCGTGGCAGCTCGCGCAGGAAATCGTGTCGTCGCTCGAAAGACGAGGATCAAAATACAGTTGCTGACCGAGCGAAATCTTCGCAGCGGTCGGCGGGTTGTCGGCCGGCCAACCGACGGCGGGAAGTCCCGTCGGCACAGCAGGCGGGTCCTCGGCGAGGGCGCTGGTCAGTGCCGTCGCCGCGAACACGGCCGTAAGTAGTAGCACGGAAAGTCGGCCAGGCAGACCACAAAGTTGACTCATGGTAATCGTCCAGTTGAGGCGTGGTGGGTTCGTGAGCCGCAATTCGGACCACGGGAGGGGTCGAGGGCTCCGAATGCCAGAAAGCGGCCGTGTGACACACAACCGCGGGAGGGATTCGGACAAGGTGGGCGCTGTGAGACGCTCACGGTGGCTGATTCGGACTGTATCGGTCCGGCAGAAGTTGCCGCAAGCGACCGGGAAGGGCCGGCTGATGCGACGGAAGGAGTCGCAGAGGTTTACAAAGAACCGATCTCGACGGTTGGCTCATTGTGATCCCCTGCCCCATCGGGCCGTCTCGTCAGGGTCAACCTGAAAAGCGGGAGCCGTTGAAAGACCATGACAGCGAATTTACGGTCGCTGGCAATAACGCTCGCGGCAAAAGAGACTCTCGCAGACCGAATCACACCAGTACAAAAGGGCGAGCCATGCTATGCCGACCTCAAATTCTCATCGCCGTTTTTTCCGCCACCGCTGCCCTCGGAGGAATTTTTATGACCGAGCCGTTTTTTGCCGAGCAGACTCTCGAGGCGGCTGAGTACGACCGGCCAGTCGGGAGCCCTCATCAAAGCCGCTCCGTCGTCACCGCAACAAACGGGATCGTGGCAACGAGCCAGCCGCTGGCCGCACAGGTCGGCCTCGACATCCTCAAGGCGGGTGGCAACGCCGTCGATGCAGCGATCGCCACGAACGCGATGATCGGCCTGACTGAGCCCATGAGCTGCGGCATCGGCGGCGACCTCTTCGTCATCTACTGGGACGCGAACACCGAGACGCTGTACGGCCTCAACGCGAGCGGCCGCAGCCCGCACTCACTGAACCGGGATGTCTTCAAAGAGAAAGGAATGAAGCAGATCCCGACGCTTGGACCGCTGGCCTGGTCCGTGCCGGGCTGTGTCGACGGATGGGGTGTCCTGCATGAGCGCTTTGGAAAAATGCCGCTCAAACGGATCCTGAAGCCATCGATCGAGTACGGCGAAAACGGCTTCGCCGTCACGGAAGTCATCGCCGCGTACTGGAAGTCCGGAGCCGAAAAGCTCTCGGAGTGGCCGGACTCGGCGGCGACTTATCTGCCCGGAGGAAAAGCTCCGGTCGAGGGCGAGGTCTTCCGTAACCCGCGACTCGCCGCGACGTACCGCGCGATTGCCGAACAGGGTCGTGACGCGTTTTATCTCGGCGAGACAGCAAAGACGATCGCTAAGTTCAGCGCGGCGAACGGCGGCTACCTCACGTTGAAAGACCTCGCCGATCACAAGTCCGACTGGGTCGAGCCGGTCTCAACGAACTACCGCGGCTACGACGTCTGGGAGCTGCCGCCAAACGGCCAGGGCATCGCCGCCCTGGAGATGCTCAACATTCTTGAGGGCTACGACATCCAGAAGATGGGTCGCAAGTCGGCCGACTATCTGCACCTCTTCGTCGAGGCGAAAAAGCTGGCCTTCGCCGACCGCGCGAAGTTTTACGCAGACCCCGACTTCAACCGACTCCCGACGGCCGAGCTCATTTCCAAAACGTACGCCAACCGGCAACGGAAGCGGATCGACATGCAGAAGGCCGCGACCGATGTCCCGGCCGGCGATCCGAAGCTCGAAAACGGCGACACGATTTACCTGACCGTCGTCGACAAAGACCGCAACTGCTGCTCGTTCATCCAGAGCAACTACTTCGGCTTCGGCTCAGCGATGGTGCCGGGCGATGCCGGCTTCGTGCTGCAGAACCGAGGTGCCCTCTTCTCGCTCGACCCCGATCACCTCAACACGCTGGAGCCGCACAAACGACCGTTCCACACGATCATCCCGGCATTCGTCACGAAGGACGGCAATCCGTGGTTCAGCTTCGGTGTCATGGGCGGCGACATGCAGCCGCAGGGTCACGTCCAGATTCTGGTCAACATGATCGACTTCGGCATGAACGTGCAGGAGGCTGGCGACGCCTCGCGAGTCCGCCATCTTGGTTCGCAGACGCCCACAGGCATTCCCATGGCAGACGGAGGAACCGTCGCGGCAGAATCCGGCATCCCGAAAAAGACGATCGAGGAACTTAAACGGCGAGGCCACAAATTCGAAAAAGCCCCCGGCGGTTTCGGAGGTTACCAGGGAATCCTTCTCGACCACGAACACGGGACGCTTCACGGAGCGACCGAGCCGCGAAAAGACGGAGCCGCCGTCGGGTACTGAGTTCTGCTGACCTCAGCGCAAAGTCGCGAAGGAACGCGAAGAAACGAGTTGACGACGGTGCGTCGTGACTCACCCTGCCAAAGCTCAGGCAAGCAGTTCCTCGATGACCTTCGCCTCGTACACATCGGTGAGGCGTTCGTCGCGGCCGTTGTGGTGCCAGTTCAGCGACTCGTGGTTAAGGCCCATCTGGTGCAGGATCGTGGCGTGCAGATTGGCCGTCTGCGTGCGGTTTTCGACCGAGCGATATCCAAAATCGTCGGTGGCTCCGTAATGCTGGCCGCCTTTGATGCCTCCGCCGGCCAGCCACACGCTGAAGCCGTACGGGTGATGATCTCGCCCGTAGGAGGCTTTTTCGCCGCGCTGTTCGGCGGCGGGAGTTCGACCAAACTCACCACCCCACAGGACGAGCGTTGAGTCGAGCAGGCCTCGCCGTTTAAGATCGGTCAGGAGCGCGCCGACCGGCTGGTCTGTTCGCAGGCAGCAGTTCTTCGTGCCGGAATTGTTGTTTGAGTGCGTATCCCACGGCTGGCCGCTCATGAACAGCGAGACAAATCGCACCCCGCGCTCGACCAGCCGCCGAGCCATCAGGCAACGTGTGCCGTACGACTTCGTCGTGGCGTTTTCGAGGCCGTACATCTTTTGGGTCTCAGCGGTCTCGTCTGACAGGTCCAGCGCGTCCGTTGCGGCGAGCTGCATCCGACCCGCCAGTTCAAACGTCTCGATTCGCGCTTCCAGTTCCAGTTCGCCAGGTCGCCCTGTCAGGTGCTGCTTATTCAGCTTCCTCAGCAGCGCGGCTCGCGCGCTTTCGATCGCTGCGCTGCGCGGCTGCTTCGGCTGCAGGTTGAGTATCGGGCTGCCCTGCTCTCGGAAGACGGTTCCCTGGTAGCGCGGTGGGAGCCAGCCGCTCGACCAGTTCCGTACGCCATCGACCGACGGCCCGCCCGGATCGGGAAGAGCAACAAACGCTGGCAGGTTTCGATTTTCCGTTCCGAGCCCATACGCCATCCACGACCCCAGCGTCGGCCGCCCGGCCGTTGTCATTCCTGTCTGAGCCATCCAGATCGCCTGCTCGTGGTTGCGATGCTCGGTAAACATCGAACGGACGACGGCGATCTCGTCTGCGTGCTGCGAAACGAACGGCTGAATCTCGGAAAACTCGAGTCCGCTCTCACCGCACTTCCGAAAAGAAAACGGCGAACCCATCAGGTTCTTCGTACGGTTCTCATCGTCCGCGACCTCGTCCGGCGGAGCGGTCCCGTCAAACTTCGTGAGCATCGGCTTCGGATCCAGCAGGTCGACGTGGCTCGGCCCGCCGTGCATGTAGAGCTGGATGATGGACGTCGCCTTCGGCTGAAAGTGACCCGTCAGCGACGGCGACTCGCTCGCCAACGATGCCTGGCCCAGCAGAGTCCCCAGCGCGAGTCCGCCAAAGCCGGCCCCGAAGCGATCAAGAGCTTCCCGTCGTGTGAGGATGTTCGACTGGTCCATGATTTATCTCACTGGAACTTCAAGTCTCGATGTTATTCTCATCTCTCAGAATCAATCCACGTAAACAAATTCGTTGGCACTCATCAGCATGTGGCAGAGATCGGCAACAGCCTTGCGGTGAGACTCGGCTTTGACCTGTGGTTTCTGTCGTTCTGCCTCGGCCTTTTCGGTGAGGTATCTTGAAGTCTGCTCCGCGACGAACTCGGAAAGCAACGTCTGCTCGTCAGAACTCGCCGGGCGAGTGAAGGCGATGAGGACGGCTCGACCGACCGGATCGTCAGATCTTTCTGCGAGAACCCGCTCGGCAAACGCGGCGGCGGCCTTCATCATGGCATCACTGTTGAGCAGTGTGAGCGCCTGCGTCGAGACCGTCGAGGTGCTGCGTTTTGTGCAGTTGACCGCGATCGTGGGCTGGTCAAAGACCTCGAGCATCGTTTCCGGGTTAAGCCGCAGAATTTTCACGTAGATCGAGCGGCGGTTCGGGCCCTGACTGTCGGGCATCGCGATGACCTCACCGTCTTTCTGGCGAGCAACGGCCTGACCGGAACCGTGCATTGAGTCACTCAACGTTCCCGCCACCGCGAGCACGGTGTCACGCAAAGGCTCGGCTTCCAGTCGGCGCAACGCCTGTCGCCAGAGCAGTCGGTTTTCCGGATCGATTTGTTCGCAGGCAGATCGGTGCTCGGCGGAGACTCGCGAACCTTGCCGCCAGACGGTCGAGGTCAGAATGAGACGGTGAACGTGTTTGATGCTCCAGCCGCTTTCGACGAACTCCGTGGCCAGCCAGTCGAGCAGTTCCGGGTGCGATGGTGAGGCTCCGGACACGCCGAAGTCGTGCGGAGTCGCGACGATGCCCGTGCCGAAGTGGTGCATCCAGATGCGGTTGACCATGACTCGCGCCGTGAGCGGGTGGTCCGGCTGAGTCAGCCAGCGGGCAAATGCCAGGCGACGTCCGCTCGTTTTCGCGGCGGCTTCCGGAGTCGTCCACTCGAACGGTTTTGCTGTCGTGAGTGTGGAGATGACTCCCGGCTGAACCAGAGGACCCGGCGTGAGCGGATCGCCTCGCAGCAGGACCGGCGTCACGGCCTCGCCCGGCTGATCGTAAAGTGCCCGAACTTCGTCGAAGAGCCTTTTGCGCTGGCCTTCCTCAGCGATCTTTGCGGTGAGCGTTGCCGATTCCTTCTTGAAGTCGTCGTACGTGGCCAGAGCCGCGTCGAGGTCTTTGTCCTGCGGTCTAAGTTTCTTCTCGAATCTCTCGGCGAGGTACTTCTGAATTTCGGAGCGGGCCTCTTTCTTGAGCTTCACCGCGGCAGACACGTCGGCTCGAACTTCTTCAGAGACGGTTTTCAGGCGGTCCTCGAAGATGCGTTCGGCGAAGCTCGACTTCAAAGCGGCCTGCTCGTCACTCAGTTGTTTGACGTTCGCATCGACCTCGGCATTGTGTTTCGCGGCGGCTTCTTTTTCCTTCTTCGACGCGATGTGCAGCCGGCGGTTCATTTGCGGAATCCACTTTTCCGGCCGGTACGCCGTCGTGAAGACTGCCTGCATCCGGTAGTAGTCGACCTGCGGGATCGGGTCGAATTTGTGGCTGTGGCAGCGGGCACACTGCACGGTCAGGCCCATCGTTGACGAGCAGACGATCTGCAGCGTGTCGAACAGCGTCGGGTAAAAATATTGAGCCTCTGCGTTCTTGATCGTGCTGAAATCCGGCCGACTGGGGTCGGACGCCGTTCGCAGGAAGCCGGTCGCGATGATCCCCTCGACGACGTCATCGGGGAGGCGGTCCTGTGTCTCGAACGCCGTCCAGTAATCGGTCAGTTCGTCGCCGGCGATCTGCTCCTGCAAGAAGCAATCGTACGGCTTGTCTCTATTAAACGCGTCGATGACGTAATCGCGGTACCGCCAGGCAAGCGGCAGAGCTCGATCCTCGTTGAGGATGCCTGCCGACTCAGCGAAGCCGGCAACGTCGAGCCAGTGGCGCCCCCAGCGTTCTCCGTAGCGAGGATCCGCGAGCAGACGATCGACGAGTCGCTCATACGCCCCTGGCTGAGTGTCAGTGAGAAACTGCTCGACCTCATCGGGAGTCGGCGGGAGGCCGATCAGATCAAAATACAATCGACGCAGAAGAGTCAGTGGGTCAGCATCCGGCGCGAAGCCGAGCCCGTTTTCTTCGAGACGCTTCAATACGTGAGTGTCGATCGGCGTCCGAACTCGCTCTCCGTTTCGAACCGACGGAATCGCGCCGCGAACCGGCGGGCGGAATGACCAGTGGTCCGTATCTGTCACGTCGTCAGATCGGTCCAGCGTCGCGGCATTGCTGACACCTTTCGCTCCGTCGTTGATCCATTTTCGCAGGATGCCCTTCTCGGCAGCCGTGAGCTTCTGGCCGACGGGTGGCATTTTTTCGGAGCTGACCATCTCGTACAGCAGGCTGGATTCGGCAGCTCGGATTCGCAAGGCCGCGCCGGATTTCCCGCCAGTCAGCAACGACGACGGGCTCGTGAGGTTAAGGCCGGCTTTCGGTTCGACTCCCGCGTGACACCGAATGCACTTCGCTTTGACGATCGGGAGGATGTCGTTCTCAAATGTCAGCTCCGCTTTGGGATCGTCCGCGGCCAGCAACTCGCCGGCGTGGTGTGGTGCCGGCAGGCGAATCAACATCACTGCGACAGCGATCAAGCGGAGAAGGAACGAATTCATCGAGCAACCTCAAACTGCACAGTTAACCGCGAGCCGAAACAACGGTGAGTTGACACGGAAAACTGTAACGGATCATCGTGCGACGCCGTTAATTCAATTGCCGGGACAAAACGATGCCTCACCGAATTGCTGTCGGGTCGATTTTTATTGAGTGCAATCATCTGGGAGGCGTCCCGGCCGATCTCGAAGCGTTTCGCCGGTCGGAACTGCGTTTCGGAGCCGACGTTGTCGACGCACCCGGTGGCACGGTTGCGGGGATGCTGCAGCATCTTGCCGAGACAGAGACGGCGGTCTGCCCACTGCTCGTTGCGAGTGCCTGCCCGAGTGGACCGGTCACGGCGGAGTGCTACGAGTTTCTCAAAGGCGATCTGTTGAAGCGGCTTGCCGACTCTACGCCGATCGACGGCGTGCTGCTCGCGCTGCACGGTTCAGCGGCGGCCGAGAACGCGGGCGACCTGGAAGGCGACCTGCTCGAAGCGGTGCGGGCAGCCGTTGGGCCGGACGTGCCCATCGTTGCGACGCTCGACCTGCATGCTCACGTGACGGAGCGAATGGTCAAGAACGCGGACGCCCTGCTCGCCTGGGAAACGTATCCGCATCGCGATGCGTTTGAGACGGGCCAGCGAGGCGCGACGGCGTTGCTGGAAATTCTCTCCGGCTCGATCCGTCCGACGATGGCGTACGCTCGTGTGCCCGTTGTCGTCGGAGCGATCCACGGGCAAACGGAAGGCGACGGACCGTTTGCCGACGTGATGCGGTTTACGAAGTCGCTCGAAGGCCAGGGGACAGTTTATTCCACGGGAGCTTTTCTGGTTCACCCGTACCTCGATCTGCCGGACATGGGCGGCGGCGGGCTGGTCGTCACGAATAACGATCCGGAGACGGCCGCACGACTCGCGACGGAAATTGCGTCGATGTACTGGGAGCGGCGATTCGAGCTGGAGCCCGATGTCGTGACTCCTGAAGAAGCGATCCGCAAAAGTGCGTACATTGATGGAGGACCGATTCTCCTCGTCGAAACCGCAGACTGTTGCGGAGGCGGCGCGGCTGGCGACAGCGTCGCGACGCTCAAAGCACTGCTCGCAGCTGAGCCACCGGGGACGAGCCTTGTACCGGTCGTCGATCCCGCAGCGGCAGCGGAATGTCATTCAGCCAGAGCCGGTGCGACGGTCTCCCTGACACTCGGGCACCAGCGGGATCCGCGATTCGGAACGCCGATCAAAATAAATGGGACAGTCATTCGAGTCACGGATGGCGGCTTCGTTTACCGAGGAGGAATCTGGGACGGTCAAACCGGGCAGATGGGACCAACAGCCGTCGTGCGAGTCGGCTCGGTGGAGATCCTGATTGCCAGCCACGGCACCTACGACTGGTGTGGCGAGCAGTTCGAATCCGTCGGACTGGACGCGGCGGCCGCGCGGTTTGTCGTCGTCAAAAATCCGATGAACTACAGCATGGCGTACGGCGAGATCGCAAAGGCGATTTTCATTCTCGACACACCTGGTCCGACGCCGGCTTCGATCCGCAGCACCACGTTCCACAATTTGAAGCGTCCTTACTTTCCGCTCGACCAGTCGATCGAGGGGCTCGTGCCGACTGTGCTGACTTCGTGGTGAGCGGGTCTCACACGAAGGCACGAAGTGGCGCAGACCTCACCAAACGATCTTGTCCCTTTGTGCCTTCGTGACTTCGTGTGAGACCCGACTCGAACAGTCAGTTGGACTGACCAACAGTTCGTGTCCCATAAGTTGAAATGGGAGGGCGAGGCTCCTGCCGAGCCGCACGCGCACCAGAA
>JAQBVJ010000066.1 GCA_027623235.1 Planctomycetota bacterium
GTCACACGCAGGACCGAGCACCATCGGAACCACAACGACCAAGGTAACCCGGCGGCGGCGAGTGACATGGACTTGTAAAACACGCTTGATTCCGCCGCTCGGGTTGACCGCTTTGTTAGTCATGCTTCGGGACGCGTAGACTATTCACCGAGCCTGAATGGGTCTGATTCTTCGTCACCGACATTCGAAATATCCCGTTGCCCCAAGTGACGCATTGGCTGCTGCGGCTGTGGAAACGGTTCAGGACCGCCCATGTTGTTGTTGATGTGCATTTGAGTGGTACGCGATCGGTTCTCTTCAAGTTCGAATTGACGGCGGGCAATACGTGCTTTTGTTTCTATGTCCTGACACAGTCGGTACACGTTGAGAGCCTGATCAGTAAGCAGGTACGACACCGTGCATGTTTGGCGATTGTCAGTTTGAACGGTGAGGGCACTGGTAAAGAACCCCTGCTTGATGGTGATGTCCTTGAAGTCAACGTAATTCACATCGAACATGTCGATCTTTGTAAAGAACCTTTTGAACATGAGAACGCGATGTGATGACAAGAGAACGATGTCAGCGAAGACTGAAAATGGAAATTGCCGTTGGACCGCGATTGCAACTGGCTGTTCGTAGTCCATGAGGTACGGCTCGATGAGTTCATACTTGTCTGGGGCCACGGCCACGGCACTCAGCATCCTGTTCCGGTCTCGGCCGAATTCTTCACGGTGTGTTGGCTGTTGGTCGAGTCGGGTATCGATTACTTCCACTGCAGGTTCAGGCGCAGGTCGAGGTCGCCGTTTCGGTGTCGTTCGTTTGCGGGGTGCTTCGACGGTGACTTCCGACTTGCATCCGGGGCATTTGCCGGTCTTGCCGATAGATGTTTTGGGGACGTTCAGCGTCTTGCCGCAGTTGATGCATTTGATACGGATGTGTGTGCTCATGAGACGACCATGGTGAACGGTGCTGGTTTCATGACTAACTATTATTAGACAGAATTAATTCCGTCTATTTCCGTTGACGATTCCTCTGAGTCCGTCAATCATTCCGTCTAACTCAGAAACGGCGATTCTCAAATTGCGACGGAACCGATTAAATGCCGCTACGTTACGAGCAGAAAGATGAAAACTCAATCTCAGAAGTACGGGATCATGAAAAAAATCCTGCGTCGGAAACAGCAGAAGGCGGCCCTCGGTTGTTGGATCGGGTTCGGGCGAAGCTTCGACTGGGGCATTACTCGATCCGCACCGAGTCGGCGTATGTCGATTGGATCGTGAAGTTTCTGCGGTTTCATCGGAATGCGGATGGCCAGTGGACTCATCCTGAATTGATGCGGGCTCGGGAAATCGAAGCTTATCTGACTCATCTGGCCGTGGAAAAAAACGTCGCGGCATCGACTCAGAATCAGGCGCTGTCAGCCATCCTGTTCCTGTACCAGAAGGTCCTGGAAATTGAGGTGACTCAGATTCAGGCAGTCCGTGCCCGCGTTCCAGCCCGGTTGCCGGTCGTGTTGTCGGTTGAAGAAGTGCGTTTACTGCTGAATCAATTCGAGCCTGACGGCATGCCTCGTCTCATGGCGGATCTGTTGTATGGAGCGGGACTGAGGTTACTCGACTGCTGCCGATTGCGGGTTAAGGACATCGATTTTGCTCGACGGCAGATCATTGTTCGAGAGGGCAAAGGCGACAAGGACCGCTGTGTTCCGTTTCCGAATCGTTGTCGCGATCGGCTGGAACTTCAGGTCCAGCGGGTTGAAAAACAGCACGCGCTGGATTTGGCGGATGGTGTCGGCGCTGTTTTTCTACCGCATGCGCTGCGGGAAAAATACCCGAACGCTGCATGCGAGTCTGGTTGGCAGTATGTGTTCCCGTCCAAACAATTGAGTATCGATCCGCGTGAACCGGATGCCGGCCGGCGACGGCACCACATTCACGAGACATCGCTGCAGAAGGAGATGCGGAAGGCAGTCATTCGGAGCGGACTGACGAAGAAGATCTCCTGTCATACGCTGCGTCACAGTTTTGCGACGCATTTGCTGGAATCAGGATCGGACATTCGGACCGTGCAGGAACTGCTGGGCCATGCCGATGTCAGTACGACGATGATTTACACGCATGTGCTGCAACGCGGAGCATCGGGCGTGCAGAGTCCGCTCGACCGACTTTGAGTGGTGGTGAATTGTTGCGGTCGCATCGGAAAAGGTGTCAGGGAAATTGCCTGGATCAACCGCGGCGGTCCCTGCTGCGATCGTCTTTCCCGGATGACGACGATTACGGGCGAAGAAAGCAACCCGGTGTGCTACGGCCGAAAAAGGCAACCCGGTGTGGCTGCGCTGGTCGCCCCCTGCGTGAAGGGGGTCACACCCTGCGGAAGCTTGATGGAAATGGGCTCGAAGCTGGCTGGAGAGTGCCGGAAGAGAAATAGAGCAGGCCTTAAGCTGCCGGGTGGCGTCCTTAAGCGGGTGAGTGGAGCACTTAAGCTGATGGGTGACGTCTTTAAGGGAGTGGGTGGTGCCCTTAAGCTGCCAGTCGGATGACTTAAGCTCATTGGTGAGCGTCTTAATCGAGGGATCGAGCGCGTGATATTTCTTCAGTCGGAGAATAATGCGCTTGACTGGCACAATTTGCAGATTCAGAATCGCACCTGTGAGCTGATGTCAGGAAATAGTTGCCTGAAATGAGCCTTGACGCGGCGTCGGGCTGCAACTCCGAGGCGGGGCTCGGAGGCTGCGGACATCAGAGGGACGCCGGACCGTGTCTTGAACGCCAGGGAGCGAGACATGCCGATCGAGCAGATTGACGACTATCCCGAGACGATGACGGAGTTCGAGCTGCACTGGGGCTCGGTCAATGCGGCGCTGGGAGGGGCTCCGGCCACCGATTTTGAGCTGCTGGGCGACTATACGCTGGCGGATTTTTCGGCGGACAAGGCGGCGGTCGTGACCGCGCTGTCCGATCAGGAAGGGCTCGACAACAACGTCGATTTCGCCCGCTCTGACCGCGACCAGACGCGGGCGGACCTGCGGCAGCGGTTGATCCTGTTTCGCGAGACCGCGAAGGCTCTGCTGCCGGGTTCGCGGTATCTGCGGGCGCTGCCGGACACTCCGGCCGAGCAGGCGGAGGCCCAGAAGCTGCTGGATGCGTGGGACGACATCGCTCATGTGTGGGCTCAGATCAACACCGACCAGCCGCCGGAAATCGCTCCGGCCATGCAGCTGCGCGGCGGTTATACGCTGGCTCAGTTTCAGACCGAAGTGGGGACCATGCGGACGCGATACGACGCGGTCAAGGCGGCCGAACGGGCGGCGGTGGACGGACGCGGACAGCGGGACGAACTGCTGCAGGCCGCCTACACCCGCATGGTGCAGTACCGCGAGCGGCTGCCGGTGACCCTGGACCCGGGCGATCCGCTGCTTGGCAGCATGCCGCAAATCACTCCCTCACCCGGCAGCACGCCGGATGCCGTGACGCTGTCCGGGCAGTGGAACAGTTCGCCGGGGTCCGGCTTGCTCTCATGGAACGAGTCGACCAGTCCGAACGTGGATCACTACCTGGTGCGGTTCTCGCCCGGAGCGACGTACGACTCGGGGAACTCGTCGGTCAGTGGGAATCTGCCGCCCGGCACGACCACTCACGAAACCCTCGACGGCCTCGCCAGCCCCGGCGACGTGGCCTCGTTCAAGGTGTTCGTCGTCCTGACCACCGGCAACCAGGCCGGCAGCAACACGGCGACGATTACCAGACCGTAAGAACGGCGGAGTGGCGGAGTAGCGAGGGGCGGAGTAGCGGAGTAGCGAGGGGCGGAGTAGCGAGTGGCGAGGGGCTTATGTGCTCACCGCCGATTGCAGGGGAGAGGTGACTCACACGGGGATGTCATGTAGCGGCGTAAGCCGCCCGGTCTCTCGCGCAACGACGCGCTCGTGATGCGCACAGACCGGACGGCTTACGCCGTTCCGCTACTTTTTCAACGGGCTGCGAGACGGTGACCGGCCCGCTGTTGCCGTCTTAATGGAAATTGTGCGAATGACCTGGGCCGTGTTGCCCTGCCGGTCTTTCACGGACACGGTCAGCGTTCCCTGGCGAAGCGACGTCAAAGGCTGCTTGAGTTTCCACTCGAAGACACCGTCATGAGATTTCTCAAACCGGGCGGCGAGATTCTGTCCGGCAGCCAATCCGTCGATTTCAAAGTCCGCCGTAACGAGCAGCGACTTTTCCTCCAGGCCTGAGTAGTAGTCGTGAGCCCCAAGAATTATCTTCCCGATCGGCCCGTTGTCTCCTCGCCGCGGTGAGGTCAGGGTGAGCGTTGGCCGGAGTTCGTCGAGGAACCAGCCCTGGCCTTCCTCGCCAGCGGCCCGGCTGATCGGGCAGCCGAGATCGATCCAACGGGCAATTGTCAGCTTCTCTTCTGCAGTGAGAGCCGGCACACCGGACTTCGCGGGCGGCATGATCGATCCGACGAAGTCGATATCGGCGTCGTTCGGATTCGCTCCCTCGGGGAGCGTGGATGCGTCGCCGGGAATTGACTCGGTCGGGTGATCGTCGTTCGACCAGCCGTCGAGCCGTTTGCCGTACACCTTCCACGTCAGCAGGCTGCGGCGGGACTGGAACTGGCGGATGTAGCGCGACGCATTGGTCTGTCGCCACTGTCCGTTTTTGATGACCGGCTTGCGTCCGTACGTCGCCCGCGAGTCATTGGCGAGGCGGTGATACGTGTTCTCGAAGCCGCCCACAATTTCGTCGTCGTCCAGCACGAGGCCGGCTTTGGCGTCGCCGTCTTTCGAGTGACACTTCACACAGGACCGCGCGAAGATCGGTTTAATGTCACGGTAGTACTCGACGTCGACGGCTCCGGCAGACGCGTGTGCAATCTCTGCGTTTCGTGTTTCGGATTCGGCAGGTTTTAGAAGCTGGGCAGCGTGGCTCAGGTCGACCGTCTTGTATTCATCCTTCGCGGCAAAGGTCTGAGAAAAATCGAGTCCTTTCTGTGCGTGAGCGTGACAGCCGCCGCAGTTGTAACGGACCTCGCCAGGCCGCAGTTGATGCCAGGTCTGCGACATATTGAGAACGTGCCCGTTCTGGTCGAGCGTTTGAAATGTGAACGGCACGTCGGCCGGAATCTTCGCGGCGAAGCTGGTGTCCGGGTTTCCTTCGGGGTCGAGGATTTCCCTGCCGGACTTGTCTGTTTTGCGGAGCGGAATCTCGCCGAGGATCCGCAACCGCTCGTTGGCGTGATTCGAGAAGCTGCGATAACCAGTGGGGTCGCCGTAGCTCAGGTGCGAGGTTGGCTCCATCGAGAGAATCCGCACGGCGAAGATGTCCTCGTTGGTGTATTTGCCGGCGTCGGCTCCCTGCGTGTTCCAGTTCGAACTGGCTCCATTTTCAGACGTGTTGAACGGGTCGAGTCCGTCGAACTTTGCGCTGCCGGTCCCGGGTGTCGTGTTGCGTTTGAAAAAGCTTGAGGTGCCAATGATGCCGAATGGAGTTCCCTCCGGCAGAGCAGGGGACTGCGAACCGTCGTTGGCAAGCGGCTCGATGGTTGCCGGCTCGTCGACTCCGTACACGTCGCGAAAACGGACGACCGGTCGCGGCTGCATCTCGTTGTACTTCGGGTCGTTTTTGATGAGCTGCAGGTCGCGATGACTCTCGACTTTCGACCCGCCATGAAGCCGGTACAGACCGCCGTCGTAGTACGGCGTGCGGACGGGCCGCGACAAATCGTTCGCCGGGCCGCCGGACCAGACGAGCAGCAGATCATTGTTCGGCGCGGCGGCCGGGTGAGTCACCTTGCCCATCCAGCTTCCGTCCTCGTCGCGCGGCGAGGCCTGATCGACTCCCCACGTGAATGCCGTCAGCCCGTCGAGTCCGCGCGGAGAAAACGCGACGGTCGTGAGCCGAGGCTTTCCGTTTCCGTGCCGACCCTGGCGAAACAGCACGTTGGACGGGTCTCGCGGATTCGGGCTGCCGAACGGAGCGACGCCGGCGGGCGGTTTCGCGGGCAGCGTCCAGAAACTGCCGAAGCCGTTGTTGTTCTGGTTGTAGTAATGCTCGACAACGACCTCGCCCTTCGAAAGCTGCGTTTGAAAGTGGAATGCGGTCGCATCGGAAAAAGCACTGACGAGCGGTTCCCACTCGGTCCCGTCCGGGCGGATGGCCCACAGACCCCATAGTCGCTGATCGCGGATTCCCTGGGCCTCATAGCTGCTGAACATGACGCGGCCATCGAGCAGCACCGTCGGATGCAGAGCACTGCCCAGGTTGAGGTGGCCGATGTGCTCAACGTTGCTTCCGTCGTCGTCCATCACGAACAGCTGCAGGTTCGGAAACGTGTAGCCCTTGTTGGGGAGGAAGCCGTTGCGGCTGGACGTGAAGATGACTCGCCCGCCGGGCAGAGGACACGGGCCAAGGTTGAAGACGCCGTATCCGAGATACGTCTGACCGGCCTCTTCCGGTTTAACCGGGTTCGGCGACCAGTTGGTCACACCGGTGTTCGGTGTGAATTCCTGGTGAGTCAGTCTGACGATCTCGCGCGTTTTGAGGTGAATCCGGTAGATGTCGGCGCCCGCCCGCGATGCATTGCGGCGCTGCCCATTGAGAGCCTCTGGCCGCTGATCGTGGAAGTAGCTGTAGTAAACCGACTGCCCGTCAAACGAGACGTACGGGTCCACCACGGAGCCGTTGCCCCCTTTGACGAGGACTTCTTCCGAACCATCCGGATGAAGCAGCATCAGGTCCGCCCCCGGCTCCATCTGAATCGGGTCTTTGACCTCAGGCCATTTTGTGGCCTTGTCATCGCCGTACCGCGGAGCCCGGACGTAAACGACGTCGTAATCGACTGCGTGCGAAGGTTGCTCGGCAGTCGCATGAGGAATCGACGAAGCAAAGACCGCAAGGGCAAGCAGGCAGGCAGCGAGGCGGGAGCGACGCATGGCAGACTCCGAGGCAAATGGAAACAGCGCCGGGAAGGACTGAGTCTACTCGGCGCACTCAGAAGTCACATCTTCCGCGATGATCAGCCATCGCTGGGAAGTGCGGTTGGCTTCCCAGCTGAAGAGCTCGACCTTTTCATTCAGGCGAAGCCGAATGACATCGCCCGTCTTCATGTGGGATGCAACAGAGCCCGGTTTGTCGAGGGCGAAAGCGTGGGATGGGCCAAACGTGGTTTCCCGGAATCGCTGCCGCAGATCGGAAATCAAAGGCACCGCGAATCGGGGGATTTGGACATTCGCCGAGCCCTCGGCCATGTTTTCGTTGATGAGCGTGAAGCTGCTTCCGCTCCTTCGAAAAGCGGTCATCCGTAATTTTGTGGATGTGCACTCGTCGATCCGCACTTCCAGGACTGTCCCGAAGATTCCACCGGTCATCGTCTTAAAGAAAAGTGCACCGGCAGCCGCAAACAAAAGCACGGCGAGAATTCCGAGGCCCCACCAAAGCCGCCGCCGAACCGCCATTGTGTTCCTGGTCGGCCCGCCAACGGGCGAGTTCGAATCGGTCACGATTCACGGCCGAATTCAGCGATCGCTTTTTCTTTGACGCCTCGCAGATCGAGTTTTCCGGTACCCAGCAAAGGGATCTCCTCGACCAGAAGAAAACTGTCGGCGGACGGCAGCCAGAGATTCGGGAGTCCGGCGTCGCTCAGTGCGGCGATCAGTTCGTCGACTGGCTTTGCCAACGGCCTGTGAAGCACGATCAAGCGTTCTCCCTTTTTTGCGTCCGGGACGGAGGTGACGGCGAGCTTCGGCGATGTGTCGTCCGAGTCGGGATCTTCCAGGGCTTTGTTAAGTTCCTCCTCGATGCGGATGTGCGGAACCATCTCGCCGCCAATTTTGGAGAAGCGGCTCAGGCGGCCGGTAATCGTGACAAAGCCCTGGTCATCGATGACGGCAATGTCGCCGGTGTTGTACCAGTCGTCTTTGATGACCTCGGCAGTTTTCTCCGGGCGGTTCAGGTAACCGAGCATCACGTTCGGCCCCTGAATCTGCAGCAGCCCGGGCTTGTTCAATCCAAGCTCCTGCCCGGTGTCCAGGTCGACAATTCTGGCGGCCACGTTCGGAACCGGGCGACCGACGGAACCCATTTTTGTTCCCGTCTGGCCCGTTCCGGCGGCGTTGTTGCGGTGGTCCGGGACGTTGGCGATGGCCAGTGGCGAGAGTTCCGTCGTGCCGTATCCCTCGGTCGGGAAGATGCCGAATTTTTCGTGGAACTCGTTGGCGAGCGACTCGGGAAGTTTCTCGGCTCCCACGATCGCCAGGTCGACGTGCTGCATCTGCTCTTTGGTGCAGCGCTTCAGGTAGGTCTTCAGGAAGGTCGGTGTCGCGGCGATGATCGTGACCCGGTGCTTCTCACACAGTTCGCCGATCGTGCGACCGTCGAGCGGGTTGAAGTGGTAAACGCCTTTCGGTTCCAGAGTGAGCGGCAGCCACAGCATCAACGTAAAGCCGAAACTGTGGAAGAATGGCAGGATGCCCAGCAGGCAGTCCTTCTCGGAAATCTGAAACAGCTGATTGGCCGAGGCGATATTCGAGCCCACGTTGTTGTGAGAGAGCATCACGCCTTTCGGTTCGCCGGTTGACCCTGACGTAAAAATGATCGTCATGACGTCGTCCGGGTCGATCGACGTCAGACCGAGACGACGTTCAAGCAGACCGAGCGGTTCGACATGAGCCGAAAACGCGCAGAGGGCTTTGTCCGTGCCGGTGACTTTTTCTTTGATGTCCTCAACGAGGATCCACTCGGCATCCAGGTTGAGCGGTTTTTTCTCAAGGAACTGTTTGCTTGTGATGATGTGCTTGATGCCGGCTTCTTTGATGCAGAAGTTGAGCACCTCTTCGCTGAGCGTGTAGTTCAGGTTGACGCTTACTCGCCCCATGAGTGCCAGCGCCGCATTCGTGATCGAGCCTCCGACCGACGGCGGCAGGAGGACTCCGACCATCTTTTCGTCCGGGGCGAGGAACTCACGCTGGAGCACTCTTCGAAACACCAGCGAGCCGGTCAGCAGACGGCCGCCGGTGATGTCCATGCCGGATGAGTCAGCACTTTTTGAGCGGCTTCGTGCCTGTCGTGACGCTCGCAGAAACTGCCGGGCGGGGATGAGATTCATTGTGCGATGCTCCATAGCCAGGACTCCCAGTCGTTCAACTGCCTGCCGGACTTCGTTCAGATCGTCCGCGTCGAGCAGCGGTTTGCCGAAGAGAATGGTAATCGGGTACGGCCAGCGCTTCGGCCGTTTCCAGAAGAATTTGCCTTTGCTGAAGCTGAAGATGCTCCCCCAAAGCTCGTCAAGGTACGTCGGGATAACCGGCACTTTGGCCCCGTCCGCGATCCGCATGATGCCGCGCTGAAACGGCTGCAACTGTCCGGTGCGAGTGATCGCGCCTTCCGCGAAAATGCAGACGAGCTCGCCATCGACGGCCGCCTGCTGAGCGGTCTTGAGCGACTTGATCAGAGCTCGCG
Organism: Planctomycetota bacterium; assembly: GCA_027623235.1. Taxonomy (GTDB): domain Bacteria; phylum Planctomycetota; class Planctomycetia; order Planctomycetales; family Planctomycetaceae; genus JAQBVJ01. The sequence goes on from JAQBVJ010000066.1 coordinate 9,432, forward strand.
GGCCGTCTGACGCGTTGATCGGGATGACGCCAAACGTGCGACACAGCCAGCCGCGAAAGCCGGGCACCTCAACGTAGTCTGAGTAAGCGATCATCCGGATCGGCCGGTCGGAAACCATGACCAGCAGAATTCCGTCGAGCCACGAAACGTGATTGGCGACCAGGATCGCTCCGCCTTTTTCTGGAATGTTTTCGCGGCCGACGACTTTGATTCGGTAAACCAGCAGGCTGAGGCACCACACGCAGAAGCGGATCGTCTGCTGCGGAAGAATCCGGAACGAGAGCACGATGACCGGTAATGTCACGAGGCCGGCCACCAGGAAGATGTGGCCCGGGTTCAACCCCGCCCAGTTGAGTCCGTAGTAGGCGGCCGCTCCGACAAGAATCATGGCGAAGCTGAGGAAGTTGGTCGCCGCGAGAACGGTGCCTCGGTTTTCTTCGTCGCTTCGGTGCTGAATGTTGGCTTCCAGAGGAATGTCGAAAAACCCGGCAAACAAACCGAGCAGGAACAGCCAGAAGCACGGCCAGATCGACACGACATACCAGTCCGGGGTTGAACCTTTGAGATTCGTCGATGCGATTTCAATTTTCGATTTCAGCTTCACCTCGGCTTCCGAGGTGTTGTCGTCCGTGAGCTTTCTTTCAATCCGCTTTTCCAGAGCTTCCTGCAGGTTGGCGTCTTCTGCTTGAAGCTCGACGGTTTTCTCTGGTGCCTCCTGCCAGGCGGCAAAGTAGCTGTCGACTTTCGGGGAGTATTGAGCCTCAATCGGCTGAGCGGACCAGAACAGGCAGATGGCGCTGAGCGTGATTCCGAACGCTCCCACAGGAACCAGGCCAAGCTCCACTTTGTCGCCGGAAAGGTAACCAGCCAGCACGCTGCCGATTCCAAGACCCGCTACCAGGATGAGCATCAGCCCGCCCACCTGCTCCGTTGTAAGGAACAGCATTTCCGGGCCGAATCGGTCGAGATTCGTTTGAAAAAACGAAGCCATCATCCAGAAAAATCCGATCCCCAATGCCGTCCTCATCAGAGCAGAATTTGCCGCAAGCATTTTCATGTCGCGCTTCACCGCGCCGACCAGACCGGTTTCGATTCGTCGAGTCGGATTCGCCGCGGGCAACTGCCGAATGAGCAGGCTCGTCAGCGTGCCGGCGATGGCAACTCCAACAAGGGCCAGCGTCGGCAGAAATACCTGCGAGACCTCGATGGATTCTTTCAGGTGGATGTTCGTGCGAGGGAAGATGTAAAACGCGGCGAACATTCCCAGAGCCGAGGCGCCGACTGTGACGAGGCCCATGACGCCGTTGGCCTTTGAGAGTGCTTCGGGCTTCGTGAGTTCTGCGATCGCTCCAAACTTCGCCGGCCCGAACAGCGCGCTTTGCGTTCCCATCAGCCCCACGACGACGATCAACAGCCAGGGGTTTCCCGTAAAGATCGCTCCGATGCCGAGCGCCATGATGACGATTTCGGCCACTTTGCAGGCGACGATGACGTTTCTCTTGCTGAACCGATCGGCAAGAAATCCTGCGGGAACGGCGAAGATCAGATACGGCAACGTGAAGCTGGCGATGCCAACCGTCAGTGCCAGGCTCTCTTCCATCGCCGTTTGAGCGGCTTTGATGGCAAACCAGCGGAACAGGTTATCGTTAAACGCGCCGAGCAGCTGAGTCAGCAGCAGGCCGATCATGCTGGGAGTAAAGACGCCGCCGCGAAGGTCGGGTCGTTCGGTCGTCATGGAGTCTGTCCGGGTGGGATGCGAGACTTCGTCAGGTGGAGCCTGACAAACGGGACAGGCTGCAGAGCGGAAGAAGCAGGGAGAATATAACGCCGCTTCTCATTCGGAAACGCTGGTTCTCCGAGGTGGCTGCCGGATGAGAGTGACTTCCAGGAGGGCGAGGTGGCAGGACGACTACTCAGCCTCCTCTTTCAGCAGCAGTCGCAGCTTCTCACGCAGTTCGTTTCGTGCGCGGTGGACGCGGCTGCGGATTGTGCCGATCGGGCAGCCAGCCGTTTCGGCGGCGTCCTCGTAAGACATCCCCTCGATTTCGGTCAGCACGATTGCCGTGCGGAATTCTTCGGACAGCTCGGCGAGAGCGGCTCGGACCATCTCCTGCTGTTCGCGAGTTTCCATCCGGCTTGACGGGGCCGCGTCGTTGCGGCCGTCGCGAGGTTCCTCGCCGATCATTTCCCGGGCTGTTTCGATCGAGGTCGTCTTCCGACGAGCCATCTTGCGACGGAAGCTGATCGTCGCGTTGATCGCGATCCGGAACAGCCAGGTGTAGAAAGCCGCGTCGCCTCGGAACGAGTCGAGCCGGCGGAACGCATGCACGAAGGCCTCCTGCGTGAGGTCCCGCGCGTCTTCCGGCGAGCTGACCATCATCAGCACCGATCCGTAAAGGCGGTCCTGATAGCGCACGACGAGCTCGCCGAACGCACTGCTGTCGCCGGCCAGGCACGTCTCGATCAGCTGCTGGTCCTCGGGGCTGCTCAACTCGGCACGCTCATCGATAGACCGTGGCACGGGCCACGGTGAGGCTTTTTCTACGCGGTCGCGGATGTCGGACCGCTTCCTTCCGGGGAAGCCGGTGATGTTAGTCGCGTGTCCGAGTGAGTCCAACTCCACCGCGCCAGGATGAGTCCCAGGCCGAATACTCCCAGGCTGACCAGCTGAGAAATCGTAAGCCCGGTTCCGAGCTGCCCCATCTCGTCACCTCGCAGAACCTCGATGCAGATTCGCGAGACGGGATACGTCATCAGAGCCAGCGCGACGACCGATCCGTCCCCTGACCGGTACCGGTAATAAGCCGCCGTCAGAGCGGCCAGTACAAGCCCGTTCAGAGAACTGTAAAGCTGAGTCGGATGCAGCAGCATCGTCGCGGGAGAATCCGGATCAAGAAATCCCCTTTGCACAAGCACATTCCAAGTGAGCGATCCGGCGGGAAACTGAACTCCCCACGGCAGATCGCACGCATCGCCGTAGCAGCACCCGTTCAGAAAACAGCCCATCCGGCCGAACGCGACTCCGACAAAGACGGCCGGCACGGTCGCATCAGCAAATTTGAGCGGGTGGACGCCCCGCATTCGGCAGAGCAGAAAGAAGGTCAGGCTCGCCAGAATGACGCCGCCGTAAAGGACAAGGCCTCCATCCGGCAGATTGATCGTTGCGAGAAAATAGTCACGCAGAGTGACACAGCCTCGATAGACCTTGTCGTGGTACTGCAGGATGTAGAAGCCTCGCGCTCCGACGATTCCGGCAAGCACGATCTTCACGGCCAGATCCCAGGCGAAGTCCGGGGAGACTCCCACGAGCTTCGCTCGCGCGGCTCCGGTCCACCCGGAAAAAATGACCGCACAAACCAGCATTGTTCCGTAGCCAAACAGCCGCAGCTTCTCGGGCAGAAAACTCGGAGCCATCACGATCGCCGTCGCGATGCCGACCCACCAGGCAATCGCCCAGCGGAAGTCGGACGTGAATCCGCCGGCGCTCTTCCACTCTTTTCGAAGCATGAAGACGCCGAGCACGGCCCACAGCGCGAGGAGAATCCCGAATCCAAACCCCGGCGCGGAAAACAGCCCGAGATTCCAGTCGCCCCGCACGGGGACTTCAAACAGGACCTGTCTCATCGGCTATCCCTGGTTCGAAATTATGAAACTCATGTGGAGCTCGGCGTGGCGAAGATTGAACCTGTCTGAACTGCTTTCGGATCCACTGTCATCTTTCGGATCCACTGTCATCTTTCGGATCCACTGTCATCTTTCGGATCCACTGTCATCTTTCGGATCCACTGTCATCTTTCGGATCCACTGTCATCTTTCGGATCCACTGTCATCGACATTCCCTATTTCGTACCGAGCCATGCGGCACGACGCTGCTTCTGGTCCTGGGTGGAGTCCTTGAGTACGCGGACTTTCCAGGTTTCCGCGGGGCTTGCAGCGAAAGTCACCGCAAGTTCTTTCAGTTCGCCTCGACGCGAAACAACAAATGTTTGAGTTTCGTCGTCGGCGTACTGCTTGAGCCGTGCTGGAAAGTCAGCTGGCAGGACCCGAAATCCTCCGATCGCGATCAATTCGTCCTGCGGATTCAGCCCTGCCTTCCAGGCAGGAGAATCCCGAACGACTTTCGAAATCATCAGCCGCCCGCTGGTGACCGTCGTCGTCACGCCCAGCCAGGGGGTCTTGTCCTTCTTGCCGTCGTCGTCAGAGTCGTCTTTGTCCGATTTGGAGTCAGCCGGTTCGAATTCCAGGCCGAACCACTCCAGCGCTTCGGTGTAATCCGGCGGCGAGGCTTCGTCGATGTTGGTCTTGAAGAATTCCGACAGGTCGATTCCGGACACTTCTTCAGCGATCGAGCGGAAATCGTCCGGTGTGTAGCCTTGCTCGACGCAGCGCTGGTAGAGGATTCTCATGGCATCATCGAGCGACTTTTTATTATCAGTCGCACGGCGAATCTTTGCGTCGAGTAAAAACGCAACGACGGATCCTTTTGTGTAATAACTGATTTGAGAATTGTCAGAATTCTCGTCGCGACGGTAGAGCTTGATCCAGGTGTCGTGAGACGAGTCCCGGAGACTCTGCACGTTCTTACCAGGAGCATTCTCAACTCGTTGAACCGTCGTCGAAAAAGCCTCGAAGTATTCTTTCTCCGAGATCACTCCGGACCGGATCAGACCGATGTCGTCGTAGTAGCTGGTAATTCCCTCGGCAATCCACAGCGTCGGGATATACACCTCATTTTCGTAGTCGTACTCAACGAGTGCGCGTGGACGCAGGCGGCGAACGTTCCAGGTGTGAAAGAACTCGTGACTGACCAGACCCAGCCACTTTGCGTAGTCTTTTCGCACGCGGTAGGCAAATCGACTGGTCATCATGACCGTGTTATTATCATGCTCCAGCCCGCCGCCGCTTTCGGTAATCAGATTGAAAAAGACGTAACGCGGATACGGTGTGACTCCCCAGAATTGCTGATGATGCTGGACGATTTTCGCAACGTCGCTCGCCGCGGCTTTGCCGTCCCAGAGGCCGTCCTCATGCAGATTTGCCAGGATGTGCTCTTTGCCGCCGACTTCGAATTTGTGGATCGCCGGGTTGCCGCACAGAAAGGGTGAGTCAACCAGTTCGTCAAAGTCAGCCGCTTCGAATGTGTGATTCTTTCCGTCCACTGGCGGAAGTGAGGTGACAACGTCTTTCCACTCTTTGGGAGTGTCGACAGTCACTCGGTGCGTTCTTTTTGTTTTCTCGACGAGAGTCAGAAACGTCGGGGCACCATTGATCAGCGAGTACCCGGCGTCGACCCAGTTTGAGCGGACACTCATTTCACGACAGTAGAGCCGGTAAGAAACGTGGACGTGGTTCGAGCCGCCGGTTGAGACTCGCCAGCGGTTTTTGGAAGTCTTTTCAATCTGGACCACTTTGCGTGCATCATCCACAGCCGATACGGATTCCACATTGCGCGCATATTCGCGAACGAGGTACGAACCTGGAGTCCACGTGGCCATCATCAGGTCGATGTTGTCTTTTCCGCCCGTCGGGTACGAGGCCACGATGTCGGCGTAGTGGTTCTTCCGATCTGGAAACTGAATGTGGTAGACAATCGGAGCGGCCGCAATTTCTGCTGCCTCGATGGGCGTTTCAGCAAGCATGGCAAGTCCGATAGCGAGTACGGTCGACATGGTGAGGCTCGTCGCTCAGGGGGAATTCACGCCACTCGGCGTTGAAGGAATCGCTGAGCCTGGCGGAACGGACTTTTGACGTCGAGTCTCAAGTGTGACGCCCAGGCGGGCGATGCCTCTCCGCGAACGGCCGCGAACCGGGCGAGAGCCCACGCGAACTGTGGGAAAGAAAGCCCTGCTCCGGATTTGCCGCCGCCGGATCCACAACTGCCGCCCGAGCAGCCGCAACCACTGTCAAGAACCGCGGTGTTCGAGCTGAACAATCCTGCTCCCAGCAGCACGGTCAGAATGCTGGCCAGCGGAGCCATTTGTTCCTGAAGTTTTCTGGCGTGATCGGCCGGCGTGTTCCGGTCGGACAGGTCCAGCGAGTGGCTCGACCAGCTTGCCGCGGTGAGCGTCTCTTCAATGTCTCGCGTCGGTCTGTGCAGTGGTGGGCACATCCATTTGCGGCACGCCTCGCTCTTAAGAAACCCGGTCTGCAGAGCCTGCGCCGCAAGCTGAATGCCGATGGACGCCGTGAGCACCATTGGCTGCTGGGCGAGTGACGGGTCGATTCGGAGCGACTCAAACTGGAATTCGATTCCGGTTTCGTCAAACGGCTCCAGGTTCTTGCCGATGTGCCCGATGAACCGCTCGACGTGCTTCTGGACGGACTCGATCGAGTTCTCGTACTCGTCGGGGAAGAACCGATCATTGGGCTCGATGACCGAGGCTTGCTGTATGCGGGTCGGAGTGAGCCACTCGACGAGGACATCAAATCGCTCGTCAACCCAAAGCTGCTCGCGATCTTCGACAGGGCTCCTGCGAGCCGTCAGCCAGTTCAGCATGTTGACCCTCCATGGTCGTTTGATTTTGACGGGCATCCTGCCGCGTCGGGTTTCGAAGTTTACGATGAGACCGCATCGGCCTCGCCAGAACCGTTGTCAAATCTCGCGATGACCGCACAACCGCACGAATCGCTCCACACATTGACCGAAGTTCGGCACATGTCGAGCACTCGGTCGACCGCGATGATGACGCCCTGCGCTTCGAGTGGCAGGTTCACGGCCTGCAGCACAATGGCCATCATGACCAGTCCTGCGTGAGGAATGCCCGCTGCCCCGACGCTGGCCAGCAAGGCCGTAATCGCGACCACGATCTGCTCACCGACAGTGATGTTACCGCCAAACGCCTGAGCGATGAAGAGGACTGCGACGGCCTCGTAAAGTGCCGTTCCGTCCATGTTGATGGTTGCTCCGAGAGGCAGAACGAACGAGCTCACCCGATTGGAGATGCCCGCTTTCTGCTCGACCTGAGTCATCGTCAGAGGCAGTGTTCCGTTGGATGAGGCCGTCGAAAAGGCTGTCATCAGAGCTGGCGTCATCGCCTTGAAAAACTCAAGGGGAGACCGCTTTGCGACAAATTTGACGATCAGCGGCAGCGTGATGGCCGCGTGAATCAGCAGTGCCAGAAACACCGCGAGCATGTACCAGGCGAGCGTCAGAAAAATCTGCAGCCCCTGCGAGGCCGTCGCGTAAGTCATAAACGCGAAAACACCGATCGGGGCGAGGGCGATGATGGCCATCGTGAGCCGCATCATCACCTGAAACGTCGCCTCGAAAAAATCGCGCAGCGTGTCGGCCGTCCGGCCTCCGACTTTGATAATAAACACACCGAAAAGAATGCTGAACGTGATGATTGAAAGGAAGTCGCCGCTGGCCAGTGAGCTGATCGGATTCGTCGGGATCATGTTCTCCAGCAGGCCCAGCAGCACACCCGACAATGATTGATCTTCGCCTGCGAGGACCTGCTCGGTTCCGCCTGGCAGCTCAGCTCCAATACCGGGCCGAATGATGTTGACGATGATCAGCCCGGTCGTGATCGCCAGGACGCTCGTTGCGAAGTAGTACAGTAGAGTCCGTCCAAACATCGCTCCGAACCGCTCGGTCCCGCCGAGGCCGGCGACTCCCGTGATGAGCGACGTCACGATCAGTGGCACGGTAATCATCTTGAGAAGTCGCAGAAAAAGATCGCCGATGTATTTGGCGAAGGCTGTCATTTTCCGCCGCCAGCCGCCGCCGTGTTCCGCGTGGAATTTCTGCCAGCTCTCAGGCAGTTCTCTGGCGGACTTGACTTTCAACGTCGTTGAGACTGGTGCCCCGGGGGTTTGGCTCTCCGGATCGGCCTGATGTCGGCGGAGGTAGTCGATTGTGATTGAACCGCCCGCCTCAATGATCCGCACAGATCGGTCAGAGACCTCAATGGAAGCAGGCACCGGCTTGCCAGGAGACGCCTCGATATGAGTCGCGGCGAGTTCCGGGAATTTCGCGACAAGAGCCTCCTGAGAATCGAATCGTCGCCGCACAGTTTCAAAACCGTTTGCGTCAACAACCTGAACCAGCCAGGAGTCTTTAATCAGAGTTCCGTCGTCATTCTCCTTCGACGTGAAGCTGGCGGTGAGCGACACGTCAACGAAATCATCTTTGACGGTGACGGAGCCGGGGTTGATGAAAACGCCGAGAACCGTGCCGACGACCAGAGCGATCGCGATCTGCACGTACAACGGCATGCCAGGTTTCTTGTCCGCGGGAGTTTCGTTGGCGTCGCTCATCCTGAGCTCCTGAGAAGAAATGGGAGGGCGAGGCTCCTTCCGAGCCGCACGCGCTGTCGTCGCGCGGGTGGCTCAGCGGTGGCATTGCCCTCCCGTTGCGTGCGACCCGTTTCGGTTAGTCGAGGCTCATCGTGACTGTCTTCAGTTCGGTGTAATTGTTGAGGCCGGCCTCGCCGAGTTCTCGACCCATGCCGCTCATCTTGAAGCCGCCGAACGGGGCGGCGGCGTCGAACACGTCGTAGCAGTTCACCCAGACCGTGCCGGCCCGGACGCTTTTCGCGTACAGGTGAGCCTTCGCGACGTCGCGCGTCCAGACGGCTGCGGCGAGTCCATAAAAGGTGTTATTGGACCGCCGGATGATTTCGTCGGTGTCTTTGAACGAGAGGATGCTCATGACCGGGCCGAAGATTTCGTCAGTGGCGATCGGCATGTCGTCCGTCACGTTGTTGAAGACAGTCGGCTCAACGAAAAAGCCCTTGTTGCCGAAGCGGGTTCCGCCGGTCAGGCAGTCGGCTCCGGCGGCTTTGCCCTTTTCGACATAGGCGAGAATCTTGTCGAACTGGGCCTGGTCGATCTGTGGTCCCTGTGACGTGCCGGTGTCAAACGGGTTGCCGAGTGTCCGTTCGTGCGCTCGTGACACGAGCTTTTCGACGAACTCGTCTTTGATCGATTCCTGAACGAAGACGCGGCTGCCGGCGCAGCAGCACTGGCCTTGATTGAAGAACAGTCCGAATTCCGCTCCGGCCACGGCGGCGTCGATGTCCGCGTCGGCAAAGATGACGTTGGGACTTTTTCCACCGAGCTCAAACGTCAGCCGCTTCAACGTCATCGCGGCGTCTTTCATGATGATCTGAGCGGTCAGGTGCTCGCCGGTGAACGCGATCTTGTCGACGCCCGGGTGCTTGACGAGAGATGCTCCCGCGGTCGGGCCATAACCCGGCACGATATTGATGACGCCTTCCGGGATGCCGGCTTCGAGAGCCAGTTCGCCCATGCGGAGGCAGGACAGCGGAGTCTGTTCGGCGGGTTTCATGACGACGGTGCAGCCGGTCGCGAGGGCCGGGCCCCACTTCCAGGCGGCCATCAGCGCGGGAAAGTTCCAGGGAATGATCTGGCCGCAAACGCCGATCGGCTCACGACGTGTGTAGCAGAAATAGTTGCCGCGAATCGGGATCGTGTCGCCGTGAATCTTGTCCGCCCAGCCGGCGTAATAACGGAGGCAGTCAATCACGAGCGGAATGTCGGCGGCCATCGAGTCGTTGATCGGCTTACCGTTGTCGAGCGTCTCGAGGGCGGCCAGTTCGGCCGCGTTGCTCTCAACAAGATCGGCGAGCCGCATGATGAGTCGCCCGCGATCGCGAGCGTCCATCGTCGACCAGGGGCCCGAATCAAACGTCTTCCGAGCCGCCGCCACCGCGAGGTCGACATCCTCTTTGTCGCCCTCGGCGATGCTCGCGATGACTTCTTCCGTCGCAGGATTGACGGTGTCGAATGTTTTTCCGCTGACCGAGTCACGCCACTCGCCACCGATAAGAATCTTTGTCTGGCGCACTTTCGGAACGGGAACGACAGCGGTTTCAGTGACGGTAGCCATGGCAGTCTCCTCGGTGAATTGGCAGTCCTGAGAGTAGGGCCGGTTCCGACCGGCCGTAAACGTGGCTCGGCTGGCAGGAACCAGCCCAGCGTGCGACATGCTCTTGTGCTTTGTCAGGGCTGAAAATACGGGTCGCAGTTTCCGTGGCGTCAGCTTCCAGCTTGCGATGTTCGGTCACAGAACGTCGGCAAGCAGGATGCTTACCCCACTTCTCAACCCTGACAGAGCACCAGGTCGCTCACAACGAATTCTACTCAGACGCCGCCTGGGAAGCGACTTTCGCCTCGCCTCGCCTCGCAGTCGCAGCAGTTTCGGGTTTCCCGGTGCGGTTTCGTCGGCAAGCTTCAAAGCGGCTTCAAGCAACGCGTCGGCCTCGTTCGGATTGCCGTTTTTTCTTTCGAGCATCGAGCGGATAAGCTGATCCGCTGGCGATGGTTTGCGGCGAGCGTTCTCGGCGCGAGTGAGTGCGGCTGCGGCCTCTTTCAAATTTCCCGCTGCCAGGTGTGCCGCCGCAAGCGTGTTGAGGTAGTCCGGATTCGCCGGAGCGGACTTCGTCGCCAGCCCGGCCAGTCGGACTGCCTCAACGGGGTCTCGAATCTGGCTCACCAGGGAGTGCGTCAGCAGCCAGGCTTGATTGTGGAGGTGCTGTGGGGATGTCAGCTTTGCCCGTAGATTGATCGCCGGTTTGGCACTGACGATGGCCTCGTCTTTCCGGCCGAGTTGAATCTGCACGTCGGCAAGGTGCGAGTGGATCCAGGCGGCATCGTCGAGGTATTGCGGAACTCCGGAATTCAGCAGTGGTGCGATCTGCTCCACGGCGATCTGGAATTGCGCGACGGCTGACTCAAGTTGCTCTGTCGAGTCCGCATTGGGAACGGTTTCACCGGATCCGGCGATCGCCTCGTGAGCCTGGTGAAACTGCTCCTGCGCGATGGTGTGAGCCTGCTGCTCGGAACGCCACGAGCGGTACAGCAGAAAACTCGATACGGAGACGACGACGAAAACGGCTGCGGCCAGTCCAGCGGCAACTTGTTTGACCCGTTGCAGTCGGGCGAGCCGCGTGTCGTACTCTTCCCGTGCCGAGCGGATTTCCGAGAGCAGCGCGGCGTGCTCGGGATCCGTTCCGTCAAGTTGCTGGCTGGCGAGGTCGAAGTCTTCCCGCGCGAAAGCCGATCGCGCATAAGTCAGTTGTGTTTCTCGAAGCTGATCGCGCGCTGTCTGGTTGCCGTCCCACAGCGTGACAGTCTCTTCAAAACTGACGAGCGCTCGTTCGAAAGGCCGATAGTCGCTCGCACCGGCAGACATCGCCCTTTGAGCTGCGGCGAGTTTTTCGATCGCTCGTTCGGTCATCGCACGGCTCTCTTTGTGCGAACGATACTCGCTCAACGCCGCCTGGAATTCCTGTGCTGAGGAATGGCGATCCTCGGGACGGGTCGACATCGCCTTGCGGGCGATCGCGACCAGCTCGTCGTCACGCTCGACTTCGATGATCTTGTTTCGAGCGGCGGCGCGGAGGCACGCGCGGGCACTCTTGGCGGTGTGAGGTGCCTTGCCGGTCGCCAGGCGGAAGAGCTGTGCTCCCAGCAAATAAATATCGCTGGCCGTTGTGACCTTGCCGTGCTGTCGGGCCATCTCCGGAGCCATGCAGGCCGGCGTTCCGCACGGGCCGAAGCTTAACGCGAGGCCTTTCTTATCGAAGTCTCCGACTGGCAGCGCGAGTCCCCAGTCCATGACGAGGGCCTCGCCGAACTCGCCGATCATCACATTGTCCGGCTTCAGGTCGCGATGAAGAATCCCGCGCGAATGCGAAAACGCGATCGCGTCGGCGACTTTGTGCAGCACGTCGAGGTTGTCTTCAGGCTGGTTTCCGAGGACGCCGTGTCCAGGTCGATTCCCGCTGCTCCGAAATGAGATTCGACCTGGCGGTCAAATTCCGTTTGCTGGATGGTCTCGTCAGGAAGCGTCTGACCCTGGTTGGTTTCAGCGAGTTCCGTCGCCGGAGCTGTGCGCACTTCCGTTGGCGGCGGTTCCGTCAACTCGTCCAGGGGAATCGTCTGTTCCGGATCCAGATCAGCGTTCGGCTCAGTGGCTTCGGGGTCGTCTGCTTCGGGGTCGGCTGCCTCAAAGTCGTCGGATTCGGGTTGGAGGTCCGTCTGAGTTTCGTCCGGCATGAGTGTCGCTCCAGTCGGGCGTTTCGGTGTGGCCAGTCTCGGCGGATTCCCGGCGTGGTTCAACAGTGTTGTGCAGGGGCCGGTTGCGCAGGGGCCGGTTGCGCAGGGGCCGTGGCTGGTTGCGGTGATCAGCGGCCGCGGAGCGATCGGCGAATCTGGTCGACTTCACGGCGCAGCGCGGCGTCTTCATCGAGCAGCCCGGCAATCCGGCCGCAGGCGTGCAGCACGGTGCTGTGGCTTCGATTGGAAAAGTACGCACCGATTTTTGCGAGATGCTCGCCCGTTAACTCTCGGCACAGAAACATCGCACATTGCCGGGGCAGGGTGATCGACTGGTCGCGGGCCGTTGATTTCATTTCGGAAAGGCGGACGCCGAACTGGCGTGCCGTGACTTTGGCGATGTCGTTCAGACTGAGTTCCGTCTCACCCGGTTCCTGTCGCAGGAATGCCCGGGCGAGCGGCAAGGCGGCGAGCTCGCGACGGGCTCGCGCGAGCTCTTCGAAACGGAGAAGTGTCCCCAGCAGTTCGCGTGGCGAGACGGGCATCTCCCTCGCAAACAACTTCAGCACGTCGTGCGGCAACGCGATCTGAAGATGGCTGCAGAAATGTTCGAGCAGCTTCAGTCGTGACGCCGGGCCGGGCATTTGAATCGGGATGAGAGTCCCTCCCCGGAGGCGGCTCTTCAGTCGCGGCAGGATTCCCTTGAGTTCGCCTGGGGGGGCGATGCTCGTAAAAAGACCGGTCGTTCCCCGGCGAAGCATTTCGTCGATTCGCCAGGCGAAGGCTCGCTGGACGGACTCGTGCCGAAGATGCTGCAAATCCTCGACGATGAGCACGCGGCCGGCCGTTGGTGATTCCGGCCAGAACTCTTCATGCCGGTGATCCGGGCCAAGCTTCTCGAGCAGCTCGACCGAGTCGTACCGCATGACCGTATCTGGAGTCGTCTGCGTGAGCTGCTTTGAAACCAGCTCGCAAACGTGCGACTTGCCGGTGCCGGACGGGCCGTAAAGCAGAATCAGCCGCCCTCGATCGGCCATCGACTCGTCGCCGCCGAGGAGTAGCTGGGCTGCGGTCCAGGCAAGCCGGTTCTCATCCACCACGAGAAACGGGCAGGAACTGGCCGCGGACGCACGCGGTTTCCGCGATCGCTTCATGAGTCAGTCGAGTCAAAGTGTGTTGAGCGGTCATCGCGTCGATTCGGAAACCGAGAGCGGCCAGGCAGCTTACACGCCGGCCCCGAATTCGTCCTCGCTGACTGAATCGGCTTTCGCCTGATCCGGATCGAGGTGGTGAGGTCGGGCGACGTCGCCGGTTGCGGCCGGTTTTTCCCGCTCCGGCGGGTCGATTCGGATTTTCTTGCCGCAGGAGAGTGGCGGTGATTCCGGCGTCACGGCCGGTTCATCCTTCAGCTTCGCGATCCGGTCTTCGCCGTAGTCGTCGTAGCGGCAGAAATATCCTGTCTGCTGGGCGAGGACTTTTTCATTTTCAAACGACTCCAGCACCCGGCACTGAATCGCGTCCCGGCACGACGAATTGATCGGGTGAGCGATATCCGCATAAAGCTTCGCTCGGCCATCAATGTCCTTGACCGCGCGGTCTTCGTCGAGCTCTGCTGAGCAGTCGTTGCAGAAGCGGGCTCGCAGATGGTTCTTCGTGCCGCAGCGCGGGCAGCGGTCGGTGAGCTTGCGGCTCGGCATCGCGACAAAAGGCCCCTTGGACCCCTGAATAATTTTCAGGTCACGGATGACAAAGCTGCCGTCAAAGGTGATCGAACAGAATCCCTGAAGCCGATCGTTCGGATCGTCCATCAACTTAATTCTGACTTCGGTGATCTCCACAGGTGTCCCTCCTGAAACTCGACCGCGTCATGGCGGATTTGCCACGACAAAAACCTGGTCAGAGTGCTTCATGCTGGCTCTCAACCGGGCTGCGGCCTTCCTGGCTTCGCAACGATGTCGACAGACGCCAAAGTAGGCAGTTCCACTGCCACTCATTAAGTGTCCGATGGTGTTGTGGCTGGCAAAGTTCGCTTTCAGACGCCCGACGTCCGGATTGAGTTCCTCAGCGGGAGCCTGAAGCGAATTCAACAACCGTTGGCCCGCGGTTCGAAGATCACCGCGTCGGAGCGAGTCGACGAGCGAGCCCACTCCGGGTGAACGGTCCTGCAACCGGCAGTGACGAAAAACGTCAGCTGTCGAGAGGCCGCTGGGGGGCTTCGCAATCACAAAGTGCAAACGGTTGGGAAGAGCAAGCGGTTCGATGATCTCGCCGCGTCCTCTGCAAATGGCAGCTGATTGAGGATTGAGAAAGAAACTGACGTCACTTCCGATCTCGGATGCAAAACTCTGCAGCTCATCGCGACTCAAGCCGAGTTGCCAGATTCGGTTAAGAGCGAAAAGAACTGCCGCGGCATCACTGGAACCTCCAGCCAGTCCGGCCGCCGCAGGAATCCGCTTATAAAGGTCGATGTGAATGCCACGCCGGCATCCCGTTTTCGACCGCAGCAGTTCTGCAGCACGCACTGCCAGATTGTCCCGCCCGTCGGGCACCTCCGTAATTCCTGTTGCGCCCTCAGTGGCGTTCTGTCGCAGGGCAGAACCCGCATTGCGATGACAAGAGCCCGAATAGCCCGCGTCAAAACAACGCAGTGAAACTTCTTCAGATGTCTCCTCAGTGTGAGTTGAGTTTTTGTGAGGTCGTTTTTCAGTGAAGACGAGGGTGTCATACAGGCTGACAGTCATCATGAGCGTTTCCAGCTCGTGAAAACCGTCGTCCCGCTGACCAAGGATCTCAAGGAACAGATTGAGTTTCGCGGGGGTGTGAACCAGAAGCGGCTGATTCGGAAGCGAACAGACCTGCCGTCGCTGACCAGCCTGAGGCGAGCCAATCAGAAACTGGCCACTGCCTCGGAGCCTCATGAGGTTTCACATCCTGCGAAGCGTCTCAACGTGGACTCGACAGAGGAAAGAGGGAACGCCGCGTTCGCAGAAATCATTCCAGAAAACCGGGACTCTTTCCCATCTTTCGGAATACAACGTACGCAACGCGGCGATGCTATTTCACCCCGAAAAGTCGGTCAATACGGCTTTCGGGTAAACTGCCAACATTTGCCTTGACAGTTTGGAGGGGTTTCATTCGGAGGCCTTGCCTCCGGCTACGGGTTAAACGTGGTGTTGGTGGAAGACGACCGCACCGCAACCTTAAGATCGCGACTTCTGCACCGGCCTCGTGCCGCGCCCCTTTACTTCTCAACGGAGCAGGTCATGCGAGCCAGTCTGGCAGTAGGTCTTACGTTGGCGATGACTTTCGTTGGTACGTGCTGCGTCGAGGCTCAGTCGTCGGCACAAGTCGACTTCAATTTCGACGTCAAGCCGCTCCTGTCGGACCGCTGTTTCAAATGTCACGGTCCGGACGCGGAACATCGTGAGGCCGACTTGCGGCTCGATACGAAAGACGGTGCGTATGGTCTGTCCGCTGAGGACACGCCAATCCTCAAGCCAGGCGACGCTTCGGCAAGCGAGCTTTTCCGGCGGATTACCTCAACCGATCCCGACGTTCAAATGCCGCCGCCGGATTCGAATCTGAAATTGAGCCAGGACGAGATCGACCTCATCGGCCGCTGGATTAAACAGGGTGCCAACTGGAAACAGCATTGGTCGTTCCTGCCTCTGGAACGAATTCCGGTCGCCCGTACAAAAAACACAACCTGGGCGAAAAACGAGATCGACCAGTTCGTGCTGGCAGGACTCGAAGAGGCAGGCATCGAGCCGGCACCGGAAGCCTCGAAAGAAAAATGGCTGCGGCGAGTCACCTTTGACCTCATCGGTCTTCCGCCAACTCTCGAAGAAATCGACGCATTCCTCGCCGACGAGTCACCGCAGGCCTACGAACGAGTCGTCGACCGGCTGCTTGCCTCCGAGCGTTTCGGCGAGCGGATGGCGGCCGACTGGCTCGACGTTGCCCGCTATTCGGACACGTATGGCTACCAGGTCGACCGTGACCGCTTCGTCTGGCCGTGGCGCGACTGGGTCATCCGCGCGTTTAACTCGAACATGCCTTACGACGATTTCATCACTCAACAGCTCGCCGGAGATCTCCTCCCCGACGCGACCGACGATCAGATCCTCGCCACGACGTTCAACCGCCTCCACCCGCAGAAGGTCGAGGGCGGCAGCGTGCCGGAAGAATTCCGAGTCGAATACGTCGCCGACCGAACACAGACGATGGGCACTGCTGTCCTGGGCCTGACCCTGGAATGTTGCCGCTGCCACGACCACAAATACGACCCGATCAGCACGAAGGAGTATTACCAGTTCTTCGCCTTCTTCGACAAAATCGACGAGGCGGGCCTGTACTCCTACTTCACGCCTTCGGTGCCGACACCCACGTTACGGCTGACGAATGACGCAGCGAAGAAAAATATTGCCGCCATCGAGGCGCAAATCTCAGCGGCCGAGGCAGCTCTCTCAAAGCTGACAACCAGTCGTGAGGAGGATTTTCAGAAGTGGCTGACCGAAGGCCGTCCGAAACTCGTGGAGAACCGGGACGCCGTTAAAATCGACTCACTCGTTCCCGGTCAGATTCAGCACCTCCACTTTGAAGATCACAAAGGCGGAGCCAACGCGAGCGTCGAAGGCAAAGTCGGCAAGGCGGTCCGTCTGAGCGGTGATGACGGGATCGGCCTGAAGGTCGGAAACTTCCGCCGCTTCGATCCGTTTTCTATTTCGCTGTGGCTGCAGACGCCCGACGTCAAGGAGCGAGCCGTCGTCTTTCATCGCTCGCGGGCCTGGACGGACGCCGGTTCGCGCGGGTACGAGTTATTGCTTGAGGATGGGCATCTCAGTTTTGCACTGATCCATTTTGATCCGGGTAACTCGATCCGAGTCCGCTCGGCCGAGCCACTTTCAGTCGGCAACTGGCAGCACCTCACGATGACCTATGACGGGTCCAGCCGGGCGAGTGGCATTCAGCTGTTTCTTAACGGGGTTCCGGCAAAGCAGACGATCGTTCGAGATACCCTCTACAAGAACATTACGGGTGGCGGCGGAGACAACATCACGATTGGTGAGCGGTTTCGCGATCGCGGTTTTTCCGGCGGTCTCGTTGACGAATTCCGAGTCTTCTCTCGTCAGCTGTCGTCACTGGAAGCGTCGCAATTGCACGACGGAGAGGCACTCGCCAGCCGGCTTGCGGAGCCGGTGGCCGAACTCGGACCGGACGAGCTGCAGAAACTTCGCGAGTATTATCTCAGCACGGTTGATCCAGCGGCCGCGGATGCCAGAAAGCTCCTGCGGGAAAAACGCGAGGCTCTCAGCAAGGCGGTCGACGGCCTCCAGGAAATCATGGTGATGCTCGATCTGAACTCGCCGAAGCGGCAGACTTTCCTGCTTGGCCGCGGCCTCTACACGAACCGGAAGGAAGCGGTTGGCCCGGAAACTCCGCAGGTGTTTCCGAAGTTTCCGAACGAGGGCCCGCGCAATCGACTGGGCCTGGCGAGGTGGCTGACGGATCCGCAAAACCCGCTGACCGCTCGCGTCGCCGTCAACCGGTTGTGGCAAATGGCATTTGGCGAGGGGCTTGTGCGGACGCCTGAGGATTTTGGAAGCCAGGGAACGCTGCCGACCCATCCGCAGCTGCTTGACTGGCTCGCCGGAGCGTTCATTGCGGAAGGCTGGGACGTCAAACGAACTCTGAAACAGATGGTTCTATCCGCGACGTACCGTCAGAGCTCGGCATCCGGAAATACGGACCCGCAGAATCTTCGCCTCGCGAGGTCTTCCGCGTACCGCCTCCCCGCGGAAATGTTGCGTGACAACGCGCTGGCGGTGAGCGGGCTTCTGCGAAATAAAATTGGCGGGCCGCCGGCGAAGCCGTATGAAGTGGCGGTTTCGTTTAAGCCGGTCGGCCGGGACAAGGGCGAGGGTCTTTATCGGCGGAGCGTTTACACCTACTGGAAACGGACCGGGCCAGCTCCGGTCATGCGGACGCTCGACGCGGCAAAGCGGGATGTCTGCGAGGTCAAACGCGAGCGGACGTCCTCTCCGCTGCAGGCACTCGTCATGATGAACGGGCCGCAGTTCGTCGAGGCGGCGCGGGCGCTCGCTCAGCGGCTCATCCAGAAACACGGCGAGAATGATGAGGCCTCGATCGTCGACATGTTTCGACTGTTGACGAGTCGGCGACCGGATGAAACAGAGATGTCAGTTCTTCGCGAGTTTTTTGAAACAACTCATCAAGAGTTTGTCGAGAACCCGAATCAGGCTCAGGAGCTGCTCAAAGTGGGTGACCTGGCCGTTGACACAAAGCTGCCACCGGCAAAGCTGGCGGCACTCGCGGTGGTTGCGAACACGCTGTTCAGTTTCGATGAGTGCGTCATGAAGCGGTGACTTGTCACGAATCCCAATGCCAATTAGCGGAGCGGCGCGAGCCGCCCGGCCGAGTGCGGGAAAGATGCGCGGACGCCGGACGGCTCACGCCGGACCGCTACTTTTCAACGGATCGTCAGGATAACGAGGCAATAATGAACCCACTCTGCACCGGTTTTGAATCTCCGCTGGGCCTGTCCCGACGGCGGTTTCTGAATGAATTCGGCATGGGCCTGGGCGGGATGGCTCTTGCCAGTCTGCTCGATCGTGAGGCGGGTGCCGAGACTGGCGTGCTGGAGAAAACCCACCACGTGGCCAAAGCGAAACGAGTGATCTACCTCTTTCAGTCCGGCGGCCCGTCGCAGATGGATCTGCTGGATCATCGGCCGCTGCTCAACGAGAAGCACGGGACGGAACTTCCGGCGGAAGTGCGGATGGGCCAGCGTCTCACTGCGATGAGCGGAAATCAGGCAAGCCTGCCGCTGGCCGGGTCTCCGTTCAAATTCACGAAACACGGCGAGAGCGGTCTTTCCTTCAGCGAGATCCTGCCTCACACGGCGAGCATTGCGGACGACATCTGCGTCGTAAAGTCGATGCACACGCCGGCGATTAACCACGGGCCCGGCGTGACCATGCTGCAGACGGGTTCGCAGTTTCCCGGCCGGCCCAGCATGGGAGCGTGGCTGAGCTTCGGCCTGGGAACCGACAACGAAAACCTGCCGTCGTTTGTCGTGATGACTACAAACGGGAAGGGCGGGCAGCCGCTTGTGTCGCGGCTCTGGGGCAGCGGGTTTCTGCCGTCGAGACTCCAGGGTGTGCGGTTTCGATCCGGACCAGACCCGGTCCTGTACCTCAGCAATCCGGCGGGCATTTCGAAGGAGACTCGCAGCCGGCAATTGGAGACGCTCGAAAAACTTCACAGACTGCAACTGGAAAAACAGTCGGACGCTCACCTGGAAACCCGGATCGCTCAGTACGGACTGTCTGCCAGAATGCAGGCCTCGATCCCGGAAGTCGCGGACGTGGCGTCGGAACCGGAACACGTTTTCAAGTCGTACGGCGACGATGCGAAGACTCCCGGCACGTTCGCAGCCAACTGTCTGCTCGCCCGGAGACTGGCCGAACGAGGCGTGCGGTTCATCCAGCTTTACCACCAAGGCTGGGACCAGCATGGTGGCCTGCCGGGCGGGATCCGGAAACAGTGCCAGGAAACCGATCAGGCTTCGGCAGCTCTCGTGAAGGATCTGAAAGAGCGAGGCCTGCTCGAAGACACGCTCGTCATCTGGGGCGGCGAGTTCGGCCGCACGAATTACTGCCAGGGCAAGCTGGGAGCCAACTTCGGCCGTGACCACCACCCGCGGTGTTTTTCTTTGTGGATGGCCGGAGGCGGCATCAAAGGGGGCATGTCCTACGGCGAAACGGACCCGTACGGCTACAACATCGCCGAGAACCCGGTGCACGTTCACGACTTCCACGCGACGATCGTGCACCTCCTGGGAATCGACCACAAGCGGCTGACGTTCAAACACCAGGGCCGATATTTCCGCCTGACCGACGTCCACGGCGACGTCGTACGGGACGTGCTTGCGTAGCCTCGCCCTCCCGAGCGGCGTGTCTGACTCAACGCGAATCCCGTGTTGCCGCGTTTTGCGGGGCTCACGTAGACTTCCCGCCCGGCGAGGTCGTCTCTGGCTTTGCCGCTCTCTCCGGCTTCGGCCACTCCTCTCGTCACCGGGCGTTCGCCCGAATTTCCCCTCGTCCATTCCGGCAAGGATGCCATGCAGCCACGGCGACTTCAGGCCGCGTTTGCGTACTCGGCCCTCGTTCTGCTCACGTGCCCGGCGCTGCGGCCGCTGGAGTACAGCGTCACGTTTGGTGACCTGTTTCTGCTGCTGGCGATTCTGCTGAATTCGGACGTGGCGTTTAAGATTCAGCCGTTTCAGGTGCCGCTGCTGGCCGCCACGCCGTTCATGATTCTCTCGCAGATTTTTGATCCCGACGCGACGATCGTTGAGATTGCTCAGTGCTGCTACATCTACGGAGTCGTGTTGCCGTTCGGCTGGGTCGCGTTCGCGGGACTCAAGCCGAGCCGGGTGATCACCGTCTTTCTGGGAGCCCTCGCCGTCAACGCGCTCATCGCGGTCGGGCAGAATGTGGGGCTGATCGGGGCTCTCGGGCAAGGTCGAATCTGGGCGGCGCGAGACACGTTTCGAGCGGCCGGATTGAGCATCACCTGCAGCAGCCTGTGCATGACGCTCACGCCGGTTTTTCCCTTGCTGCTTTACCTGAAGAGTTACCGTCTGCGGATCATGCTGCTGATTCTGCTTTCGCTGGGGATCCTTGCGACACTGGCCAAGTCGTCAATTTTCGCAATTCCCGGTCTGATCTACTACCTGTACCGCGAGCCGAATCGAACGGGCGTCTCTCGACTGATCCTTGGAGGGAGTGCGGTTGTCGCGTGCGCCTTCGCAATGTCGACCTCACTGCAGTGGGCAGTCCTCGACCATTTTGACAGCCTGCTGCACCGGCTTCAGTACCTCGACGTGTCCCTCTGGGAGAGATCGTCAACGCTCCGCCATTCACTGAGCTACGTGCCTGAGTGTTACCTGTTCGGGCTTGGCTACGCGGGAACTCACCTGGAACTGACGCAGCATCTTGGAAACACCGTTCACGTTTTCCACGTGGGGCTGCCGCTGATCGGCGGACTGGTCTGCGCTCTGCTGCACTA
The DNA here is from genome assembly GCA_027623235.1 of Planctomycetota bacterium. Classification (GTDB taxonomy): domain Bacteria; phylum Planctomycetota; class Planctomycetia; order Planctomycetales; family Planctomycetaceae; genus JAQBVJ01. The sequence goes on from JAQBVJ010000066.1 coordinate 30,549, forward strand.
TTCGGGGATTTTTCTCCTTGTCCGCAAAGCGTCGCAGCTGAAACACGAACCGCTGGTCGTGCTGATGATCGGTCAGCTTCTCGCCGTCTGCACGATGCCGCTGTTGATGCACAGCTTTCAGTACATCGCCTATGCGCTGATCGGAAGCGTCATCGTGTCGAGCGAGATGGCGACGGCGCCTCGAACCGCAGGGCAGCCGCTGCACGCGGCAAAGGCGCCGGTCGTCGATGGAGCCGTGCCTGCTTGATAAGGGCTTACGCAAACGGCACCGTTCACGCCAGCGACCTTATTCCTCCGCTTTGGCGAGCAGATCCTCAAGCCCTTTGCGGTGGCAGAAATCCCCGAAGGACTCGCCGATGCTTCGCTCGGCCTTGAAGTAGCCGAGGATGGGTGAAACCGCTTCGCCGATGTCTTCCTGCGGGACCATGTCCTTGAAAATGAAGCCGATCCGCGTGCCCAGCGTGTTGCCGCCCAGGTAGACGGTGTACTTGCCGCGGGCTTTGCCGACCAGGCCGATGTCGGGGTTGTAAGGTCGAGCACATCCGTTGGGGCAGCCGGTCATGTGGACGGCCAGTCGCTCGCCCGCCAGGCCGTTTTTCTCCAACTGAGCTTCCAGGTCGTCAATGACGCTCGGCAGAGCTCGTTCCGATTCCGTGATCGACAGGCCACACGTCGGCAGGGCAGGGCAGGCCATCGAGAATCGGCGGAGCAAGGTGACGTCCTCGGCGGCTTTGATGCCGTGCTCGGCGAGCAGCCCGTTGATTTCGTCCTTCGACGCTGGATCAATGTCGCACAGGATGAGCCCCTGCTTTGCGGTGAGTCGGCAATCGCCTTTGAATTTTGACAGGATCGCCCGCAGCCCGGTTTTGATCCGCAGATCGCCTTCGTCCTTGATCCGACCGTTTTCAATGTTGAGGCCGAGGTACAGCTTCCCGTCACCCTGCTCGCGCCATCCCATGTGGTCGTCGATGTCGGTGATCTCGGCCGAGTGCGGCTCGGGCAACGGCGAGCCGAAATACTCTTCGACTTTTGTTTTAAAACCGGCGACGCCCCAGTCCCGAATGAGGTACTTCAGGCGAGCCTGCTTGCGGTCCTCGCGGTTGCCGTTGTCGCTCCAGCATTTGACGATGGCTTCGGCGAGGGCGATGGCCTGGTCGACGGGCACGTAAGTCATCTTCAGCCCGACGGCCGCGAACGTTTTCTTCTGAGCCGGTGTGATTCCCTGACCGCCACCGACGTACACGTTGAAGCCGACCAGCTCGTCGTTCTCGACGATGCCCAGCAGACCGAGGTCGTAGGCGAGGATGTCGACGCAGTTGTCTTCCGGCAGGGCGAGACCGATCTTGAATTTTCTCGGCAGGTACAGCTCGCCGTAAATTGGTTCTTCGACCGGCGAGAACTCGGCGACTTTCTCATCGTTGCCGTCCTCGTCCTTCAGCCAGATTTCCTGATAGGCCGTCGTGTGAGGTCGGAAGTGGTGAGCCAGCTGGCCGGAGATCTCCTGCAGCCGGGCGTGTACCGCGTTGCCCCGGATCGGAGCCGGGCAGCACATGACGTTGCGGTTGACGTCGCCACAGGCTCCCAGCGTGGTGAGCGTCGTTTTACTGATCGCCCGGATCGTGGCCTGCAGGTCGTCCTTCATGACGCCGTGCAGCTGCAGTCCCTGGCGGCTGGTGATGCGCAGCGTGCCGTTGCCGAATTCCTCGCACATGTCGAGCTCAGCCAGCAGGCAGTCGGAGGTCAGCTTCCCGCCGGGAATCCGCGACCGGACCATCATCATGTAGGCCTTGCCGGCCTTCGTGCCGTCGTCGTTTTTCTGGCCGCGTTCGTCCCGGTTGTCCTGCTGGTAGGTGCCGTGATGTTTGAGGAAGCCGACGTTGGCTCCGGAGAAACACTCGGTTTCCGGATCGAGCTCCTCAGCAATGGTACCTCGAAGCTGCCTGCTGTCGCGTTTCAGAATCTCGACTTTGCTGAGTTTGACTTCTTCGGACATGGGACTTCCGTTGGGCTGCGATGATCGATTGAGAGAACCGTTCCAAAACAGGAACGAGGACGAAGTATAGTCGCGAGGCCGAATCCTGCGAACGTGGGTCGCACCGCCGGAAACGTCGACCACAAACGCACGTCGGATCAAGAGCCGGTAAGCCGGATCAAGCGAAACGCCGCCCCGGCAGCCGACGCCATGCACGAGCCCTTTGCCGGAACATCGTCGCTTCGCTCCTCGGTCCGGCCAGTTGCTGACTGACTACGAGTTCCCGATTGGCAGGGCTCGGCAGTGAATTCACGATCGAAAAAGTGCGATGTCTGAATCACGTTGAGAATTCAGATCGATTGGTGTTATTCTGAATTCAGGAGGTCAATCAATGAGCACAGACATCGAACAGTACATTCAGGACAAAGTCGCTCGCGGCGATTTTCAGTCACGCGACGATCTGGTTGAGACCGCGGTGTCGATGTACCGCGATCTGGAAGAGCACCAGGCGTTGCGGGCGGAATTGCAAAAGCGCCTTGAAAGTGCCCGTAACGGTTCCGTGGCGCCGCTGGATATCGCGTCGCTCAAAGGCACGCTGACTGCCGAGTTCCGCGAAGTGGATTCGGTCTGACGCCGCGGGTTCTTCGCGAGCATGCTGCGGAGCAGGATCTGCTTGAGATCGGTCGTTTCATCGCGACTCAAAGCGGGAGCCTCGATACCGCCTTGGGGATTCCTGGACCGCATCGGCGAAAAGTGCCAGGCGTACTCTCGTCAGCCGTTGATGGGCGACCACCGACCCGACCTGGGAGAAAACATTCGGCTCTTTCCCGTCGACAATTACGTCGTGATTTACGAACTCTTGCCTGAGGGAATCCTGGTGCTGATGGTCACGCGAGGCAGCCGCGACGTCCCGCGACTTTTTGGGCGTCGCCAAACGGGACCCGGCCAGTAGGGGCCGACCTTACGAAGTTCGATGGAATTGGGTTATGTAGCCCGAATCGCCAATTCGAGCTCCTGCCGCGCTCGGTCCAGCCGCACAGCTTTCACCGAATCTTCAGGCTCGCCACGGCGATCAACGCGAGTAGAGCTGAGCTGATCCAGAATCTCACGACGATTTTGATTTCGTGCTCGCCTTTGAATAAGAAGTGGTTGTGGAGCGGGCTGCAGGCGATCAGGCGGTTGCCAGTCATTTTGAACCAGCCGACCTGGGCGAACACGCTGAGCGTCTCGACGACGAACACGCCGCCGATCAGGACGAGCAGCATCTCCTGGCGGCAGGCCAGAGCGGACAGGCCGAGGAGGGCTCCGATCGGCAGCGAGCCGGCATCGCCCATGAAGACCTGCGCGGGGTAGCAGTTGAACCAGAGGAAGCCGAGCATCGCGCCGACCATCGCTCCCATCACGACACTCAGCTCGCCGCAACCTTCGATGTAGGGAATGCTGAGGTACGCGGCCATCGTTTTGTGCCCGGCCAGATATGTCAGCGCGGTGAACGCAGAGCCGGCAAAAATCATGCACCCTGTTGCCAGCCCGTCGAGCCCGTCGGTCAGGTTGACTCCGTTGGAACTGCCGACCAGAACGAGCACGGCCCACACGATGAAGCCGGCTCCGAGGAACCATTTGTAGTCGCCGATCGGAAACACAAGCTGCAGTCCGTCCGGGTGGCTTCGATTCACGAAGTAGATCGCTGTTGCAAAAACGCTGGCCAGTGCCAGTTGAACAGCCAGCTTCTGTTTCGGAGTCAGGCCGTTTTTCTTCGTGCTCAGCTTGATCCAGTCGTCCCAGGCTCCGAGAGCACAGAATGCCGTGACGATGCCGATGCCGCACAGCGTGAAGGGATTCGTCAGGTCACCGCAGATCAGCGAGGCGATCACGATCGCGGCGGAAATGAAGACGCCACCCATCGTCGGCGTCGACGTCTTCTCCTTCTGCAGTTCGTTCAGTTTTTCAGAGGCACTTGCGATGCGCTCCTGAAACCGCGCTTTGAGCCAGTGGATGACGATTGGCCCGAGAATGATCGCGGCAATGAACGAAGTCACGCCAGCCATCGCGACGCGAGCCGTAATGAAAACACGCGAGTCGCCTGTGGTGAGCATCTCAGCCTGCTCAAGCAGCGGTCGGAAATGTTGGATCAGCCAGACGAGCATTCGCGATGTTTCTCTCTGTCGTGTGGATGCCGTTCGTAGTTTGACAGCCCGTTGAAAAAGCCGAATCGATTTCGCGGAGCGGCGTATTCCGCTCGGTTTTCGCGGGAAAAACACACTCGGACCGGACGGCTTCCGCCCAATGGCCCCGAGTTCTGCGGATTGTCGCCTTTCGCTCCGCGAAAGTGGCGCTGCTTTCGCAGGGCGAAAGGCGACAATCAGTGATCAGCCGACACCAATCTGGTTCCAGTGGACGTGCGCCGTGCCGCTACTTCTTCAACGGGCTGCTAAAGGACTCCTGAATCAATCCGGGGATCCGTTCGATTTGTAAAACGTGTTTCGGCAGCGTCGTTGACATCACCTCTGACCGCAGCCACTCGATGACCCGCTCCATCCGCAGTCCTCGCGAGCCTTTGACCAGAAGCACGTCGCCTGGCCTGAGAGTCTGCTGCAGTCGATGCAGCAGCGAGGGCATTTCGGTTTTGCTGAACGCCTCGCCGCAGTTTGGATCAAGGCCCGCATCGGTAGCGCTGCCGACGATGTCACGAGAGAAATCTCCGAGGGCGAACACGCGGTCGATGCCGGCTTGCGCGGCGGCCAGGCCGGCGTCCTGATGGCAGGCTGCGGCGGCGTCTCCCAGTTCGAGCATGTCGCCGCAGACCAGGAGGCGTCGCGCCTCGGTCGGCCAGCTTCCCAGCAGACCGCACGCGGCGGCGAAGGCTTCTGGGCTGGCGTTGTAGGAATCGTCAATGACCGTCCACTGGCCGATCGATTCGACGGAGCATCGACCGATGGGAGCTCGGAAGTCAGCCAGCCCCGTTGCGATTTGTTTCTCACTGAGGCCAAACTTGCGCGCGGTCGCGACGGCGAAGAGGACTGACCGGGCGAAGTGTTTTCCGGCGGCCCGGATCCGGAAGTCAGTCCCGTCGATGCGGACGCAAAGCCGTTCGCCGTCCTGATAAATGGCCTCCGCAGAAACCTGACAATCCGGGCTGGTGCCGACGAGCGTGACTCGACTTGACGTTCGGCGGGCCAGCGAAGCCGAGTGAGCATCGTCTCCGCACAGCAGCAGGAGCCCGTCACTCGGCAGAGCTTCGGCGAGTTCTCCTTTCGCCGCGGCGACTTCGTTCACGTCGCCAAACGAGGCTCGGTGAGCCTGGCCGATTCCCGTGATGATGCCGATTTCCGGCGAGGCCATTTCGCAGAGTCTTCGAATCTCGCCGTGTGCCGACGCGCCGAGTTCGATAATCGCCGCGCCGTGTTGAGCGGTCAGGCCGAGCAGAGTGAGCGGCACACCGAAGTGGTTGTTGAAATTCCGCGGGCTGCGGTGCGAATTCACTTCGTCCTGCAGGGCCGCGTGGATCATCTCTCGCGTGGTCGTCTTGCCGAAGCTGCCTGTGATGCCGATGACGTTTGTGGCATGCCGGCGCCGGTTCCAGCTGGCGAGGTTCTGCAGCGCGGTGAGGGTGTTTTCGACCTGGATGAGACCGTTTCCCCTCTCCCGCCGCGGTGGGAGCAGGGACGGAGTTCGGGACGCTTCGACGACTGCGGCGTCGCAGCCGGCGGCGAGGGCGGACTCGACGAAGGCGTGACCGTCGTGGGTTTCTCCCCGGAGTGCCCAGAAGATTGTGGCCGGGCCAGCTTCCCGGGAGTCGGTGATGATGCGGAGCGGGAGCGGGAGGGGCGGGTCAGGACGGACGTGGGCGTCCGTCCTGCGAAGGGGGCCGATGCCTGTCTGGATTTCGTCCAGTGTGAATTTCATGAGCCGGTCTCTGCAGAATGAGCGGCCGTGGCGGCGCGGACGGAGGGGAGCTCGCGAAGCAGTTCGGCGGCGATCAGGCGGTCGTCGAATGGTCGTCGTTTGTTGCCAACGATCTGGATGGTCTCGTGACCTTTGCCGGCGATCAGGACGCAGTCACCAGGCTCGGCGAGCGAGAACGCGCGAGCGATCGCGCGGCGCCGGTCGGGTTCGATGTGGAATTCGGTGTAGCCGGCCGGGAAGCCGGCGAGGATGTCCTCAATGATCTGAGTCGGCGATTCCGTTCGCGGGTTGTCACTGGTGACGACGGTCGCGTCGGCGTGCGAAGCCGCCTCGGCCAGGAGCGGTCGCTTCGCGCGGTCGCGGTCGCCGCCGGCTCCAAAGAGGCAGATGACTTTGCCCGTCGTGAGCGACTTGAGATTGTCGACGACGCGGCGGAGGGCATCGTCTGTGTGAGCGTAATCGACGAAAACGCGAAACGGCTGTCCGGCGTCGATTCGCTCAAGCCGACCGGGCACGCTGGGAAGTTGTTCGATGCCGGCTGCGATGGATTCCGGACTGGCTCGGAAATGGAGGGCGACGGCCGTTGCTGCCAGGCAGTTCATCACGTTGTGCCGGGCCGGGAGGGAGGTTGCGACTTCAAAGTCGACGCGTTCGACCGAGCCTGGCGCAGAGCTGATTCGGAAGCGTGTACCGTCGAGGGATTCGTCGAGAATGCTCGCGTTGAGATCGGCATTCGGAGTGAGGCCGATCGTGATGACCCGGTGGCCGGTCTGTCTCGCCGGTTCGATCAGTCGCGCGCTGCCGGCGTCGTCTGCGTTGATGACGATGCAGCCTCCCGGTGCGACGAGCGACAGGATCCGCGACTTCGCTGCGAGGTAATCCTCAAAGTTGCCGTGATAGTCGAAGTGGTCCTGTGTGACGTTGGTGATGACGGCGGCGGCGAGCGGTGTTGCTGCGGCCCGGCGCTGCTTGAGTGCGTGGCTGGAAAGTTCGATCGCTGCGCAGGAGGCACCGGCGTCGACCATTCTTCGGAACCAGTGAGCCGCCTGGCGCGAGTCGGGTGTCGTCAGCGTCGCGGGCTCAACGCAGACGCTGTCGCTGTACTCGATCGTGCCGAGCAGCCCGCAACGCTCGCCCGCTGCGGTCAGGATCGACTGCAGCAGCCAGGCCGTGGTCGATTTTCCGTTCGTCCCGGTGACTCCGCAGACTTTCAGGCGTCGCGAGGGGTATCCGAAAATCGCGTCGCACAATTGCGAATAAGCCAGCTTTGCGTCAGGGACGATGCACTGCGGAACGGAAATGTCCGACAGCGGCCGCTCTGCGAGCACGGCCGGGCAGCCGCGCTGGACCGCGTCTCTGGCAAACAGAATCCCATCAACGTGTGTGCCGGAAATCGCTGCGAAGACGGTGTCGGAGTCGGCCTGTCGGGAATCCTCCGTCGCATTGGCGGCAACGATGTCGCTGCAACCGACGAAACTGGCGTTCGGCAGGAGCCGGCGAAGGCTGACAGGTATGGGGTGGTTGCTTCTGGCAGGCGAGGGCATGGCCGGACCTCCGTGTCCGATGGGAGCCTCGCTGCACCCCCGATGTGATTCGTCCTGAATCGCAAAGAGAGGCAGGGAAAGGGAATGTGGGATGTTCTGGCGTGGCCTGGCGACGTGGGAGCGCTGCCGGGACGCCTGCCGGAGGGCGGATTCTCAGCATTCGCCGATTTGCGTCAAGGTGAGATCCTGCGGGGAGTTGCGGCAATTTTGCGGCCGTTCTCGGCAGATTTCTCCGTTTCGCTTGCGTCTTGCGGGACTGCTGCAAACTCGCGACGTGCGATGACGCGGGGATCTGACACAATCGCTCAAATTTCCACGGCCTGACAAGCTGGCCGGAATTTTCCTGAAAGTCCCCGACGGCGGGAAATCTGAATTGGATCCCGGGATTGTTTGCGGAAAAATACTCTCTGAGGCTGTTGTGGCCGAGCTGGAATCCTCGTTCAATGGATTCTGATTCGTTCGCTTCTCTGATAAGAATTGAACCCGTTTTCCGGTTTTAGATTCACCCGATGCGGCAGCAAAGAGATACGTCGCAGAGCTTTCTCCACTGAAGGATTCTCGCCCTCGTTCAAAATCACGAGGCACGTTCGGTGGAGTGAATTCAGGCACACTCAAGCTGTGTTCCGAATGTTTTTCCAAAAGCGAATATTTTTCCAAAAGAAAGGCCAGGTCGTCTGACTGCTGGCACTGGAGACTTAAGATGCCCTCGGCACCACGTCGCGTCGCGTTTCTCGTTCCTGGTTTCGCTCTGGCACTGACAAGTGCCCTGTCCGCCCAAACGGCGGCTCCGTCGCGAGCGACTCACACCAGCGAAGCTCACCCTGCCCGTGTCCTGAAGTACGAGTCGGAGGGCGAGCAGTACCACGCGGTTCTGATCGGGCCAGCGCGTGTATCGGTTCGGACGACCGCTCACGATCATGTCGTCCTGTTCGACACATCGGCGAGTCAGACGGGATCGCATCGCAAGCAGGCCTTGAGCGTGCTGGATGGTTTTCTCGACTCGCTGCCGGATACCGATCGCGTTCGCCTGTTCGCGATTGACGTGCGACCAAACGAGCTGACCTCTGGGTTCGGCACGGTCAGCAGCGAAAACCTTGTCGGTGCCCGGAAGCAGTTGCGGCGTCGAGCTCCGTTGGGAGCGACCGATCTGAAGGCCGCTTTGACGGCCGCGGTCGGTGCGGCTCGGGATTCGAAATCGGCTTCCGTTGTCTACATTGGTGACGGCGTCAGTGGTTCGCGACTGATTCAGACTGGTGAGATGCAGGAGACGGTGAGCCGCTTCCGCGCGGCCAGTATTCCGGTCAGCAGTTTTGCTGTGGGACCTCGTAAAGACCTTCGTCTGCTGGGTGTGCTGGCGAGCTGGACAGGTGGCGTCGTTCTGTTTGACGAGGTTGAGGACGAAGCGGCTCCAGCGGGTACG